>JAILZB010000068.1 GCA_023512725.1 Chloroflexota bacterium | reverse complement strand
CTTCAGAGGACAGCGACTCGATCTGGGCATCGAGCTGCGGGTTGCTGTAACCCGTGATGTTCCAGGTGCCCAGACGATTCTTGCCCCGGGTGTGGACCAGGTAGTCGAAGACATAGGCCGAGTCGTGGGTGGGCACACCCCAGCCATACAGGTAGAAATCGCTGTCGCCCTTGGTGAGCAGCGCATTGTGCAGGGCAAACGGCCGCGCCTGGACCGTGACCTTGACGCCGATGCGCGCCAGGAAGCCCGCCACGGCGGTGGCGATGGCTTCGTCGTTCACGTAGCGATCATTGGGTGCATCCAGCGTGAGCGTGAAGCCCTCGGGGTAGCCGGCTTCGGCCAGCACCTGGCGAGCGGTTGCGATCATGCCGGCGAAGCTGTCGATCAGGGTTCCGTCGAGGTCGAAGATGACGGCAGCAATCACTTTTTGAAGGCAGGGTCGCAGGCCTCGAAGAACTGGACCGACTCGATCCAGGCCTTGCCGTTGTCGACGTCGGGCCAGCCGCGGACGCGAATGAAGAGGGTCATTTTGTCCGTCACCGCGATCATACTGACGAGGGGATTGTTGTTGTTCCCCATCGTCTTCCAGCCGCCGTACTTGCCGGCATCCTTGTCTGGCTGGCCGCCCGACGCCCGCCCCCAGACGACGGTGGGCGCATCCGGGTTCGTCCCCCCGGTGGGGTCCAGTCCGATCTCGCGGAGCAGGGGAAGGGAGCCATCGCGCCGGCCGTTACCGAACACCTGCTGGGCGGTGGCGTAGAAGGCCTGGTACCACTTGCCCGGCGTCACCCTGATCACCTGATAGCCACCGGCCACGAAGTCGCCCGACCCTTCGATCAGCCAGGAGGCGCGCCCGAATTTCTCGTAGCCGGTCTCCTCGATCGAGCGGACGTTCCCGCGCGAGAACCAGGTCCAGCCGTTGGGCACGCCGTTGGTATAGCCCTCGTCCATGGTGGCATTTTTCGCCAAGCTCTTCTCGATCTCATGCTCCAGCCGCCCGCACGCAGGGTGGAGCGGGTTCGGGGTCGGGCCGGTCGGTGGCTTGACGGCCACCGGGGTGGGCGTGGCCATCGGTACCGGCGTGGGGGTCGCTGCCACGACGAGCTGCGGGGTCTCATTGGGTGCCCGCGGGGTGATCGCCTCCTGGGGGTAGAGCCCGGCTTCTTTGCCGAGGTCGCCGCCGTTGGCAATCGTCACCTGCCCGGCGCGGGCCCACGGCAGGTCCACCTTCCAGCGCTGGAAGACGCGCCGCTGGGCCCGGAGAACGGCCACATTCGGGCGCTCCTCGTAGGCCATGGGCAGGCCGTTGAGGGTGACTGGGTCGCTCACGCTCAAGAAGGCCTGCTTGATCGCTGGGTCACGCTCGAGCAGCGCGAAGTGGTTACGGACGACCTCTTCCCAGCTCTTGCCGCGGTCCTCTTCCCAGCTCAGCGCGGTCGGCACCTCGCGCACCACGGTCAGCCAGCCATCTTTGCCCGCTGCGGCGAGCTCGTCGAAGACGTTGACGAACATCACCACCCCGCCTTGGTCCGGTCTCCACTGGAAGACCACCTTCTGGAAGGCCTGACTGACAAACCCTTTCCATTGGAAGCGATGGGAGACGGGATAGCCGACCACGCTCACCCCACCGTAGCGCTGGAACCAGGTATAGAAGGGGATGTCGTTGGCATCGGTCACGGCATAGCCGAGGCCGGGCGGGGCATTCCCGCGGGTCTGGGTGAAGAAGCGCCCGTTGGGGAGATCGAACTCTTCGGCCTGCTGGGCGCCAGCCGGCAGCACCAGCCCGGCGAGAGCGCTCAGGAGGACGAGCAGGCGAGCCAGCCAGGCAAGGGGAACCCTCTCGCTCCGCATGACGACTCCCATGCTAGCAAACAGGCGAGCCCTTGACCACCCCTGAGTGCGGCAAGGACGGCTCCTCGCTCCGCATGGCGGCGCGGTAGCTTGCGCCCACCTCTCGTCTAGCGGTCAGCCCGAGGGCGGTGGCGTGGAGTGGTAGCCGAGCGGGGCCAGGGCTGGCTGTGCGCTGGGGTGGCGGGCAGGTGAGCTGGGTGGCCGGGGCGGTGACGCCAGGGCAAAGAAGAGGCAGCCGACCAGCGAGAGTACGGCCAGCACGCTGAAGCCGAGGCGGTAACTGCCCGTCTGGTCAGCAAAGGAGGCGACAATCAGGGGTCCAGCCACGCTCCCCAGCATCACCACCAGGTTGGAGACCCCGATCACTTTCCCGAAGACGGCACGACCGAAGTAGTCCGCCCGGATGGCTGGCATCAGGGGGCCGCGTACGCCCCAGGCCCCCCCGTGGAGGAGCGCAAAGAGGGCTACCATCCAGAACTCTACCGCGAACGCCAGGACGAGCAGGCCCGCAGCGTGCCCCACCATCGCGAGGGCACAGATCGCACGCTTGTCGAAGCGGTCCCCCAGCACTCCCCCGATCAGCTGCCCGACCAGGGAAACGCTCGTCATCAGGGTGACAGCGGTCGCCGCCAGCTGGAGCGGTAGTTCTAGCGCCTGGCTCACCGCTGGAACCAGGTGCACCGAGACCGAGGCGACGACCAGCAGGGCTGCTGCCTGGCCAAAGGCGATCAGCCAGAAGGCCGGGGTCCGCAGCACCTGGCCGAGGGTAAAGACGGGTTCCGCCGCTGGCAGGTGCGCCTGGCCGGCTGGCGCGGATGGTGGGCCACCATCGGGCCGCAGGCCGTAGCGCTCGGGGGGGTCGGCAATCAGCTGGGCGAGCGGTAGACCGAGTGCGAGCAGGAGCATGCTCGATGCGAGCGCAGTGGCACGCCAGCCAAAGGTGCTCAGGCTCCAGGCCACCACCACGACCAGGATGCCCGCGAGGCTGATCCCGGTGCTCACCAACCCGAGAGCACGGGCCCGCTTCCGCTCAAACCAGTGCACGACGGCAGTCGAGATGCTGAGATAGCCCGCTAAGGTCGCCCCGACCGAGGCGATGAAGAAGGAGCCATAGAGCCACGGGATCGACTGGGTCAAGCTGACAAGCACAAGCCCAAGGGCCGCGATGACGATCCCCACCCGGATGACCGCCCGTGCTCCGAAGCGATCGAGCAACCATCCCTGGAGGGGACCGGTGATCCCCAACTCCACCTGTTGGAGGGAGGCGACGCCAGCAAAGACCGTGCGGCTCCAGCCGAACTCGGCCATCATCGGCACAACGTAGGCGGTGTAGGCCTGGTAGAGCACGCCGGCCAGAGTGGCTTGGATGCCAATCCCCCCGATGACGACCCACCAGCCCCGAAAGAGGCGGGGCATCAGCTGGCCGCCTGCCAGGGAAGCGAGGTCGCGGTAGGGTCTGGAGCCCGCCTGGCCGCCTGAAGGCAGCCAGATACCGGTCGCCTCGGCTTGCTCGCGGAAACGCGGCGCCCACTGCCGGCAGGGCTCCCTTCCCCGCTTGCCCAGCACGCCAGAACAGCACCTGCCATTATCTCCCTCAGGTGCTGGCGATGGTAGGCAGGGAAGGGGCTGGTGTCAACTTGCACTGACCGGTGCTAGGGGTCCGAGCAGTCTCGGGTGAAGCCGCAACGGGGACACACCAGCTTGCAGTGGTGCTCGATCATAGGGCTGTCGCAGCGGTCACAGCGGACGACCGGGCGCGGCGGACGAGGTGGTGGCATCACCCCTGGTGTAGCAGGATCAACCGCCCATGGCAAGTAGGTCGCGCTCAGGTTGGCCGCGAATGCTGCCGCCTGCCCGTGCTACGAGGCGAAGCCAGTAGGCGGGGCGGTGAGCCAACCCTGCTGGACCATGAAGTTGGTCAGCCCGGGGATGGTGAAGTAGCGGTTCTGGGAGGCCTGGTAGGCATAGTAGATCGCGAGGACGAGCGGCGCGAAGTAGAAGATCCAGAGGCACAGCCCCAGGATCCCGAAGGTAATGGCCGTCAGGATGATGTAGATGACCGTGAAGAGAATGGCGTACGCGATGACGGCCACCCCAAAGCCGATCGACTGGATAGCGTGATAGCGGACAAAGGGTCGGTTCTTGTACTCCTCGATCAGCAGGACGATGATGCCCACAAGCGGGGCGAAGATATAGCTCAGGATGGCCCAGAGCCGATCATTCGGCGAGATCTCCGTTGGCTGCATTGCATCCCTCCTCTCCGGATAGCTCCCCTCTGGTCAAACGGCCTCGCCTCGCGAGAGGTTCCCCCCTGCTCACCCCGGTGAGGGGCGCTCGCCGGGCGTGCCCGTCTCGCGGGCTGGTGCTCCCTTCTCTTCGCGGGCGCGTACTCCCCTCGTTCGCCGGCAGCCTCGCTTCCCACCCGGCGGTCTGCGGCCCGCCCCAGCAGGGGGCGTCTTCCGCTCCCTAGACCACCGCCGCCCGCGCGTCGAACTCGCGCCAGACCTGACCGTAGAGGTGGGCATTGACGTAGGCCGCGTAGATGCTCGTTACAAACACGCCGATGAGGCAGACAATCACCCCGAGCGACAAGAAGGTCAGGACCACGGGGCCGGGCACGCGGCGGATGACCGCGATCACCTCGCCGACCCGCAGCGCTCCGGGGATGCTGGAGGTCCGCGCGTACTGAAGATAGATCGCTGGCATCAGGAGTTGGAGGAGGAGCGCGTAGAGGAACTGGACACAGCTCAACAGCAGGCTGAACGCCACGGCGATGCCCGCGACCGCTCGCACCTCTCCACTCTGGCCCCCCTGGGCTGCGATCTGCTGGAACAGCGTGCTACAACAGATCAGCAGGAACAGGGGAAGAGCATAGATCAGCACCGCAACGACCAACTTCAGTCCGTCGACGAACTTCTCGCCCAGGTTCGTCCAGGCGGGCAGCGGGTTCGGGTCGCCGCGGTGGACGTTACGCACGATCTCCAGGGAGTAGCCAACAACGAACGGGATACCAATGAGGACGAGCGAGAGGAGCTGAAAGAGGGCGCCGAAGAGGAGCTTGCTCAGCCACTCGCGGTCCTCAAAGACATAACTAAAGGCCTTTCCTACGTTCACGCCGCGTGATCTCCTTCCCTCTGCGCCGCCAGCCCACTCGCTTGGGGACACAAGCGCCCCGCTAGTATATCGATGCAGGATCCGGCAAGCAATGCCTCTCCCACTCCCTTGCCTGGCTGCTCGTAGCCCGCTGGAGCGATGGTACAATCGTCCTATGCAGCCCGCGGAACTGGACCGGTCGCCAGCCTGGCTGCGTTGCGGGGAGATCGTCGGCATCGGTCGGGTCCCAGCAGGGTCGAACGCGACCTTCGCTGTGGTGCTGCGCTACGGTGCGGAGGAGCATCTTGCCATCTATAAGCCCCGGCGCGGCGAACGGCGCTTGTGGGATTTCCCCGACGGCACCCTCTACCGCCGCGAGGTGGCGGCCTATCTCGTCTCGGAAGCCATCGGCTGGAGGATCGTGCCCCCCACCGTGGCCCGCGAGGGGCCGTATGGTATCGGCTCGCTCCAGGTCTACTGCGAGCCGGATGAGCACTGGAACTTCTGGTGCTCCCGCAAGCGCTGGCGCGAGGCCCTCTGGACGGTCGCCCTCTTCGACCTTGTCACCAACAACGCCGACCGCAAAGCTGAGCACTGCCTGGTTGCCACCGATGGCAAGCTCTATGCCATCGACAATGGCCTCACCTTCCACACCGACTTCAAGAACCGGACCGTGCTGGTGGAGTTCGTAGGTGAGCCGATCCCCAGCGCGCTCCAGCAGGACCTCGCGTCCCTGGCAGGCGATCCGCTCCGGCGGGGCCAGCTCGAGGCTGCGCTCGCTCCCCTCATCAGCCGGGCGGAGCTGGCTACCTTTTTCGAGCGCCTGGACGTGCTCAGCCACACCACCCGTATGCCGCGGGTGATCCCACACTGGGAACTGTACTACGGGTTCGGCGAGTGACCTCTGATCTCCACCCTGCCACCATTGCCGAGATCGCCGAGGCAGCGCGGACCTGGGCACGCGAATGCGGGGAGCTGGCAAGCCGCCTCCGCACCCCCGAGCTCGCTGTGAGCTTCAAAGACGCGCGGCAGCGGAACCCGGTCACCGCGGCCGACCGGGCCGTCGAAGCACGCCTGCGCACGCTCGTCCACGAACACTTTCCCCGCCACGCCGTGCTCGGCGAAGAACAGGCCGCCGGGGAGCACCCCGGCTTACCCGCGACCCTCTGGGTGGTGGACCCGATCGATGGCACCGCGAACTACTCGTGCGGTCTCCTCTTCTGGGCCGTCTCGATCGGAGTGCTGCACCGTCGCGTCCCCGTGGCTGCTGCCATCTATACTCCCGCTGGACCAGGCGGGCCGGCGGTCTACCACGCGCGGCGGGGTGGCGGCGCCTTCTGCGAAGACACCCCTCTCGCCGTCCGGCCTAACCCTCGCCCCGAGCCCGCGACGCTGATCGCGGTGCCCGGGAGCTGGCCTCGGCTGTTCCGCCTCGACCCGCCGCTGCGCCGCGCCCCCGGGGAACCACGCGTTCTCGGGAGCATCGCGGTCGAGCTGGCGCTGACGGCGGCGGGGGTCTTCCAATGGGCGCTCTTCGGCAGCCCGCACCTGTGGGATGTCGCGGCCGGTATCCTGCTCGTCCAGGAGGCGGGAGGAAGTGTCCTGCAGCGCCAGGGCCGGCGCTGGGAACGTTTCGAGCGCTTTGAGCTTCCCCCGCGCCCCTGGTTCGCCCGCCCGGAACCCCCTCTGGCCCGGCTCTCCCGCTGGCAGGCACCGCTCCTGTGCGCCAATCCTACCCTGGCAGCATTCGTGGCGACCCACCTCCACTTGCGCTGGCTGCTCCTCCGCCGCGCCTTGCGGCTGTGGCACCAGTTCCGGCAGCCACGTCGGGAGCGTTCGCAATGACCGACCTGCACGACTACCTCGAAACACAACTCCACGACATCGAGTCCGAGGTCACCCGCGCTGCCCGTCGGGCCGATGCGCTCCTCCGCCGGATCAACCCCGTGAGTGAGTTCGGCCAGAACCTGCAGTTGGAACTTTTCTCCGTCCACCAAGCCCTGGAAGCAGCGAGCAGCCGCCTCGCCGAAGCACGCCGGAAAGTCCACGCTGACCGGAGCCGACGGCGCTAAGCGTTCTTCCTGCCAGGAGTTGCGAGACGATCCTCCAGGCGCTAGAGTGAGCACCGGGAGCCTGCTGGCATGGCGAGGGGAGATGGCCATCATCCTGGTTGTGGATGACGACGAGGACATTCACCAGCTCGCCACGCTCGCCCTGGCGGCTGACGGCCATCAGGTGCTGACCGCCCAGGATGGCCTCAGCGCACTGGCCCTCATCGCTACCCAGCCACCGGACTTGATCCTGCTCGACCGCCGTCTACCTGGGGAACCTGGCGATGCCATCCTCGCGGCGCTCCGGGCCAACCCCGCAACCGCCACCACCCCGGTGATCTTCCTGACTGCCCTCCGCCAGAGCGAGCAGGTCGCGGCTGGCCTGAGCCTGGGCGCCGATGACTATCTCGCCAAGCCATTCGACCTGGAGGAGCTACAGGCGCGGGTTGCCGCCCGCCTGCTGCGAGCCCGCGAGACCCAAGCCCTGCGCCAGCAAATCGCTGCCGCCTCCGACCAGGCCCAGCGCGACCCGCTGACCGGCCTGGCCAACCGGCGTGGTCTGCTCGCCGCCCTCCAGCAGGCGGATGCCAATGCGACGAGCGTGGGCATTCTCGCGCTCGACGTCGATGCCCTCAAAACGGTGAACGACCGCTTCGGGTACCTTGCGGGTGATGCCTTCCTCATCGCGCTCGCGGAGCGGCTGCGCGCAGTGGCTGGCCCGGCCCGCTGCCTTGCCCGAACCGGGGGCGATGAGTTCGTGGTCGTCATTGCCACGCGCAGCGACGAGCCCCTCCAGCAGCTGGCTGAGCAGATCCGGGCGGCGATCGCTGGCGCGCCTTTCACGATCGCAGGAAGCCAGGTGCCAGCCAGCATCTCGATCGGCTGCGCTTTCGCGCCCCCGGGCCAGGCCGTCGCGACGCTGGAGGCGGCTGACCGCGCGCTCTACCGCGCCAAGGCCGGCGGCAAAAACCGCATCGCCTTCTAGGCGGGCTCAGTCCGCGAGGTCGAGCGCATCCGCCCCGTTCGCGAGCAGGAGCCGGGCACCACTCTGGGGGTCGTAGAGGCCAACCCGCAGGCGTCCTGCCAGGGTCGGCAGGCGGTGCCAGTCGTCGAGCGCCACCTCAAGGGGCCAGGCGGTCGTTGGAAAGGCACCACCAGCGGGCGGACCGTCGGATTGGGCAAGGATCCTCCCCGCGGCATCCACGACGTGCACGAAGACGTGGAACGCTCCCGGCGCGGGACGCACCGCACGCCAGACCAGCCGCAGGCTGCCATGCGCCCGGTCGACCTCCCAGCCGGCGAGCTGGGCCCAGCCACCGAACACCGCTCCCACCGCGTGCGCTGGGGGCGCCACCGGCCGGACGACCACTAGCTGCGCCAGGGTGAAGGTGTCGCCCGCGCCGACGGGTAAGCGCGGGCCACCACCCGGCTCGTACCACCCGATAGCCAGCCGGTACACCCCGGCAGGAAGGTCAAGCGGCAAGACGCCGCGTACCACGTCGTCGACGGCTTCTCCCGGTTCCCAGGTCGTGAGAGCACTCACCCCACCACCTGGCCGGCGGTCAACTTGCAGCCAGCGCCGCCCATCCGTGCCGTAGAGGTGAAGGAAGAAGACGTAGTCTTCCTCCGGCACGCGGAGCGCACGCCAGCGGAGCTGGAGTTCGAACGGGGTCCCCGGCGCCACCGGCCCGGCGGGCGGCGTGCCAGCAGCCTGCAGGCTCGCTGCTTCGAGGGCGAGCTGGTCGCTGAAGACGGCGAGCGGCGGTGGTGCAGGGGGGGCGGTTGCCGCCGGCAACATGAGGGTGGCGAGCGGCACCGCTGGCCAGCCGACACCCGCTTGCGCTGGCTGCCCCGTCAGGGCGAGGGTCAGGGTGTATTGTCCGGCGGGCCGTGGGGCAGGCAGGCGGAACCAGATGGGGTCGGCGATCACCTCGTTGGCACGCCACTCGCTGGTCGGCTCGAGGCCGTAGCGGGGCGGCGCCTCCCGGCGCACCACCACCTGCCCCGTCGCGTCGCTGAGCGTGAGCACCACCCGGTAGTCCCGTTCCGGCGGGCGGCTGGCCAGCCAGTACAAGCGTAGGGCGAGCCCCTCCCCAACCGGGTCGACGGTAGCACCGAGCAGCCATACCTCTGGCGCGAGGGCTATGCCCGCTCCGGCAGGCACCCGCACGGGCGGCCGCCACCCGAGGGCAGCCAACGCGACCGCGAGCATCAGCCCGGCCAGGAGCACCACGGACCACCGCCGGCGCCCAAGCCCGACTACGAGCAGGGCAAGCAGCACAGCTATCGTCACGCTGCCACCAGCGATGACCGACGGGGTCATCCCAAAGCGCAGCTCAACCCGGCTCGTTCCTGCCGGCAGGGAAAGGCTCACCAGCCCAAGCGCCGTCTCGGGGCGGACTGCCACCGGCTGGCCATTGACCCGAGCTTCCCAGCCGGGGAAGGCGAAACGATGCAAACGGAGGGTGAACGGCGCCGTGGTCATCACGTCGAGGACGAGGTCAAGGCCGGAGACCGAGACCAGGCGGGCAGCCTCCACTGCCGGGGCACCCTCGGCCCGGGGGACATCCTCGGCTGCTCCCGGCCCGCGCTCCGACCAGCGTGGCAAGTACTCGGCCCCGGTGGTGGTGCCGATCCGCCCGAGCTGCTGTTCGCGCCGCTGCCAGCCGGCCGGGGTGATCTCACGCGCGTTCAGCAAGATTGGCTCAGGCAAGGTGGGGTTGAGGTTCGCCCAGGCGAGCACCACCACCAGCACGGTGCTCACCAAGGGGCGCACCCAGTCGGGCACGAGCAGCAGCAGCCCGCCGGTGGGGAGAGCGAAGAGTACCGCCAGCAGACCGAGCAGTCGCCAGGGATACGCGATCAGGGCCAGGAAGGGGAGCTCCTCCCAGAACGGGAGGGCCAGCGTGCTGATGAGGAGCGCTCCTCCCAGGCCAGCCAGCGGAAAGAAGAGCACCTCCCGCCGCGCTGCCGCCGGCAGCCGGAGCACCCCCAGGCAGCCGAGCCCGGCGAGCAGCACCTGGACCATTCCCAACCCGAAGGGGAACTGGTGGTGCTGGTAGCGCAGCGCGGGCTGGACCAGAGCGGTCAGCGGGAGCAGGTTCTCTCGCGCGTAGCCCAGGTTCGCGATCGTGACCAGGCGTTGGTCGAGCAGGGCAGGCAGCCAGAACCAGGCGGCCAGGCCCAGGCCAAGCGCCAGCCCACCGACCACCCGAGCCAGGGCCCGCCCCGACCGTGGCCCGACCATCCAGAGGGCGTAGCCCGCTGCCAGTGGCAGCCCGAAGAGCGCCAACGGGTTGTACGTGACCACCGCCAGCGCGGTCGCCCCGCTCGTTACCGCCCAGCCCGGGAGCGCGCGGCCATCCCGCACCAGCCGTCGCACCCCCCAGAGGAGAGGCGGATAGAGCGCGAACGAGACTGCCTCCCCGAAGGCCCCACGGACGTAGGTTGCATCCAGGACGTAGGGCGCGAGGGCAGCCGCAGCCGCGGCGAGGGCCGCGGCCCAGCGTCCGGCCGGGGCAAGCACGTCCCGCGCCAGGAGATAGGTACCGAGCGCCACGCCGACCAGGGCGAGGGCCGACACGGCCTTACTCGCCTCCGGCAGCGCCAGGCCAAGCTGGCTGAACGCCCAGGCGAGATAGTGAGCCAGGGGGCCGTAGAAGTGAAAGACGGGGTAGCCATAGCCGAGCGCGAGGTCCCCGGCCCAGCGGGGGTAGAGCACCCCCCGACGGAGTTCGTCCGCGAGCACCGCCACTCGGAAGAGATGCTGGATGCCATCATGCCCCTCGAAGAACCCAGGCTGCGCGAGCGGCGAGGCAGCGGCCAGACCGGCTGCGAGAGCCAGTACGCATGGCAGCCAGGCAGCCAGTCGCCCGCGGCGGGAGACCATCGGCGGGAGTCTACAATCCGGCTGGGAACGACTCACGCCTAGGAGGCCCCGATGCGGGCAGTGGTGTTCGATGGCACGCTTCGGCTTGACCCTGACTATCCCGACCCCGTCCCCGAGGAAGGCGAGGCGCTCGTGCGGGTGCGCCTGGCTGGCATCTGCAACACCGACCTCGAGATCGCCCGCGGCTACCTGAACTACCGCGGCGTGCTCGGTCACGAGTTCGTGGGAGAGGTGGTCGCCGCGCCTGACCACGCGTGGGTGGGATGTCGGGTGGTGGGGGAGATCAACGCGCCCTGCCGCCACTGTGCGACCTGCCAGCAGGGGAACGGAAACCACTGCCCGCAACGCACGGTACTGGGCATCGTTGGGCGTGATGGCACCTTCGCCGACCTGCTCCGGCTGCCACTGGCGAACCTGCACCGCCTCCCCGACAGCCTGAGCGATGAAGAAGCCGTCTTCGTCGAGCCACTGGCAGCGGCCTTTGCCATCCTGGAGCGGGTGACGGTGCGGCCGAGCGACCGCGTGGTGGTGCTCGGGGATGGGAAGCTCGGGCAGCTCGTGGCCCGGGTGCTCCAGGGGGTCGGCGCGCACCTGACCGCGGTCGGGCGCCATCCGGCCAAGCTCGAGCGGCTACGTGCCGCCGGGATCGCGGCCTGCCAACGGGATGAACTCCCCCCTGAACGCGCTGATGTCGTGGTGGACTGTACCGGCTCGGCAGCGGGCTTTCTGGATGCCCTGCAGCTTACCCGCCCGCGGGGGACGCTCGTGCTCAAGAGCACCGTTGCCGCCTCACTCTCGCTCAACCTCGCCCCCCTGGTGGTCGATGAGATCACGGTGGTCGGCTCGCGCTGCGGACCGTTCGCGCCGGCCATCCGGGCGCTGGCGACGCGACGGGTGGACGTGCGCCCCCTCCTCTCGGCGGTCTATCCCTTGACCGAAGCGCTGCCGGCCCTGGCCAAGGCGGCCCAGCCGGGCGTCCTGAAGGTCGCCCTGCGCCCCTGACACAACCGGAAGCGGCCGAGCATCGTACAATTAGGGAGAGGTCGCACCGACCGAGGCGCCCAAGGCCAAGCGGGAGGGTGAAGAGAGCCGATGCCGATGAGCGAAAAGCGCCGCAAGATTGCGCGCAAGCGCCGCAAGCACCGCGCCAAGATGAAGCTGCGCGAACGCCTGGCACGGGAAGCCGCCGCCAAGCGGGCCTAACGGCCGGCGCGGCGGGGCTGGTCAGGGGCGGCCTCAGCTACGGAGAATGAAGCGATGAACGCCGAGCAGGAGCGAGAACGGATCAACGAGACCCGGCCGGTCGAGCCGATGGAGTTCGTTGACCAGGTGGGGCCCGAGGAGGCGAAGCGGATCGTCAACGAGGCGATCGAGCAGTTCGCCGCGGCCAGTCGTGCCGAGAGCTGGGCACGCCGCCGGGAGCGCATGCTTCGGCTCACACGCATCCTGGAGCAGCAGCTGGACTACGACCTGGAGCGGTACACCCCGCCCAAGCGCTAACCCACCCGAGCGGGGGCAACGGGGCGGGCCGCAGGCCCGCCCTTCTGTTTCCCCGCGCTCCGCGCTGGAGCTACCGCCGGATACTGGCGCTACTCAGGGCGGCCACCCCCGGCCAGGGCGCGGAAGAGTGCACGCTCAGCCGGGCCAAGCTGCTGCCCTCGCCGGCCAAGCACGAGTTCGGCTGTCGCCAGGAACCGCTCGACGTCGTAGGGCTCACGCTGCTGGGCGCTGCCCCAGGAGAAGGGGGGCACGCTGCGCGGGAAGAGCCCGCCGCCAAACAGATTGCAGGCAGGCCCAATCACGGTACCGGTGGTCAGCAGTGAACCGATCCCCAGGCGGACGTGGTCGCCCAGGAAGCAGCCAACCTTCTGCTCACCGGTCTCGCAGCTTCCGCCTGGCAGTTCCACCCGCACCGTGCCGTAGGTGTTCTTCAGGTCACTAGTGGTGGTGAGCGCACCGAGGTTGCACCAGGCACCGATGACCGAGTGGCCGACGAAGCCATCGTGATACTTGTTCGTCCAGCCCTGGAAGATGCTCGCCTCGACTTCACCGCCCACCCGGCAGCCAGGGCCAAGGCTCGTGCCCGCGCGTAAACGCGCGCCCGGCATCACTTCGCTGCGCGGACCGATCGCCGCTGGGCCCTGGACGTAGGCCAGGGGATGAACGATGGCCCCTTCGCCGAGCCAGACTGGCCCCTCGCGCGCATCGATCACCGCGCCAGCATCGACGCGGGCACCGGCCTCAATCCGGATGCGCTCCGGCCGCAGGAGCACCGCCTGGGGCGCCACCATTCCCACCCGCCGGTCACCCCCGAGGCGGTCCCAGTCCGCCTCGATCTCGGCGTGGTGGTGGCGCAGCAGCTCCCACGGCCAGTCGATCCACTCGACCTCTTCCTGCCCGACCGGGATGCCCACCAGCAGCTCGCGTGTCGGCTGGCCTGCCCGGACCGCCTCGCTAAAGCGGCGGGCACGGGCCTCGCCCAGCAGCGCAACCACGACGCGTGGCCCATCGACAACGGCATACTCGTCGTGGGCCGGCAACTCGACCAGCCGTTCCACCACATTCCGCCAGAAGCGGGCCGCAAAGAGCGTGCGCCCGTTGAGAAACCAGGTTGGGCCGCTCGCGAGCGGCTCGTTGACGGGCGGCGTATCGCCGCGTTCAGCCACCACCGGTGCGAGGGTTGCTGGCACGAGGAGGCCGATGCGTTGGCCGGCCACCACCGCTACTTTCTCCCAGAGCCGGAGTGCTCCGAGCCGGAGGTCGATCGCGGGGCGCGTGAGCGTGAAGGGGTAGAGCGGGTGACCATCGTCGAAGACCCGCAAGCGGGTAGGCGCGCTCACCGCTGGCTCCTTGCCTTGAGTAGGGCGACCAGTGCCGCCCCAACCTTGTCCGCCGCGTGGCGGATGGCGTCTTCCTTCTGCCAAAGCTGGCGGGGTGGCGCCTCCTCCTCCGCCAGGTCCGCCTCGACGACCTGCACGCCACGAGCGAGGAAGGCATCCCGGTCGGCCGGGGTCAGCTGAAGCAGCTGGCGGCCGGCCTGCTGGTGGCGCGCGACCACCGCCGGGCTTGGCACGATCCGGTTGACCAGCACGACGTCGATGGCGCCCCCGCTCGCGCTCAGCAGGCGCTCGATCTGGTCGGCGAGCGAGAGCACATCGCTCTGCCCCGGTTGGGTGGTGGTATTGGCGAGGGCGACCCGGAGCGCTGAGCTCTCGGCGAGGGCCGCGCGCACACCACCCACCGCGAGGCAGGCGAGCACCGAGGTGAAGAGACTGCCAGGCCCCAGCGTCACCAGGTCGGCGGTGCGCACGTACTGCAGGGCGCGCTCAGTCGCCGCGACGGCAGGGTCCAGGAAGACGCTCCGGATCGGGGCCTTCCCCGGCTGGCGCACCGCCACTTCACCCCGGACCACCGTGCCATCCTCCAGCTCAGCGCAGAGGGTCGTCTGAGCGGTCGTCAGCGGCACCACCTCGATCGTGGCCGCGGCCAGGCGGGTGAGCTGGTGGACGGCTGCCTCGAAGGAGCCGGTGGTCTTGGTGAGCACGCCGAGGACGAGGTTCCCAAAGGCCGCGCCCGTCAACGCCGGGAGGACAGGGGTATCCAGGCGGTACTCCAGCAGGTCGCGCACGACGGGGTCGCTGGCGAAGGCGGCGATGACCTGGCGGAGGTCTCCAGGCGCGGGGATGTCGAACAAGCGCCGCGCCAGGCCGGTACTTCGCCCGTCATCGGTGGTCGCCACCAGGGCGGCGACGGCCATCCCCTGGGCTTGCAGCCCACGCGCGACCGGGATCACCCCGGTGCCGCCACCGAGGCACACTGCCTTCCCGCTGGCCGGGGAGCGTTCCATCGGGCCAAGGATAGCAAAGCCGTTCCTTCCGGCTAGGCACGGTACAATACGGCCACGAGGGATCGAGGATGCCGCCCCGGTACTTCACGGTCGAGCAAGCGAACCGCCTGCTCCCAGAGCTGATCCCGGTGCTGGAGGAGCTGCGGGCGCTCAAGCGCCAGCTCGACGCCTTGCGGGCGGAGCAATCGCTGCTCCAGGCGAAAGCGCGGGGTAACGGGCATAACCAGGCCGCAGAAATTGCCGACCTGGCTGGCCGGATCGAGCGACTGGTTAACGAATCGAGCGAGCGGATCGCCCAGATCACGGCCCTCGGGGTCGAGATCAAGGATATCGAGCTCGGGTTGGTCGACTTTCTCAGCCTCCACCAGGGGCGGCGGGTCTACCTCTGCTGGAAGCTCGGCGAACCCTCGGTGCGCTATTGGCACACCCTCGAGGGCGGCTACGCCGGCCGCCAACCGATCCCGGGCCTCGAAGAACCCTGAACCTACCAGGCGAAGAGCAGGTAGAGGTCGTTGACGTTGGTCAGGGTCGGGCCGGTCCGCAGGTGGCCCCCGGCAGCGGCGAAGAAGTGATAGGAATCGTTCGCCGCTAGCGCTGCCGCCGCCTCCTGGCCGTGTGCCCGCCCGCGTGCCACCGTCTCGCCATCGACCCAGGCGCCCGCAACGTCGGTTGGCCCATCCCGCCCATCGGTGCCGATGGCCGCAAAGAGCACGCGCGGCACCCCTGCCAGGGCCAGGGCAGCTCCCAGGGCCACCTGCTGAGCGGGGGCTGTGGGAGTGTATTGGCGCGTCTGGCGGGCCCGTTTCAGGAAATCGCACCAGACCTGCAGGGTGGGCAGATGCTCCGTGCCAACGTGCTTTTGCTGCTTTCGCCACGATGGCCAGGCAGGCAGTGTCAGCCGGGTTGGCATGGCCCTGCCGCCCGGCATCATCAACGAGCCAGGCAGGAAAACCCTTGAACATCTCGTGGCGGAGGTACGCGACAACGGCTCGAAAGGCCTAGTAGCTTTGCAAGTGCTGCCTTTCCTGGCCCCGCCGCCGGGAATTGCCTGGGCGAGGACTCGCGTGCCACAGAACTGGCCCGTGCCTCCCGGGCCCCCACTTTTCTATCAAGGCGTGGGCCATTAAGATTCGGCACATTGAAGCCGGCAACTGCCTGCCGAGCGGAAGCCTCAGGCCGTCCAGGACACATGACCATGATCCTCAAGTACGCAACGCTTACCCTCACTCTGCTGGCCTCGCCCTGGCTGGCCATCGCAGCCCGGGCCGAGTCAGTGCTGGCCTCTGCCCTCGCGCAGTTGAACGCCGTTGGCCCAATGGGCCTGGGGAACGAGGCCGCGCAGAACGCCTGGCGAGAGGTTGCCAGCGCCGGGGCGGAGCAGTTGTGCGTGGTGTTGGCAGCCTTTGATAGCGACAAGCCGCTGGCGGAGAACTGGCTGCGTGCCGCCGTCGATGCCATTGCAGAGCGTGCCCTGGCAGAAGGCTCGGGCTTGCCGGCCGAAAAGCTCGAGGCATTCGTCCTCGATTCCTCTCACGCGCCCAGTGCCCGCCGCGCCGCCTTCGAGTGGCTGGCGCGCGTCGATGGCACTGCCCGCGAAAGGTTGATCCCCCAGTTTCTAAACGACCTCGACCTGGAGTTCCGCCGCGAGGCCGTTGAGCACGTACGCGTGCAGGCTCAGCAGCGTCTCGAGGCCGGAGACGAGTCAGCAGCTACGGCCCTCTTCGAGCAGGCCTTCGCCGCCGCCAGGGACGAAGACCAGATCGAAGCCTTGGCGAAGGAACTGGAAAAGCGCGGCAAGCAGGTCGATCTGGTGCGGCATTATGGCTTTGTGTCTGGCTGGAAATTGATCGCTCCCTTCGACAACACGGACGAGCGGGCCTTTGACGTGGCCTATCCGCCCGAGCAGGAGTTGCGGTTCTCGGCGCGCTATCCGGGCAAAGCCGGCGCGGAGGCGGCGTGGGTCGATCACACCACCTCGGATGCCCGTGGGCTGGTGGACCTCAACAAGGCGATCGGGCCCGTCAAAGGCGCTGTGGCCTACGCCTATGCCGAGTTCGCCAGCGATTCGGAGCAGCCAGCCGAGGTGCGGCTCTCCAGCGTCAACGCGGTGAAGCTCTGGCTCAATGGCGAATTGCTGCTGGCGAAAGAGGTCTACCACTCGGGCACAGCGCTCGACCAGTACCGGGTGCGAGCAACCCTGAGGGAAGGGACCAACACCATCTTGCTCAAGGTCTGCCAAAACGAGCAAACCCAGCCCTGGGCGCAGGACTGGTCCTTCCGGCTGCGCATTTGCGACAAGGTGGGCACGGCCATTCTTCCTTCACGTCCGTAGAGCGAGGGCGTTCGATCCATGAAAGCGCGATGCTGGTTGCACTTTGGTCTGGCGGCTGTGGCGCTGGCTTGCTGTGCCGCGGACTGGCTTTCTTTCCGGGGCAACGAAACGAACGGCTCCGCCGCCACGGGCCGCCTGCCCGCTACCTGGGGGGCGGATGCCGACGGCCGCGAGCACAACATCGCCTGGA
>JAILZB010000067.1 GCA_023512725.1 Chloroflexota bacterium | reverse complement strand
GGTACGTGTGATTGCTGGGATGCGCGCTGAGCTTCTTTCCTTCTAGCTGACCACTCGCATTCTGGTCGGTGAACGTACCCACCGGCGTGAGAGCCTAAGGTAGGTTTTTTGTGCCTTTTTCTTCCCAGAGTATGGCCGAAAGGAGTCAATCTATGGACGACGACCCAAGTTGCCGTTTTTCCTTCTGCCTGCTGACCGAGGTGTGCCGGTGCTGCGTGCTGGGTAGCAGCTGAGCGCTCCGTCTGCGTCGACCCCCTGGCCCCCCCGGTCAGCCGGGGGGACTTTGCTGCCAAGGTTCGAGCAGCAGAAAGGGGGTATCCCATGACGCAGACATATCCTCCCCTGGCGCCTCAGGAGCGCCGCCTTGCACCTCCGTCCTTTGCCTGGTGGGTCGATGCCATCCTCCTCCTCGCAGTCGTTGCGGCTGCCTATGGGATCGTGGCGGTAGCAGCGCGCTGGACGGCTCCCATGACCCCGGAGGTGGAGATTGATCTTTCTCCCAGCGCGCTTCCCAGCTATGCCGGGCTTTCAACGCTGCGAATGGCCCTCGCTTACCTGCTCTCGCTGACCTTCAGCCTGGTCTACGGTCGGCTTGCTGCCACCGGTCGCCTCACTGAGCGGGTGCTGGTGCCACTGCTCGATATCCTGCAGAGCATCCCGATCCTGTCCTTCCTCCCCGGTGTCGTCCTGGGGCTGGTGGCCTTGTTCCCAAACAGCAATCTTGGGCTGGAACTCGCCGCTATCTTGCTCATCTTCACCAGTCAGAGCTGGAACATGGCGTTCAGCGTCTATCAGTCAGTCCGCACCATCCCGGAGGAGCTACGCGAGGTCGCCTTCATCTATCGACTCAATGCCTGGCAGCGCTTCACGCGCCTAGAACTCCCATTCGGCCTGATTCCTGTGGTCTGGAACTCTATGATGAGCTGGGCAGGGGGATGGTTCTTTCTGATGGCTGCCGAGCAGTTCACTCTGGGCGAAAAAGGCTTCCAGCTCCCAGGGCTCGGCTCGTACCTGCGGACTGCAGCAGATTCGGGCGATGTCGGCGCGCTGGCGCTGGGGCTCGGCACCCTCATCGCAACGATCCTTCTCCTCGATCAGCTGCTCTGGCGTCCCCTGATCGCCTGGGCGGATCGCTTCAAGGTCGAACAGACGGCGGGAGGGCAGGCGCCGAGTTCCTTTGTGCTTGCCATGCTGCAGCGCTCGGTTCTTCTCACCTGGCTCGCACGCCACGTGCTGCGCCCAACTGGGTACTGGTTTGACCGGCTGATGAGCCGGTTGTTGCCGGCTTCTCCTGCTACCCTGGCACCGGGGCCCAAAGCGCGGCAATCGTTCTCCGGGCGGCGTGTGGTGGCCGTTCTCGTTGGCCCCGGACTTCTGATCGGCATCGGCTGGGGAGTCGCTGCCGCCGGGCAGCTGTTGGCCCAGGTGACCCCTGAAGCCTGGGCGGCTATCGCCACAGGTACCGCTGCGACGTTCCTGCGGGTAGGTGCGGCACTCGCCCTTGGTGCTGCCTGGACGGTTCCGCTTGGTGTCGCCATTGGGCTGAACCCCCGCTGGGCGCAGCCAGCGCAGCCGCTGGTGCAGATGGTCGCCTCGATCCCGGCAACGGCCGTTTTTCCGGCCCTGTTGCTCATCTTGCTAGGGCTCCCCGGCAGCCTGAATCTTGCTGCCATCGCCCTGATGCTACTCGGGACCCAGTGGTACCTCCTCTTCAATGTGATCGCTGGGGCGATGGCCATTCCCAACGACTTGCGCGAGGCAGCACGCATCTACCGGCTTACCGGCTGGCGGCGCTGGCGACTGCTGATCCTCCCGGGGATCTTCCCTTCCCTGGTCACCGGGATGATCACCGCCAGCGGCGGCGCTTGGAATGCAAGCATTGTTTCCGAGTATATCAGCTTCAACCAGCAGACTTTCCAAACCGTCGGTCTGGGCGCCGTCATCGCTCAGAGCGCCGCGGCCGGTGACTTTGCTGTGCTGCTGGCTGCAACGCTCACTATGGCCGCCGTGGTCGTAGCGGTGAACCGGCTGCTCTGGCGCCGCCTGTACCACCTCGCGGAACAACGCTTCCGACTGGAGTAGCCAGCCGTCCGGACCCTTCGCAGCAAAAGGTTCGCTCCTCGAGGTAGCCTCCTGAAGGGCCAGACCCGAGCAGGCTCCAGACCGTACCAGGCCGGCGCGAGCCGATACCCCCGCACCGGACTGATGAGAAGACCGCCAAGACACGCGGCGCAACAGCGAAAGACACGGAGGTGCACGATGGGAATGCAAGTCAGCTCGACCACCTTCTTCACGGGGCAAGAGACTCTGCTGGCAGCACGGGACGTCAGCAAGTACTACGAGAGCGAGCACGAGCGGGTCCTCGTGCTGGATCGCGTGAGCCTGGAACTCCGCGACGGCGAACTCGTCGCTCTGCTCGGTCCCTCTGGATCCGGCAAGTCGACCCTCCTCCGGATCTTGGCTGGGCTCGTTGCCCCATCGTCCGGAGACGTCTTCGTCCACGGTGCTCCGCTGCGGGGGGTGAACCCGCAGGTCGCCATGGTCTTCCAGAGCTTTGCGCTCTACCCTTGGCTCACTGTGCTGGAGAATGTCGAACTTGGACTCCTCGCGAAGGATTTCACTCCGCAGGAACGGCGTGCTCGCGCACTGCGCGCAATCGACCTGATTGGCCTCGATGGATTCGAAGCCGCCTACCCACGCGAGCTCTCCGGGGGAATGAAGCAGCGCGTCGGCTTTGCTCGCGCTCTCGTCGTCGAACCGGAGGTCCTCCTGATGGACGAACCGTTCTCGGCCCTCGATGTCCTGGTGGCGGAGAACTTGCGCCGCGAACTCCTCGACCTCTGGCTAGATCGCAACATCCCCACCCGCTCGATCCTCATGGTGACCCACAACATCGACGAGGCCGTGAGCATGGCCGACCGGCTCCTGGTGTTCAGTGCCAACCCCGGTCGCATCCGAGTGGAGCTACCGGGGCTACCGCTCGCCCAACGGCGTGCCCGGGGGGCAGAGCACGCCCAGCTGATCGATACGATTTATCGCATCATGACCAATCCCCACGAGGATGTAGCGAAGCTTCTGCCTGGGGCCCGCCTGGTCCAGGAGCCAGCTCCACGGCTGGAATACCAGATGCTGCCCCACGTAAGCATTGGAGAGCTGACAGGGTTCATCGAGCGTCTGCACACCCAACGCGAGCGTCAAGACTTGTTCGCCCTCGCCCGCGACCTCCAGATGGGGGTTGACGAACTGCTCCCGCTCGTCGAGGCCGCCGATCTCCTTGACTTTGTCATCGTGGCCGAGGGTGATGTCTGGCTGACCGAGGAGGGACGTCGCTTCGCCGAGGCCGGCATCTTGGAGAAGAAGGAGCTGTTCCGCCGGCAAGCGGTCGTTCGGGTGGAACTCATCCGTAGGATTCTGCGGGAGTTAGAGGCGGCGCCGAAACACCGGCTTGATGAAAGCCATCTGCTTGCCGAGCTTGAGGCCACATTTAGTCCCGCCGAGGCGCGGCGACAACTCGATACGGTGATCGACTGGGCACGTTACGCGGAACTCTTTGGCTATGACGACACCAAAGGAGAATTTTTCTTGGAAGAGAATGGCCACCTGGCTCTGGGCGCATGACAGTCTGCTCAGTGCCGAGCCCCACGGCTGGAGCGGCCCAGCCCGAACCGAGGCGGTGGAGGTGAGGTGGGCAGGAGGCAGACCCTGGCGGAATTCACCGTCTGAGGGCGACGACGAGGGCCTGGCTACGCTGTCTCGCTACACGCCGTGGGCCAGTGCCCTGCTCGTCGGGTCGCTCCTCGCTACGAACTCGGCTCACCCACCACTTCGCCACGGACGCGGCGTGCCACCACGGTGTAGAGCAGCACGCTCCGACCTCGGTTCTGCTGGTGGTGAAAGGTGACGGAGACCGGCTCAAAGCCGAGCACGCCCACCATCCGGATGACCGTCTCGGGGGCAAGCAACCACCAAGTCTCCTTCGGCTCGGCGACGGTCGGCTCGGGAAGGAAACTGATCATCTCGGCGCGCGGCCACTCGGTCATCCAGGAGTGGAGTACAGGCAGGCGCCGCCAGAGACGGGCGTACCAGACCCGGTAGTGGCGACCAGCGAAGTAGCCGGGCGGCGGCGGGTCGGTCACGATCACCAGCTCGCGCGTGAGCCGGAGTGCCTGCTGCAGCGCCAAGAAGGGGTCCCGCAAGTGCTGGAGGATGGCTCCCACGGTGCAGATATCAACGGGCCCGATCGCCTCCGGGATGGCGTAGACCGTGCCGTACACCACGCGGGCCCGTGAGCCAAGCAGGCGATGGGTCAGCCACCAGGAGTTGTTCAGGCGACGGATGTGCTCACGCCGGGCCGCCCGGTAGTCGGTCAGCTCCACGCCGGCGTAGGGGACGATATCCCACTCGTACTCCTCGGAGAGGTCGTAGCCCACCACCTCAGCACCCATCCGCTCCATGGCAAAGGTGAGAAAGCCGCTCGCGGTCCCCACGTCGAGCACACGCTTGCCTGCCACGTCCACCTGCCCCAGGTAAGCTCCGAGGTTGGCACGAAGGTCCCACTCTCCCTCGACCACCCCGATCCCGGGCAACTCGGTGGTGTGGTAGAAGTAGCACTCCGCAAGGTCGGTCACGAGGCGCGGCGGGGCGTAGGGGCTCGGCGCGTTCATGGCAGCTCCCAGACCTCAGCCCCCTCCAAGCGGGCGGCCAGCCGCAACTCCGCGCGGGCGGCCAGCTGCTGGGCGACTTCCGACCAGGCCGGGCCGTAGGCCGCTGGGAGTACCACGATCTGACGCACCCCCAGCTGGCGGAGCAGCTGGAGCGCTTCCTCAGCTGGGAAGCGGGCCAGGACGGGCTGGGCAGCGCGAAAGCGGGGCGGTGGGAAGGTCGCGTGGCCATGGATAACCGGGCGGCGATGATGGAGGGTGGCCCAGACCTCACGTGGCTCGGTCGCGGCGAGGATCGGCATCACCACGACCGGCCGGCCGTCATCGTGCGCGCGCAACCATTGGTCGACCGGTCGTGGCGCAACGGCGCTCGCTGGCAGGGGCTCGGTCGCCAGGTCAAGCAGCAGGAGCGCTGCCACGACCAACGCCAGGAGACGCCAGCGCCCCAGCAGCCACTGCAGGCCAAACGCCGCTAGCCCAATCAGGGCAACGTCCACGAAGATCCCCAGCCGAGCCCAGGCGCGAACCGCTTGGGCGGCGGGAACGAGCAGCGTCACCACCAGGGCTGGCAAGGGGATGAAGCCGATCCCCGCCTGCAGGTTCCGCACAGCGGTGGGGCCAAGGTAGTCGTTCACGCTCGGCGAGAGGCTCGTCAACCAGCGACCGAACCACGGTGGCCAGGGGATGATCACCCCCTCGCCCTGCCACTGGAGGGCTGGCCCCAGCGAGAAGAGAAAGGCAACCCCCGCGAGGGTCGCTAAGGCAGCCGTCGCCCGGCAGCGCCGCACTGCTAGCCCCACGCCCGCGAGCGCCAACACCACGAACCCCGGTGAAACGGCACGGTCGACGGCGCCGAACTCACTGCGCGCGAAGTAGGCACGGGCCAGCTCACCCCAGAAGGGATGGAGCACACTCGGCACCAGGTAGTCGGTCGGGCTAGCAGAGGCCTTGAGCGCTTCCCGGATCGGGTGCCAGAGTCCTCCTGGCACCAGCAGGTAGGGCAGTGCCGCTGGCAGGAGCAGAGCGCCCGCGACGAGCACGAAGAGTGCCCCTCCCTGCCAGGTCTCCGCCCGTTGCCAGCGCCTCAGCCCACCACGCACCAGCGCGTAACCCGGCAGCACCAGGGCAAACAGCGGTGCAAAGTACCAGGCGCCCAGGCCGACGAGGGCGAAGGCAAGCCCCGCGAGGGCCCACCAGCGCCGCTGGCCGGTGAGCAGGGCACGGTCGAGCAGCAGGAGCGTGAGAGGGATCGGCCAGGTAGTGACCAGGTCGAGGTGACCGGCCTGGCGGATAGCCCGGAAGGGCAGCCAGACAAAGGCCAGCCCCCCCAGCACCCCGACCAGCAGCGAGCCGGTCAGCTGGCGCAGCCAGAGCGCCATCATCAGCCCCGAGAGGGCGCTGGAGAGGAGGAGCAACAGGGTATAGGCGAGCGGATCGCCGATTAGCCCCCCCAGGATGGCCCCGGGCAGAGTGTTCAGTAGCGTCATATCGTCGCGGGCGAGGTGGAAGCCTTCGGGATAAAAGATCCGGTCAGTCCAGAGAGGAGAGATGCCACTGCGCAGCGCTTCCCGCACCCAGGCAAGCTGCCAGAGGAAGTAAAAGTTATCGCCCGGCCACCCAGGGATGGTCCCGAGGGGGTCACGCGCAACCGCGCGAATGAGCCAACCACCGGCCACCAGATAGAGCAGGGTGAGCAGGGCATACCCCAACAGCCGGCTGAGCCGCGCGCTCAGCCGGGTTGCTGATCGTGCTGAGATGACGTGAGAGTAGACCGACACCCGCCCCCGCGAGGCGCGAGTGCGCCCGGAGCCGGATTATAGGGGCCGGCCCGGGAGGAGGCACGGCCCTACAGATGCATCGACCGCCAGGCCGGCGGGTCGCTGGCCGGAAACGACTCCAGCGATGCGAGCACTACCGGGTCGTGCTCGTCCTCGGGTGGCAGCGTTCCCGCTTCACTGGGGAGCGGGGAAGTCCTTCCTAGAGGCAGCGTGTGGGGGACCTTGGGAGGCGTTCCATTGCCCGGACGTGCATGCTGCTCCATCGTTACCTCCGGCAAAACAGTCGCAACGCTGTTCACCACACTCTACCACTGAAGACGCAACGAACGCCAGGTAGAGCCTATCGAATGGAGGCTTCGTCACAGGGAGAGCCGTACTCAATGGCACGAAGATCTCTAACGAATCGCTAATCAGCGCACCCTTGACACCGCCTGAAGTGACGTCTTATCTAGGAAGTGAAGGAACATTGGTGCGAGAAGTGCGAGAGCGCACACCAGAAAGGAGGAGCAGATGCTCAGCCGGTTTTCGCTGTTCAATGACCCGATGTTCCAGGCGTTGGACCGGCTCACGCAGCGGATGCTCGCGTCCTTGGGGGAAGGGGAAGCGAGCTGGACTACCATCCCCGTGAACGTCTCGGAGGATGGGGAGCGGTTCTACATCCAGGCGCTCACGCCCGGCCTGGCGCCGGAGCAGCTGAACCTGACGGTCCAGGGCGGCACGGTGGTGATCTCCGGTGAGCTGAACGTTCCCGCCTATGAGGGCTCCAATCCAGTCTGGACCGAGGTTCAGCCAACGCGCTTCCGCCGCGCAATTACGCTCGGGGCGGATATCCAGGAGGATAAGGTAGAAGCCCACCTGAACAACGGGGTGCTGACGATCATCGCCCCGAAGGCGGAGCGCGCCCGCGCCCGGGCGATCCCCATCCAGGCAGCAGCAGCCCAAAAGCAGCTGGCCAGCGGCTAATTGCTGCGGGGGGCGGTCGTCGCGAGGGCGAGCTTGAACGCTCGCCCTCCCGATCCCATCATCGGAGGGAGAGCGATGTTGCAAGGGCAGCCGTACACGCGGCGACTGTACGAGCTTGAAGAGACCTTTGCTGCGCTCGCACCGAAGCTCCCGGAAGGGCCGGAGAAGGAAGTGATCTCGGTCCTGCACGGCATCATCCAGGAGCTGTGGCGGAACCTGCGACCGGGAGGTGCGCCAAGCACCGCTCAGCTCACGCTGGAGGACATCGCCAATCTCTACAAGACGGCGCCTCCCATGGAGGGCGAGGCCGAGAACACGCCGCTGCCCCCTGGTACGCCAGCGCCCGACTTTAGCCTGCCCGATGCCGCGGGGAAGCTGGTCTCCCTGCGCGACTTCCGGGGCCAACCAGTCGTCCTGGTCTTCTATCCGCTAGACTGGAGCCCGACCTGCAGTGACCAGCTCAGCCTCTACCAGGCCGAGCAGGATGAGTTCGCGCGGCGGGGCGCCCAGGTGATCGGGATCTCGGTCGATAGCATCTACAGCCATGGCGCCTGGGCGGCGGTGCGCGGGCTGACCTTCCCCTTGCTGTCCGACTTTGAGCCGAAAGGGGAGGTTGCCCGACGTTACCAGGTCTATCGGAGCCGCGATGGCTTCTCTGAACGCGCGCTTTACATCATCGACCTCGAGGGGGTCATCCGGTACGCTCACGTCTCCCCGAAGCTGAACCACGTACCGGATATCTACGAGCTGTACCGCGCCCTCGACGAGTTGCAAGCCGGCGTCCCGGCAGCGGCCTAGGAGGGGCACGATGCTGACCGGGCGCTATGCTCCCTATGGCGTGCGTTACCCGCCCCAGGTGGCACCGGTGGTGGTCTACGGTACCTCCTGGTGCGCAGCAAGCCAACTCGTCCGGCGCTACCTGGAGCGGCTCGGTATTCCCTATCGCTACGTCGACCTGGAACGTGATCCCACCGCCGCCGCCCAGCTTCGCTGGCTGACCGGCGGCTACGTTAGCCACCCCACCGTCGCTGTCGCCGGAGAGATCCTGGTCGAGCCGAGCCTGACCGAGCTCGACTGGGCCCTCGCGCGGGCACGCCTGCGCTAAGTGGGCCGTCAGGCATCTTCCGCCAGGCTTGCCACGCGGTCGCCCGACCTGGTTGCAGGGGGAGGACTCCCGCGCTAGGATAGCCTGGCTCCCCCGAGCAGGGAAAGCCAGGTTTCCTAGTTTGCTTCCTGCGGGGAGCGCCCAGACCCTCCGAGGAGAGGCGCGTGATCGATGGCCGTGCCACCAGGTTGCGAGCGCCCCAGCCGCACCCTGCCGAGCCGTTCCTCCGGCGCACCGGTTTCGGCACCCAGCGCGTTGCCATCGTGGAAGATGACGAGCTACTCCGCGAGCTGTTCGAGCTGGTGCTCACCGAAGTAGGCTACTCGGTCGCCATCTGGGCAGCGGGGATGCCTGTGCTCCCCTTCCTCCGCCAGGCACGACCTGACCTGCTCGTCCTCGACTTACGCCTGGGAGAGCGGGAGGGGGAGATGGTCCTCGACGAACTCCGCCGCGACCCTGACTTCGCTGGGCTGCCCGTGCTGGTCTGCACGGGTGACCACGCGGCGGCGCGCCGCCTCGAAGCGAGCGCCGCCAACCAGGGTCTAGCCATCCTGCTCAAGCCGTTCGGGATTGCTCGCTTCCTGAAACAGGTGATCCGGCTGACGGGCAGCGAACTCCTCGTCTCCTCCCGCTAAGCGCTGCCGCTGCCTCTGGTATCATCCGCCCGAACGCTTCCGCGGAGGATGGAGTGGATAGCCGCCACCTCGCCCACCAGTTCCTGACCGAACGGGGGGTCGTCACCCTCGTGACGGTCGACCGCCAGGGTTACCCTACCGGCCGCCGGGTCGGCTTCGTCAACGATGACTTCGTCTGCTGGGTGCCCACCCCGAAAGGGGCGGTCAAGCTGCGCCAGCTGGCCCGCCAGCCAAAGGCGCTGCTGGTCGCCTTCGACCCGACGACGTTGAAGTACCTTCAGGTCAAGGCCGACGTGACGGTCATCGACGACCCCGACCTCGTCTGGTCGGTCCGCGAACGGTACGCAGAGAAGTACCCCCGCACCCGCGCCAGCCTGACGCCAGAATCCCGCGACCAGTACGTGGTGCTCAAGCTCACCCCCAGGGAGGTCCGGGCGGACAGCATTCCTGCCCCCGGTCAGTCGACCCGTCTGAGCGCTGCTGCCCTTACCGCCGATACCTCCGTGCCGCACTAAGGCGCAGCGCGAGAAGGAGCCATCACCATTCGCCTGCTCATCACGGGAGGAGCCGGGTACATCGGGAGCATCGTCGCTGAGCAGCTCGTCGCCGCTGGCCACCAGGTGGTCGTGGTGGACGACCTGCGCAAAGGCCACGCGGCGGCCGTCCCGCCGGGCGCGGTGCTGGAACGCGTCGCCATCGAGGACCGCCCGGCGCTGGTGGCTACCTTCGCCCGCGCTCAGCCGGATGCGGTGCTCCACTTCGCCGCTTTCAGCCTGGTCGGCGAGTCAGTCGCCCGCCCCGACTGGTACTACCACAACAACGTCCTCGCGACGCTGGTCCTGCTCGACGTAATGCGCGAGCACGGGGTGCGCCGGTTCGTCTTCTCCTCGACCGCCGCCGTGTACGGTGCGCCCGAGCACCTGCCCATCGATGAGGCAGCGCCCACCCAGCCGACCAACCCGTACGGCGCCACCAAGCTCGTGATCGAGCAGGCGCTCCCCTGGTACGAAGCGGCCTTTGGGCTCCGCTACGTCTCGCTGCGCTACTTCAACGCGGCGGGCGCAACCGAGCGCCTGGGCGAGCACCACGAGCCCGAGACGCATCTCATCCCGCTGCTGCTGCAGGTCGCGCTGGGCCAGCGGCCCTCTGCCGAGATCTACGGCGTCGACTACCCGACCGCCGATGGTACCTGCATCCGCGACTACATCCACGTGGCTGACCTGGCTGAGGCCCACGTCCTTGCCCTCGCAGCTCTAGAACAGGGCAGCCGGGTCTACAACCTGGGGAACGGGCTGGGATTCTCCGTCCGCCAGGTGCTGGAGGCCGCCCGCCGAGTGACCGGCCACCCCATCCCTGCGGTCGAGCGGCCACGCCGTCCGGGCGACCCGCCGCGGCTCGTCGCCTCGGCCGCCCGGATCGCGCGCGAGCTGGGTTGGCAGCCAAAGCGGCCAACGCTGGATGAGATCATTGGTTCGGCCTGGGAATGGGCCCGCCGTCACCCGCACGGCTATGCCACCAGATGCTCCTCGCCGTGAGGAGCTCACTGCTACGGAGGCCAGATGAACGCATGGGCTGATGCCCGGGCACCCTGAGGCACGTCCTCAAGCCAAGCCTCGCGTGATACCTTGAAGCGCCTGGCGTCTTCTTCCTCCCCGCGCTCTCGACTGCCCCTCGTGTCCGTCGCTCAGCGGTGCATCCGCCGGAGCGGCCGTCGTTGCTCTAGGTCGCTGAGCCGGCGCGCGAGGTCGGTCAGGCTCGCCAGGTTGTGGGCGGGCAGGAAGTCGTCCACGTAGGGGAGGGCCGTCTGCATCCCCACCGTGAGCGGCTGGTACTGGGCATCCCCAAGGAGGGGATTGAGCCAGATCAGACGGAAGCTGGTCCGCTGGAGCCGCGCGATCTCGGTTCGAAGGAGCTCGGCCTCGCCGCGGTCCCAGCCATCGCTCACCACGATCGTTACCGCCCCGCGGCTGAGCACGCGCCGTGCCCACTGGCGGTTGAACGTCCGGAGCGCAGCACCGATCCGCGTGCCTCCGGACCAGTCGAGGATATGGGCAGCGACCCGCCGCATCGCCTCTTCGACGTTGCGGTGCTCGAGGTCCCGGGTGATCCGGGTGAGGCGGGTCCCGAAGACGAACACCTCTACCTCCGACCGCCCCCGTCGAACGGCGTAGAAGAACTGGAGCAGTAGCCGGGTGTAGCGGTCCATCGAACCGCTGATATCCCCCAGGATGACTAGCGGACGTGGCTTGGTCTTTGGCACGCGCCAGGCGAGGCGGGTCAGTTCCCCGGCCGCACGGAGGCTGGTGCGGACGGTCGCCCGCCAGTGCAGGCCCCGGCCAGGGCCCACGCCGAAGGCAGGATGGGTGCGACGCGCGCGCCGCCGCCCGACCTGCCAGCGCAGCTGCTGGAGCAGGGTCCGTGCTTCTTCCAGTTCGGCGGGCGTCAGGTGGCCGAAGTCTTTCTGACGGAGCCGCTCGGCAGCGCTGTAGGTGCGGATGGGGACCACCTGCTCCCGGGGTGGCGCTAGCTCGTCCGTCCCCGCATGCTCCTGTACGGTCGCGGCTGCTCCTGCCGGCCGCTTCCCGCTCGGCTCTTCCGTCATCCCCGCCAGCACTGGCTCTTCCGGCTCCGGTGGGAGGGGGATCACGACGTCCTCGCGCCGGCCGTCGGGGGAAGGGAAGTCAGGGAGCAGATCCCGCCGAGCGAGCTCGCTCCAGAAGAGGGCAAAGGCCCGGTCGAAGAGGGGCAGCTCCTCAAGCCGCCGGACGAAGACCGCGCGGGCTGCGTAGTAGAACTGGGGCGCATCGGTTGGGGTGATGAGGGCGAGCGCCCGCTGCACGTCCACGAGCTGGCCCGGGTCGACCGCGATGCCGCTGGCGCGGAGTACCCGCCCGAAGACCACCAAGTTGCGCGTGAGGAGTGCTGGCGAAAGGAGAGGTGCGGTCATTCCCGCGGCACTCCTGCCGAGTGAGGGGTGCCTTGCTGGGAGCAGCCCCACGGTACTGGCGGCCAGCCTCCGCGCGAGCGGTGCACTCCCGACAACGCGTCACAGCAGCCGGGGATGATCCCGCCGTGCTGAAGGGGCAGTGGCCGGAGAAGAAGGCTTCTCCCCGCGCGTGCTCCTGACCAGGCACCGCCCAGCAGTTCCCGGCTGCCACGCCCAGGAACCGGAGGAGCCATCGGGGCTACTCCCGTGCCTGCCGCACCAGCCCAGCGAGCGTCTCGGGGCGGAGGGAACGGAGGTCTTCCTGATATTTGACGAGGCAGCCGATTGTGCGGGTCACGATGGCCTCATCGAGTTCACGCTGGCCAAGCACGACCAGAGCGTGGGTCCAATCGAGCGTTTCGGAGATCCCCGGGAGCTTGTAGAGGTCCTGCCGCCGCAGGAGCTGGAGGAACTGGCAGACCTCACGCGCCAGTTTCTCGCCCGCGGCCGGGACTTTCGTCTGGACGATCCGAAGCTCCTTCTCGAAGGGAGGGTAATCGATCCAGGCGTAGAGGCAGCGACGCTTGAGAGCGTCGTGGATCTCGCGGGTGCGGTTGGAGGTGAGGATCACCGCCGGCACCCGCTCTGCTCGCACCGTTCCCAGCTCCGGGATCGAGATCTGAAAGTCCGAGAGCACCTCCAGCAGGAAGGCTTCGAACTCGTCGTCGGCACGGTCGATCTCGTCGATAAGGAGCACTGCTGGGCGGCCGTCGCCCGCGGTAATGGCGCGCAGCAGCGGACGCTCGATCAGGAACTCGCGCTGGAAGACGTCGTCCAGGCGCGCTGCGCCGCTCGCCTCGGCCACGCGGAGGGCCAGGATCTGGCGGAGGTAGTTCCACTCGTAGCCGGCACTGGCCAGGTCGATCCCCTCGTAGCACTGCAACCGGATCAGCTCGGCATCCAGGATGGCAGCCAGCACCTTGGCAACTTCCGTCTTGCCGACCCCTGCCTCCCCCTCAAGCAAGAGCGGCTTCTCCATCCGTAGCGCGAGATAGAGCGCCATTGAGAGCGCCGGGTCGGGTACGTAGCCATGGGCGTTTAGGGCTGCTTCGAGCGCTTCAACCGATTGCAGCGCGGGGTGGTGGGGAAGTCGCACTACCATTCCCACAGTGCCCTGCTCGGGGCGTTGCCAGCGGGAGCAACGTCGCCGGGAGAGGATTGCCCCTCCCGGCCGCTGCTGGACCTGTGTTCAGTCCATTTTACCGTGCTGCCGCCAACGCCGCCGTCAAGGCCCGCCGGGCGTACACTTTCAGCATCGCAGTGCGGTACTCCGCTGAGGCGTGGAGGTCGCCGACTACATCTACTGCCTGGGGCACCAGTTCGGCCGCGGCAGCGATGGTAGCCTCATCGATCGGCTTGCCGACCAGAGCCGCCTCAGCGGCAGCAGCCCGGACCGCCACACTTCCCGCACCGGTAACGCCGATGCGCGCAAGTTCCGCCGTCCCATTCGCCCGCGCAAGGACTGCTGCCACGCCAACTACCGCGTAGCGCGAGGCCCGGTTTTCGAGCTTGGCGTAGCTGCTCCCCGCCCGGGCGGGGAGCGCAGGGACCCGCACCTCAGTCAGCACCTCATCGGGCTGGAGTGCTGTCGTCAGCGGGGCGAGGAAGAAGCTGGTCGCGGGGATGGTCCGCTGGCCGTTCGGCCCCACTGCGACTAGCTCGGCCTCGAGCGCCAGCACGACGGCGGGGTAGTCCGCGGCCGGGTCGGCATGGGCGAGACTTCCCCCAATCGTCCCGCGGTTGCGCACCTGGGGGTCGCCCACCTGGCCGGCCGTCTCCGCGAGCACGGGCACCCGCTCGCGTACCAGCGAGGAGGCAGCGATCTGGGCGTGGGTGCAGAGGGCACCGATGGAGAGGGCGTCACCCTCGAGCCGGATCTCGCGCAAGCCGGGCAAACGCCCGAGGTCGATAAGGACCGCGGGGGTAACCAACCGCAACTTCATCAGCGGGATGAGGCTATGGCCCCCAGCGAGCAGCTTCGCCTCGGGGCCATGCTGCTGGAGCAGGGTCAGGACTTCCGGAAGCGAGGTCGGGGCGTAGTAGTCGAAGCGGGCTGGGATCACGGGCTCACCTCCCCTTCGCCTGCTGGATCAAGCGCCAGATCTTCTCCGGGCTGGCTGGCATGTCGAAGTGCTTGATGCCGAGCGGCGCGAGGGCATCGCAAACGGCGTTGACGATTGCGGCGCTCGCCGCGATCGTACCGGTCTCTCCCACTCCCTTGGCGCCGATCGGGTTATCGGGGGCGGGGGTCACCGTCCGGCCGAGCTCGAAGGTGGGCAGGTCACCCACGCGCGGCACGACGTAGTCCATCATCGAGCCAGTCAGCAACTGGCCATCCTCGCTGTAGACTGCCTCTTCGAGCAGAGCCTGGCCGATCCCCTGGGCGATGCCCCCGTGCACCTGACCATCGACAATCATCGGGTTGATGACGTTTCCGCAGTCGTCGACCGCGATGTAGCGCCGAAGCATGACCCGGCCCGTCTCGGCGTCGACTTCGACCACGGCGATGTGGGCCCCGAACGGATAGGTGAAGTTCTTCGGGTCGTAGTACGAACTCTCTTCGAGCCCAGGCTCCACCCCGGGGGGCAGGTTCCACGCTAGGTAGGCCTGGAGGGTCACGTCCTGGATCGTCTTAGCCCGGTCGCGAGCACCGCGGACGAAGAACGTCCCATCCTGGAACTCGACGTCCTCTTCTCCCACCTCCAGGAGATGGGCCGCGATCTTCTTCGCCTTCTCGCGCACCTTGCGAGCAGCCAGTGCCACTGCACTCCCGCCGACGGCGGTCGTCCGGCTGCCGTAGGTTCCCCAGCCCATCGGAATGCGGGATGTATCGCCGTGGACCACTTCGATGTCGTCGAGCGGGATGCCGAGTTCGCTGGCCACAATCTGAGCGAAGGTCGTTTCCTCCCCTTGGCCGTGCGGTGAGGCACCGGTGAAGACCGTCACCTTCCCGGTCGGGTGGACGCGGACGACGGCGTTCTCCCAGAGCCCGCCCTGGAACCCGACTGCACCCGCGACCCCCGAGGGACCGAGACCGCAGAGTTCGACGTAGGTCGAAAAGCCGATGCCAAGGTACTTCCCCTCGCTCCGGAGCCGCTGCTGCTCCGCCCGCGCCCGCGGGTAGTCCAGGATCGCGAGCGCCTGGTCGAGAGCAGCCTGGTAGTTGCCGCTGTCGTAGACCAGTCCCGTCGCAGCGGTGTAGGGGAATGCGTCGGCAGGAATGAAGTTCTTCCGCCGCACCTCCACCGGATCCATCCCGATCTCCTGGGCGAAGCGGTCGACCATCCGCTCGACGATAAACGTCGCTTCGGGGCGCCCGGCTCCCCGATAGGCATCGACGGGGGTCGTGTTGGTCAGGACGCCGATCGTCTCGCAGGAGATGTTCGGGATGCGGTAGGCACCCGAGAGCATCAAGCCGAAGAGGATCGTCGGCACCCCCGGCGCCGCGGTCGAGAGGTACGCCCCCAATCCAGCCAGCACGCGCGCGCGGATCCCGGTGATGGTGCCATCGCGCTTGCCACAGATAGCCACCTCCTGGACGTGGTCGCGCCCGTGGGTGGTGGCCAGGTAGTTCTCGCGTCGGTCCTCTTGCCACTTGACGGGCCGGCCGAGCTGCATGGAGCAGAACGCGACGACCGATTCCTCAGGGTAGTGGGGGATCTTACTGCCAAAGCCGCCACCGACCTCAGGAGCGATGATCCGCAGTTTGTGCTCCGGCACCCCCAGGTCACCCGACATCAGCACCCGGTGGATGTGCGGGTTTTGGGAGGTCATCCAGATCGTCAGCTCTTCCGTGCCGGGGTTCCAGCTGGCGACACAGCCACGCGTCTCCATGGCGTTCGGGATCAGGCGCTGCTGGACGATCCGCTCGCGGACGACGACCTCCGCCTCGGCGAACGCTTTGTCGACATCCCCACCGCCGACCTTCCAGCGGAAGGCGACATTGCCCGGCGCCTCGTCGTGGAGCTGAGGTGCACCAGACTCGACGGCCTTTTCGACGTGAGCCACGGCTGGGAGCACCTCATAGTCCACCTCGATCAGGTCGAGCGCATCCCGCGCCACGTAGCGGTCGTTCGCCACCACTACCGCGACGGCATCGCCCACGTAGCGGACCCGGTCGATCGCCAGCGGCGGGTGAGGAGGAAGCTTCAGGTCGGAATCCGGGATCAGCCAGGCACAGGCGATATTTCCTACCTTCCCCTTCAGGTCAGCGCCCGTGTAGACCGCCACGACACCCGGTAGCGCCTTCGCCTTCTCGACGTCGATCGCGCGGATGCGGGCATGGGCGTGGGGGCTGCGTAGGAATGCCGCGTAGAGCATACCCGGCAGCTGGAGATCGTCGGTATAGGTTGCTCGGCCCGTGATGAGCCGTGGGTCCTCGCGCCGACGGACGGACGCACCGAACAGCTGAGTGACTGCCATCGCATCATCCTCCCTTCATCGCCTGGGCAGCGACGCGCACTGCCGTGACGATGTTCTGGTACCCGGTACACCGACACAGGTTGCCCTCCAGCGCATGACGGATCGCCTCCTCGCTGGGATCGGGATTGCGCTGGAGGAGATCTGCGGCCGCCATGATCATCCCTGGGGTGCAGAAACCGCACTGCAGCCCGTGGTGGTCCCAGAACGCAACCTGGAGCGGATGGAGCTGCCGGTCCTGGGCCAACCCCTCGATCGTCGTCACCTGCCGCCCATCGACCTGGACTGCAAATATGGTGCACGCCTTGACGGCCTCGCCATCGACGTGGACGGTGCAGGCGCCGCACTGGCTGGTATCGCACCCGATATGGGTACCGGTCAGCCCGAGCATGTCGCGCAGAAAGTGGACGAGCAGCAGCCGCGGTTCGACGTCCCGTTGGTAGAGCGTGCCATTGACGGTCACTCGGATGGGATGTAACGCCATCGACCTTCCTCCTTCACTGGCGCAGAGGCTCTGCCTCTACTTTCAGCCGTTGTTCGACGCAGCGGAAGAACTGACTGGTCAGCAGGTTCACCACGGGCTGGAAGAGGCGCTGGCCGACCCCCGCGATCGGGCCTGCAACGTGGTACTCCCCCGCATAGCGGACGAGCGTCTTCTCGCCGTCGGGTTCGAGCGCGATCTGGCCCGAAGCGGTGATCTGACCGGACGTCCCACTTCCCGTCACATCCAGGCGGTAACCCTGGAGGGGCTGCTTGTCCAGCACCACGACCTTCCCTTTGTAGACTCCCCGGATGGCTGCCACCCCAATCGCTAGCACCGCCTCGTACTCCTCGTCTCCCAGCGGCTGGAAGGCCTGGCAGCCAGGGATGCACTGCGCCAGCACCGCCG
>JAILZB010000066.1 GCA_023512725.1 Chloroflexota bacterium | reverse complement strand
AGGAGCAGGAAGATGGCCATGGGGCGCCGGCCCGCGTCCGCGGGGTCGTGGTCCGACTGGGCCGTCAGCCAGGCGACGCCCGGCTCTCCAAAGAGCCGCATGCGCGCCGACGTGCCTGCGTAGATGCTCGCCCGCGTACGCGACTCCGCCAGCATGGCGGTGGCCGCCGCCGCCCGGGCCGGGTGGTCCGCGCCGAGCTGGGCGAACCAGGCGTCGAGGCGCCCGCCCCCGTCCTCGCCCAGGTCGTAGAGGATCCGGAAGGCGGTGGCGGGGTGGCGGAACCCCTCGGGCGCCTCCAGGACCGTGCCGAGAGCGAGAGCGGCCATGAGCGACTGCTCGGCCGCGGGCCAGATGGGGTCGGTGCCGATGCCGGTCTCCGAGCTCATCACGTCGCCGAACTCCCAGGCGAGCCGCGCGGCTTCCTCGTCGTCGCCGGAGGCGTGCGCGGCCTCGATGGCCGCGAAAGGGTTCCAGCGGTTCCCGCGACCGGGCCGGAGCAGGTCGAGCTGTACCACCTGGTAGCCCCGCTCCCGGAGCCAGGCGGAGGTCATGGCGTGGAGCTCGCCCTTGGGGTCGCTGATGACCATGCTCTCGCCGGCGTGACCGATGGCCCAGACGGACGGGAGGATCATCCGTCGCGTCTTGCCCGAGCGCGTGGCGCCGACGACGAGGGTGTGGGGGTTCCCCACCTCCGGTCGCGTGAGCCAGGCCCGGCCGGAGGTGGAGCCCACCACGACGCCCGCCGCCTCCGGCGCGTCCATCCGGACAGGCCGGAGGGTCCGCTCGATCTCCGCCTGCGTCCGCCAGCGGGCGGAGCCGTGGACGTCGGAGGCCGTCGCCCGTGTCGGCCGGTCGAGGAGCGGGTTCCACCAGCTCCCCGTCCAGCTCCAGAGCCCGAAGCCCACGAGCGCCACCAGGGCGTGTGTCGCCCACCAGGGCCAGCTCCCCGCGGCGGAGAGCCAGGGCCAGGCACCTCGGAAGGCCGCCCTCCAGAAGTCGTCGAGCCGCCCGGGGTCGGCGGCCACGAGGTAGCTCTGGAGGTGCGGCCAAGCGCTGGCGAGCCGCACGTCGCCGAAAAGGAGAGCGGCCCAGGCCATGACCCGGGCCGCCCAACGGATGCCGTTCTGGATGCGCGTCTTCGTCGGTCACCACCTCCCTCGGACTTCGTCGAGGTCGGCGCCGCGCTCCTCAAGCCGGGCGCGGAGCTCCTCGATCTCACGGTTCCGCTGGCGTACCGCCCTCCGGCGGGCCAGCTCCGCTTCCGCCTCCGCCCGGGCCTGCTCGCGGCGAAGGGCCTGCCAGGCGGAGGAAAGGAGGCGCTGGGCGGCCCGAACCTGGGTCCGCTCTTCCTGACGGACGAGCGCCGCCGCGTGGGCCGCGAGGATCTCGGCCCCGCGCGGAATGGCGGACTCCCGCAAGGGCTCCGGCAGGCCGCGAAGGAGGAGCTCGGCCCATGGGCGCGCCTTCTCCACCGCCTGAGCCCACGCGGGGTCGCTTCGCCGAATCCGGCCGGCCGTGTCGACGGGCACCGTCCGCCCGATCGCCCGCATGGCCTCGCGGAGGGCGGCCCGGTCGACGTCCATCGTGGGTGGCAGTTCCGCCCCGCCCCGCACCGCACGGGCCACGGCAGTCACCTCGGCCACTGCGCGGCCGGAGGCCTCCTGTCGGCCGATCCGGGCGGCCTCCTGCAGCACGGCCTGGGCGATGCGGTCGCGCACGTCCGCGAGGGCCTTCCGCACGGCCTCCTCGAGCCGACCCGGCTGGTGACTATAGAGCTTCGTCAGGTCCTCGACGGCCCGCTCGAACTCCCCGCGAACCGGTTGGAGCGCGGGGAGCGCCAGGATCTCGTCGGCGATCCGCCGCGCCTCTTCCCGCACCTCCAGCGGCATGTAAGCCAGGGCCGCCCGGCCGTGGCCGGGCATCCGCGGGGCGAGGGCGCGGATCCTCGCGGCCACGCGCTCCGCTTCGGCCGCCGGCCAGCGGGCCGGAGGCACGGCCTTCTCCTGGAGAAGCCCCCTGGCGATGGCCTTGAGCCGCGCCTCGTCGAGGGCCCGCTCGAGCTTCGCCCGCTGGGCGGGATCGCGCTCCGCGGCCAGGCGGCCGCTTCGCACGAGCACGTCGCGGAGGGCGGTCCGGTCCGCCTCGATTTCCGCCCGAAGGGGCCCGTACACCTCGCGCGCTACCGCGCGGCGGACCCGGCGAAGCTCCTCCGGGCGCAGGAAGGCGGGCCGCCGGCCCGCCCCTTCGACCTGCCAGAGCATCGCGTGGATGTGCGGCTGGCCGGGCTTGGCGTGGTAAGCGCCCACCCAGCGGTACCCGCCGTCGCGGAGCCCCATCTCCGCGGCCATGGCCGGGAGTGCCCGCCGGACCATCTCGCGCCAGGCCGCCCCTTCCCGGAGCCCCAGGAGCCGCGCGGCGTCCTCGGGGAAGGAGATGACCACCTTCCAGACGGGGTCCTGGTCGGTCTTCGCGCGGAGCTCGGCCACCACGTCCGCCAGGGCCGGTGGGTGAAGAGGGTCCGGACCGAAGAGCCCCTCCGATCTCGGCCGCTCGGCCAAGTACTTGGCGTGCTCGGGGTCGGGGGCGGTTCCGCTCTCTCCCAGGGCGGCCTCTTCGGCAGCCTCCAGCTCCGGGAGGAGGGAGTCGTCCACCATCTCCGCCGCCAACTCCTTCTCGGCGATGTAGAGGCTGTGCCGGGTGTTGGCGCCCGGCGTGTTCTTGGTGTAGCGCTCGCCCTTTCGTCGCCGCTGGTCGCGCGTGCCGCGGACCCAGAGCTTCAGGAGCATGGGACGGGCCGGAACCGAGCGTACGATGGCGGATCACCCCCTGGCTGCCCGAAAAGGAAGCGGGCCGGCGACCTGGCCGGCCCACCCAGTGCTCTGCTCCAGCGGTTACCGTTCAAGCTCGTCACCCCGTTCGAGCTCCTGGCGGAGGATCCTGCGGGCGGCCTCCACGAGGTCCTCCTGCATGCGCCGGTGGTCGAATGGGACGAGCATGTCGACCCCCCGGAAGGGGAGCTTCGTCACCTGCGCGAGCGCCTTGGCGAAGAGCGAGCGGTCGAACCCCGGATCCTTCTGGGCGGCGAGGTTCATGAGCGCCTCGAAGTCGTAGTGGGTTCGCGCGAGCACGTAGACATCGACGAAGTCCCGGAGCGCGGCGCGGCCGAAGAGCGCGAGCGTCTTGTCGGCCGCCAGGTCGGGAAGGGACCGGACGGGCATCCCCTCGACCGAGCGACTGGATGCGGCCAGCCGGAAAGGGCTGTCGGAGGCGAGCTCCACCTTCACCGGGCGCTCCCCCACGAAGAGCTGGGCGAACGTCGCCTGAGGCCGCTCGACGCGCACCTGGAGTCCCTGGGCAGCCAAGGCCTCGGTCAGCCGCTCCAGGCCGGCCTGGATGCCTGGGCTTGGCGTGAAGAGGTCGATGTCCTCGGACCTCCGGTGGCCCAGGTAGGCAGCGGCCAGCGCGGTCCCACCGGCGAGCTCGAAGCCGAGCTCAGGAAGGACGACCGCGGCGATGCGTAGGATCTTCCGCTGTTCGTCGTCGAGGACCCGTTCGCGGTTCTCCTCCGTCTGCCTCACCTCCCCGAAGTAGCTCGACCAGAGGTGGCCGAGCGGCCCCAGAAGCGGTACGCGGTCGATGACCGCCGTAAGCCGTTCGAGGTCCAGCTCCCGCCAGTCCGTCCCGTCGCCTTCCGCGAGGACGGTGGCAAGGGCCGCGAGAGCGGTCTCCTCGTCGTCGAGCTCCTCCGGCGAGGGCGGATGGGGCCACGACCAGAAGAGCCTCCGCATCCGCTCGGTCAGCCGGCCGCCGGGGAAGACGGCGCGGAGGGAACCCCTCACTCGCAAGGGCTCGTCGGCCATGGGCTCATCTCCTGCGGCGATCATAGTCCGGGACGTGAACTTTCAATCTCCCGTATCCGTCTCCCCGCGAAGGTAGGCGATGGCGGTCTTCTCCGCCTCGTCGAGCACCTGCTCGGAGGCAGCCGGGTCGATCTTGTACACGAGGTGGGCGCCGATTTCCTCGGCCATGGCGGCCGCCTTGACCGACTTGGCGATGAGGCCGGCCAGACGGTTGATGTGGCGGCTCAGGACCCGATCGACGACGGGCCCGAGCTTGGCCTGAAGGCGCTCGGCGGCGTCGGTGGCTAAGTGCTCCGCGAGGGCTTGGCGGATCACGTCGGAGACGCTCGTCCCAAGCTGGCGGGCCTCGGCCTCCAACGCAGCCTCCGTATCCGCGTCGACCCGCACGATGAGTCGATTGCTGTACCGCGAAGTGGCGCTCTCTTGCATGGGCGACCCCCCTTGTGGCAGCCGACGCGACCGACGACGCGGAAAGGCTGGTCGGCAGCCGGTTCCTGCCTTGAGAGACGACGAAACGTCGGCGTCGGAAGCGCGACCGACGACAGCGGGGGCGACGTTACAGGCCTTGTCCGCCCGGCTTTGCCGGGCGTGCGGGGGTGGCCGCGTCAGCGGTCCCTATCCTGCTATCCTGCTATCCTGCTATCCTGCTATCCTGCTATCCTGCTATCCTGCATGCATGCATGCATGCACAGAGAGCAGGGACAGCTGGGCCGGAGCGGGGCTCGAAGCCGTTGCGGGACGCGCAAACGCCGGAGGAGTGCGGTGCTGGGCGTGCCGTGTTGCCGTCGCGCTCTCCGGCCGAGCCCACCCTCCGTCCGCGGGGCACTGGGCCGCCGCGCCTCCGGGCAGCCACGCCAGGAGCCGCCCGCACTTGGGGCAGCAGGCCGGGTGCAGGTCAGTCTTCATCTTCGTCGTCTCCTTGCCACCGCAGGATCGCCGCTGCCGCCCGGGCCACCGGGTTGTCGGCCGCCGGAGCAGGCGCGGACGCGGAAGCTGGAGACGCAGCGGGCGTTCCCGCCAGCCGTGCCTCGATGGCTTCCAGCCGCCGCTCAATGGCCCCGAGGCGCTCCGCCACCACCTCGCGCTCGGCAGCTAAGCGCAGCGCCCGCCGAAGCGCATGCTGCGGCGTCTCCCCCTTCTCCGCTACTAAGCGGAGGAGGGCCAGCTCCTCGGAACCGAGTCTAGGCCGAAGGGCTGGCGTGGACCAGGCGTCCGTTTTACTGTTACGCCGCTTTCCGGGCGGCCCAGGCGGAGTTATGGTCCATCACCTCCACGACGCGAAAGAGGGTGGTCCAAACGGCTGCTCTTTATGGCCCGAAACTGGCGGCCCAAGCCGGTTACGCGGTGGTCCAAGCCGTCGGGGCCGAATGGTCCATCGGCAGGCTAGGCAACGCCTGAGACCCGCGTCACGCCTGGGTTCCCGCGCGGTCCATCGCTCCCGCCCCCGCCAGGAGGAGGAACCCTTCGGCGTTGGCGTACGCGGCGTCGGGCAACACCCGCAGGGCGGGCAGTCGCAGGTGGCTGGCCAAGGCTTGCCCGCCGCCCCCGGCCACCAGCACGGCGCGGACGAAGTCGAGGTCCGCACCCCAGAGTCTCCTGGCCTCGGCCTCGATCCGCGCAGCCACCTCACGTTCGGCGACCTCTACCAGGGGGCGGAGGTCCATCTCGCGCCCGCGCACCGTGAGCATGCCGCCGCTTCGCATGGCTCGCTCCACGTGGCGCTCCGGCACCTCGATGCTCCCAGCTCGCTCGGCCACGGCCTGGCGGACGGTGTCCACGACGTCGTGGTAGCCCACGTCGAGCGAGCCCGAGCGCGTCTCGTCCGGAACCGCGGCCCCGTCGGGGCCCGGGGTGAGGAGGGAGAGATCGGTGGTCCGGTAGCCGACGTCGATCACGCCGACTTCTGCGCCTGCCAAGCCAGGGTCGCCGCGGAGCGCGGACAGGTAGGCTGCCAACGCTTGCGGCGCCACCGTCACGCCCGTGAACTCGAGGTAGCGGGCGTCCTGCCCATCGACCGAGACCCAGGCGCCGTAGCCCAGGAGGCTCTCCCGCAGGGCCCGCCTCTCCGGCCGCTGGACGTAGGCGGAAAGCGGCAGCCCGACCACGAGCCGCGTCTCCCCGTCCGCTCCTAACAGGGCAGCCGCCGTTAGCACCAGGATCGCGTAGTCGCGCCTCGTGCTCGCCTCGCTCCAGGTCCGGCTTGCCCCGGCCCGGAGGGCGGCTTCGCCCACGAGGTAGCGGTCCGTACGCCCACCCGTCCCTTGCACCTCCACGTGGTGTTCAGGCCTTCGGAGCCCGAGCGCCGTGGTGAGTTCACCGTGCCTCTCCGCCGACGCCACGGCGGAGGGAAAGAGGAGCCGCCGCCCGTCCTGGGCGGCGGCCTTCACGAAGCCATATCCAACATCCACTGCCAGCATACCTATCACCTCCATCGGCCTACCACCATTCCGCTACTCCCACCGAGCCTCATCCCAGTCGAAGTGGTGCCGTTAGCCGCCTCAACCGCTACCCAGCGAAGCCCCCGGCCGCACGGCGGCCCCTAGCGCGCTCGTAATCGCATCCTTCACACCGGCGGCCGACACTGACCTTGGAACAGGCACTTACCCACCGCCCCACTCCGCACACGACGGCTGCTCTATGCAGTCCGCCACGCCGGCCGCCCAGCTACCCAGCTCCCCACATGACGACCGCCACCGGCTCCTACTCACCACCGTCCACCGGATCGATTCGCTCCAGTACCACCACCTTACCCTCTACACGCCCGACAGCCTCAACCTCGGACCCCCACAGCGGCCTAACAATATCATCCAGCATTCCTTCTTGCACTATAAAGCGATGCTCCTTATCCTCCGCATCGATGACTCGTATCTGCTCTCGTGCCGAGTCGCGCGCATCTGCATATTTAAGTCTCCCTCGAACCGTAATAATCCGGCCCGCACTGCCCTCATCAGGAGTCTCCAAGCCCTCCAGGCCCTCAGGATGGGCGGTAACCATAACAGACCGCCTACGACCGGATCTATCTTGGGCCGCCAGCGCAAGTGAGTCCACATCCCGACCATCCGGTGCAATCCGACGCAGCAACGCAACAAAGTTACGCCGATATGCCGCATCTGGAATTATTCGTTGGATCTCACCAGCGTCGCCCCTTTGTGCCGCCTCCACACAATTCAGTAGGTCGTCGATAACCTCACCAGCCATGTCTGTGCCAGGCAATGACAGCTGCCGCGAGTATCCGATCCGCAGAGTGACCACGAAGCTACCTGCCTGCGGGGCGCTTATGTAGACGGGCATTCCCTCCTCGATGTCCTTTATCCGCCGTCCATGTTCTCTAAAGGGTCGATCAGCTTTGCGCTCGGCGGTTCGGTAAATTAACCGTACAATATCCTGGACCCGTCCGATGAATGCTTCCACCTTAGCTATGCCGTACCCAACCGCGCGCCCGTCCATGCTAACCTCCAGATCTCCCTGTTCGAGGACCCGGTCTGTAGCATCGAGGTGGCGCCGGAAAGCTATTTGGCGGAAAAGTTCGCGCAACTCCTCCGCAATATCTTTGGGCGGCCGCCCCGCAAGGGCCCGTGCGACCAGCCTCTCTGCTTCGTCGTACGCGCTGAAATCGAGCGCAAGAGACGCCGCGCTACGGAAGAGCACGGAGCGAGTAGGTTCAAAGTCGATCATGTTTTCAATAAGCTGCGCGGCCTCCCGTTCCTTCTCGAACGCATCCTTGGAAAGCGTCATGGCGCGCTGAATGTTACCCCGGGCTCGTTCGATCATGGCGTGGTCCGCTAGATCCATTGCTTCCCGATGCAACGCGTGGGCGGAACTAATTACATCGCTCATTTGGTTTTCACCCGCGCTCGAGGCGAACCAAATTCTACTACAACCACGACACCAGGCGCTTCTCGGTCCGAGCGGCTGATTTGTTCCATCTTGCGTCGGACCCTAGCCGCGATAATGCGGTCATCGCCTCGTCTTATACCGGACACTTCTAGGCGCGCCTTGTCCTGGAAGAAAGTATCAGCGGAGTCCTTCTTGCCTAGCCAGAAGTCGAAGCCCGGTCCCTTTTGTGCGCGCTCGACAACTGTATAATCGGCTAGTTCAGTTATAAGGAGCACGGCGATGCCGTAGGCTCCGTTTTCTGTTGCCTCCTGGTCGTCATGCCAAGATCTGTCACGTTGCTCGGTATTGCCGCTACTGTTCCAAAGCAGCCTGAGGACATGGTCGCAGTCGCCGTCGATGCGGAGCTGTACTCCGCTGTGATGGTCCGCTTCCTCAAGGCATACGGTGGCTGCTTCAGCGTAGTATGCGCCCACATGGGATGTGATACCAGGCGTCCCTAGCACGAGCGAGTCCAGGCTGATCGTACCGTTTTGGGATGGATGGAACTCGATCCCAGGCAACCGCCCTTGATACCCCCCGCTGACGCTGGCAGATAGTTCCGGCGGATGCTGCGCGCTTTTGTGCTGCCTGTTCGTAGCCGCTTTCGCGGAGAACCTGGAATCTCCTTCCGGAAGGCGGGTTTAGTGGTGTTAGGCTCTCGTGAGTCCCGGCGCTGTGGTGAACTCACCGTACCTCTTCGCGCCGACGTCACAGCGGGGGCAAGGGGGAGGCGAGGCCCATGCCGGGCGCCCGGGCCAGAGAGGCGTGACCGCCGCGCACCAAGGCGGCGGCCTCAACCAGGACGATAGCCGTCTCACCGCTTTGTGGCTTCCCTCAGACCCGCTCGCCGAGCGCTCCTTTCACTCAGCTTCCTCGGCGCGCGCCACCGGAAGCGTCCACTTCTGCACGTCGCTAGACCGAAGTTCCTCCTCGGCGCCCAGGGTGAACCTCTCCCCTGCCACGCCAGCCACCGTACGCCGGCCGGTCCTGGCCAGGATCCCGGCCCGTCGCCTGACCCGTCTCACGTCGTGCCGGTCGACCGTGCGCGAGACCTCCACCACCAGCCAGACCTCGCCGGCGTCATCCCGGGCGCGGATCACGGCGTCGGCGTTCAGGAGGTCGGCGCGCTCTTCCCCGTCCACTTGCCCCGCGTCGAAAGCGTCCTCTGCGATCTCCGCCACCTCTTCGTCATCCAGCGCGTGGATGCGCCGGAACTCACGGCCGAGGATCGATGGCGCTCTCCGGCGGAACTTCCATTCGAGTAGGTCGCCCTTGAGGTCGGCCGCATCGATCACGAGGCGCTGCACCGTCTGCTCGGTCCGCCTCTGCGCCGCGGTCAGTTCTTCGACCCGCGCGGTCAGCGCATCCACGCGCGCGGTCAGAGCCTCCAACCGCTCCTCGGTCCGCCTCTGCGCCTCGGCCAGCTCGCGCACGATCCGGGGAAGCTCCAGCACCTCGTCGGCCAGGACGGCCCGGCGGAGTTCGGCCTTCCACTCCGGATGCTCGTCGAGAATCCGCAGAAGATCCCGGAAGTCCTGCACCGAGAACGCCATCCTCATCGCTCCCGCACCCATTCTACCCGGCGCCCGGCCAACCACGGCCTAGCGCCCGCCGATCTCCGAGGGCTGGAACTCCCAGGCCCCGTAGAGGGCGCCGTACATGCCCACCACGCCGATGGTCACCGTACCCAGGGCTTTCGCGCTCAGCGGCACCCGGCTCCCGTCCGGCGCGGTCACCACCGGCGGCAGCTCGAAACGGACGATGCCGGTCACGGGCCGCTTCGGCGCCACCTGGATCCAGGGCACGCCCAGCGGGAAGTCGGACTCCGCCACCCCGCCGCGGTCCGCAGCAGTTACCTGCGCATCCTGCGCGGTCACGAGGATGTCGCCGGCCTGGTCGACGAGGACCAGGTTGTTCGGTAGAAGGACTTGGCGCAACCACCCCGGCCCCAGGTTATTGACCACGGTCAAGGCGACCGTCAGCTCGTGGCCGTTCAGCTGTGGCGCACCCAGGGTCAGCTCCATTGTGGGCGAGCCCGTCGGCGCCGGTACACCCCGAAAGGCCGGGTCCGCGTGGACGACCAGCTTCTCCCCCGCCTTGAGCGGCGGCTCCGCCGGCGAAAGCGAGTAGGGCTTGTTGGGCGAGAGCTTTCCGAGGTGGTCCGCCACCCCCTCGTAGTTGGGTAGCGTCGTCAGGAGGTAGTCCATGTAGTAGCTGATGTTCCAGAGGCTCTCCTCGCCCACCATGATGCGGAACTGGGTCTGATCCTGCCGCCGGGAGCTGGCCTGGGGCCCGAAGGCGTCGAGCGTGACGCCGGGTAGGAAGCCCCATGCCTGCTTGACGTCGATCCCAGTCTGCTGAGCCATGGGCGCGTAACCGGCGAGGATCTGGGGGTCGGCCGGGAGCGGCCCGTAGGGCGCCGGCTCGTGCCGCGTCGAGGCGCTCCGAACCCAGGTGAGCGTCCCCAGGTCGAAAACGGCCCACGCGTCGGCGTCCTGCTGGACCCTCTGACCGTTCGGCGTCTGGCCGAGGCCGTTGGCGAGGTGCGCATCATCGCTCAGCGCAAGGCCGTAGTGGGCGCCGCCCTTCGCGAAGCCGTCCTGGATCTGCGCGTCGAGGAACGTCCGGACGAGCACCGTCCCCTCGGCGGCTTGGCCGGGGCCGAGGAAGGCCGGCAGGTCGCGGTAGTCCACGCCCGAGAGCTCCCCCACGTCCCCGAGGCCCGCCTGCTGGTAGGCCATCCAGTACTGGTCCCGCACCTCGGGGTTGACGGCCGTGCCGATCGCCTCGACCGAGCCGCCGGGGAGGATCCGGACGAACCCCCAACGCCGGCCCTCCGGCTGGAGCTGGAAGGGCTGGGAGCCGTCGTTCCGGATCCAGAGGTCGACCGCGATGAGCGGCCGGAACCAGCTCTGCTCCGCGTAGGGCGCGCTGCCCTCCTTCTCGCCGGGGAGCCTTGGGTCGGCGTAGCGGACCTTGAGCACCTGCGGATTCTGGTCACATCCGGCCACCCGTTCTGATCGCATCCGGCCAGCGAGTCTGACGCCATCCGGCCAGGCATTCTGATCGGATCCGGCCAGCGATTCTGGAGTATCCGGCCAGCTGCATAAGCCGGCTTTGGGACTGGGAGCCTCGGGCCCGCCTCGGACGAACCCCCGAGAAACACCACGGTTTCGGGGGGACGTCGGCGATGAGGAGGGTTGCCATGCGCAAGGTTCGTGAGGCTCTCAGGCTCCGATACACGATGGGGTTGAGCACCCGGGAGATCGGCCGGAGCGTCGGCATGGGCAAGACCACCGTCGAGGAGCTCCTGCGCCGGGCCGAGCTGGCGGGCATCCGGTGGCCCGTGCCGGAGGAGCTGGACGACGTCGCGCTGGAGGCGCGGCTCTATCCGGGGGAGCCCAGGGGGCTCCCCAGCCGGCCCGAGCCGGACTGGAGGGCGGTCCACCTCGAGCTCCGGAAGCGGAAGGACGTGACGCTGGAGCTCCTCTGGCTCGAGTACCGCCGCGACCATCCTGACGGGTACTCCTACTCGCATTTCTGCGCGCGCTACCGCGCCTGGGCCGAGACGGTCGACCCAGTGATGCGCCAGACCTACCGGGCCGGCGAGAAGATGCTCGTCGACTACCCCGGCGACACGCTCTCGCTGGTCGACCCGAAGAGCGGCGAGGTGGCGCCAGTCTACCTCTTCGTCGCGACGCTGGGCGCCTCGGACTACACCTACCTCGAGCCCCAGCGGGCCCAAGACCTGGCGGCCTGGATCGGTGGGCACGTCCGCGCCTTCGAGTACTTCCGAGGCGTGCCCCGGATCCTGGTGCCCGACAACGCCAAGGTGGCCGTGCGGCGCCCCGACCGCTACGAGCCCGAGCTCAACCGGACCTACCAGGAGATGGCGGCGTACTACAGCGCGGCCATCGTCCCAGCTCGACCCCGCAGGCCCCGGGACAAGGCCAGGGTGGAGCAGATGGTACAGATGGCCGAGCGCTGGGTGATCGCCCCGCTCCGCCATCGCATCTTCTTCTCGTTCGAGGAGCTGGAGGAGGCGGTGGCCGAGCTCCGCGAGGCGCTCAACGACCGCCCCTTCCAGAAGCTCGAGGGCACGCGCCGTCAGCTCTATCTGGAGATGGACAAGCCCGCGCTCCAGCCGCTTCCGGACCGTCCCTACGAGTTCGCCCTCTGGAAGGTGGCACGGGTGGGCATCGACTACTGCATCGAGGTCGAGGGGAACTACTACTCGGCGCCCTATACGCTCATCCACCAGACGGTGGACGTGCGCATGAGCGCCGCGGTGGTGGAGATCTACCACCAGGGCCGGCGAGTCGGGCTCCACCCCCGCCTCTTCGGCCGAGGGCGTTTCCACATCGACCCGGCTCACCAGCCCCCCGCACACCGAGCCTATAGCGAGTGGACGCCCGAGCGCATGGTCCGCTGGGCCGAGGGCATCGGCTCCAAGACAGCCCTGTTCGTCCAGGCGATCCTGGAGCAGTATCCCCACCCCGAGCTGGGCTGCCGCAGCTGCCTGGGCGTCCTCCGCCTGGGAAAGCAGTACCCCCGGGAGCGGATGGAGGCGGCCGCCGAGCGGGCGCTCCAGGCGCGCGCCCTGGGCTACCGTCACCTGCGCTCCATCCTGGAGAAGGGCCTCGACCGCCTGCCGCTGGAGCCCGAGTCCATCCGCGTCCCCGTTCCCGAGCACGCCAACGTCCGCGGCGCCGGCTACTACGCCTCCAAGGAGGGGGATGAGCCGTGCTGACCTCGCCCACCCTCGAAGCGCTCGAGGAGCTGGGACTCCGGGCCATGGCCCGCGCCTACCGCGAGCAGCTGGAGAACCCGGAGCTCCAGAAGCTGAGCTTCGACGAACGGCTCAGCCTCCTCGTCGACCGCGAATGGAGCGAGCGGCAGAGCCGCCGGCTCCAAAGGCGCCTGGAGGAGGCGCATCTGCGGCTCCCCGCCTCGGTGGAGGCGATCGACTTCGAGACGCCGCGGGGCTTGGACAAGGCGCTGATCCACCGGCTGGCCGAGGGGCGCTGGCTCCGGGAACACCGCAACGTCTTGGTCACCGGCCCCACGGGCGTCGGGAAGTCCTTCGTGGCTTGCGCGCTCGGCAACGCCGCCTGCCGCCAGGGCTTCCGCGTCCGCTACTTCCGGCTCGCAAGGCTCCTGACCGAGCTCGAGCTCGCCCGCGCCGACGGGAGCTTCCCGAGACTCCTCAACCGGCTCGCTCGCATCGACCTGTTGATCCTGGACGATTGGGGTCTCAGCTCGATCGAGCCCAGCCAAGCCCGCGACCTCCTGGAGGTGATCGACGACCGTGCGGAGAGCCGTTCCACGCTGATCGCAAGTCAGCTGCCCGTCGACGCCTGGCATGCGGTCATCCGCGATCCCACGCTGGCCGACGCTATCCTCGATCGCTTGGTCCACAACGCTTACCGGCTGGAGATGCACGGGGAGTCGATGCGGAAGGTGAGGCAGGCGGAGTAGCCAATACCCAAGACCGACCGTCCGAGACGGGCCAGGCCGCTCGGTCCCCGGGTGGCCGGATGCCATCAGACCGCGTGGCCGGATCCGCCCAGACTGTGTGGCCGGACCCTGTCAGACCAGCTGGCCGGATTGATCAGAATAGGCAACTACTGAAAACCTGGGCGGCTTGAATTTCCACGGTCACAGAGCGGCTTATCTGACGGCTCCCGACGGCCTCCTGGCCGGTACCCTGCAACCGCCAGACCAAGCCGCTGCTGTCCTCGGCGCACGCCGTCCAAGTGGCTTGTGCGCGGCCCACCGGGAGCGGCCCACCCTTCAGCGGCGCGCTCGCATTGCATACGGGAGGCGCCAAAGGGTCGAGCGTGCCGAGCTCCCTGGCCAGGTCTCGCTCCGCGTAAGCGACGGCCGACTCGGCGGCGTAGAAAGCCTGGGTGGCAGCGCCCTGCTCGGCCGCCACCATTACCGAGCGAAACCAGAGGGCAGTCAGCGCGGCGCCGATGACGCCAAGGAGCGCGATCAGGATCAGCGCCGCGAGCAGCGCCTGCCCGCCTTCACGCCTGCGCCTCCGTGACGCGGAGCCCCTTTCCCACTTGTCTCGATAGCCCGCGTTCCTCATTGGCCAGCGTCGAACCCTGCACGGCAGGCCTGCGTCCCAGGACGTGGTGGAAAAAGGCCTGGGTGAGCTGCAGCCGAGGCCGTAGACCGAGGGGGCAGACGGAGCACCAGGCAGATCCTGCCTGGACGAGAAAGCCACCCTGAGGTTTCCTGGCGGTAGCCAACCCGCAACCAAGGAGGGACCTCAGGAGTGGCTGAGACCAGTCTCTCGCTCTCGGAGCTCCTGCGCAACGCCCAGGACGCCCCGGACTTCTTCCGGACGGCGTTCCAGTGGCTGCTCCAGGCGTTGATCGAGGAGGAGGCCAGCCAGAAGATCGGCGCCGGCGGCTACGAGCGCACGCCTGAGCGCCTGACCCAGCGCAACGGTCACCGGCCGTACGTCCTGAAGAGCCGGATGGGACCGCTTGAGCTCGGCATCCCCAAGCTGCGCAAGGGCTCCTTCTTCCCCAGCCTCCTCCAGCCGCGACGCCAGACCGAGAAGGCGCTCCTCGCGGTCATCCAGGAGGCGTACGTGCATGGCGTCAGCACGCGGAGCTGTGATGAGTGTCAAGCCGGTCTGGCCGCCGGAATTCCTCAAGCGGCTGCCCGTGGTCCTTCGCGCTTGGGACGGGCGCCTGGGGTGCGGAGGATCACCTCCTCCCGCACGACCTTCCAGTCACGCCGCTCTTCGGCGATCCGCACAGTGTCAAGATCACGATGAAGTTCCCCAGAAGTTAGCACGGTGGAATTCCCCACCCTCTCGGTCCCGCACGGAGGGAGGCGAGGCGGCGGTCGTGAGCGAGCGCGGGTTCTCACGCCGGCTCCACCTCCGTCGTACCCAGGATCCCAGCGCGAGTCTTGTCCTTGAGCCTGTAGCTTTGGCCGCCCTTGATGTTGATCGTCACCGAGTGGTGCAACAGGCGATCGAGGATGGCCGTCGCCAGAACCGGGTCGTTGAAGAGCGCGCCCCACTCGCCGTAGCTGCGGTTCGCGGTCAGGATGATGGAGCCGCGTTCGTACCGCTCGGAGACCAGGCGGAAGGAGTGGGTGGCGTCGGTGGCGTCGAAGGGCGCGTAGGTGAGCTCGTCGACGATCAGGAGGTTGGGCTTGGTGTAGACGCGGAGGCGCTGCTCCAGCGTTCCGCGCCGCGTGGCCTGGCGGAGATCGTGGACGAGGGCGTGCGCGGTGACGAAGTAGGCGGTGACACGATGCTGGATGGCTTCCATGCCCAGCGCCACGGCCAGATGCGTTTTTCCGACTCCGGGTGGCCCCAGCAGGATCACGTTCTCATGGCGCTCGACGAAGGCCAGCGTAGCCAGCTCCCGCACCAGCCGCTCGTCCACCGCGGGCTGGAAGGCGAAGTCGAAGTCGGCCAGCGTCTTGCGGAAGGGGAAGCCCGCCAGCTTGAGGCGGCTCTGCACCCAACGGTCCTGGCGGCTCCGCAGCTCCGGCTCCAGCAGGTCCGCAAGAAAGGCCACGTAGGAGGCGTTCGACTGGGCGGCGCGCTCGGCGCAGGTGGCCACGTTCTGGGCCATGACCTCGAGCCCCAGCGTGGCGAGCTGACTCTCCACCGTCAGCAGCTGGGCGCTCTCGATCATCGCCGCGCCTCCTCGGCGATCCGCTCGTAGACGCCGAGGGGCCGGACCTCCACGTCCGGAGCGGAAGCGATGACGAGAGGGGCCCGCCGCACCGCCTCTCGGAGCCCCTGGCGGAAGGCGGGGGTCCGGAGAACCTGGTGCTGACCATGGAGTACCTGGCACGTCAGCACGGTGCGCCCGTCGAACTCGACTCGCAGTTCCCCTTCGGGCGTCTCCCGCACGATCACGTCGCGACCGGCCAGCGGCCACGGCACCTCGTAGGCGTTGGCCTTCCAGACGATCACGGCGTCCCGGGAGACCCGTCGCACCCCCACCTCGTCCAGGCTGTAGGGGAAGGCGGGAAGGGGCCCCAGCGCCCGGGCCTCGTCGCGGTTGAACCGGTCCAGTGGCCGTTCGTGGGTGGTGCCGTGGATCCGCACGTTGGCCACGGTGTCCAGCCAACGCCAGAGCAGGCGATTCAGCTCCGCCAGGTCGGAGGTGGGAAGCACGGGCCCGATCCGCGGCAGGAAGTTCTCCTGGAGGTAGCGGCCGTCCCGTTCCACCTTCCCCTTGGTTTGTGCCCGGTAGGGTCGGCAGGCCTTCGGCGTGAAACCGTAGTGGCGCGCAAAGGCCAGGTACTCCGGGGCAAAGACGGGCTGGCCGTTCTCGTCGCGCCGGCTGACCAGCGCCGAGGCGTTGTCGGTAAGCACCACCCTGGGCACCCCTCCGGTGGCGCGGAAGGCGTGGTCGAGCCCGCGGAAGAAGTGCAGGCGGTCCTCGGAGGGCATGAATTCGCCGTACAGCACGCGGCTGTACCCGAGCACGTACTCGAAGATCCGCAGGATGAACTCCTGGTGGGTGGTCCCATCCAGGACCCGGAGGTCCACGAAGTCCGCCTGCGCCTGCTCGCCCGGTTCCGTCTCGAAGCGCAGCGTGGCCGGCAAGCCCAGCGATCGCGGCCGGAAGGGACGGATGAACCGCCGGAGCACGGTCATACCGCCCGTGTACCCCCGCGCCCGGATCTCGTCGAAGAGCACCACCGCGTTGAAGACGCCCTGGGCCATGCGCTCGCGGAGGTACGGCTTGAAAGGCTCGAGCTTCTTCTCCCTGGGCACGCCGCCCCGCCGCATCCGCGGCTTGGGCAGCCCACCCCGACGGAGGACGGAACGCACCGTCTTCCGGTCGTGCCCGGTACGCCGGGCAATCTCCGAGACCGACAGGCCCTGCTCGTGCAGCTGGCGAATCATCTCGCACTCCCCTCTCCTTAGCACGGGTGCGCACCACTCCCTGGCAGAAGCTGGTGCGCTCCCTTCGCTAGGGACTGGGGAATTTCATCTTGCTGCTACTGGGGATTTTCACCGCGTTGCTAACACACAGTCAGCCGCTCCTTGAGCCGGGCCCGGGTTTCGCGGGCCCCGCGGTAATCCTCGCCGCGCTGGAGCATCCGCCAGGCGACGATGAAGAGCTTGCGGGCCAGCGCCACGAGCGCCTTCTTCTTGCCGATCTGCGCGGCCTTGCGGCGGTAGAAGGCACCCAGCGGCCCCCGGTCGAAGCGGGCGATGGCTTGCGCTGCCTCGAGGAGTGAGCGGCGCAGCTCCTTGGAGCCGTTCTTGGAGATGTGCCCCCGCCGGTCGGCCTGGCCGGACTGGAAGACGCTCGGGTCCAAGCCGGCGTAGCGACCGAGCTGCTTGACCGAGCGGAAGCGGAAGGGATCCCCGATGGCCGCCCAGATCCTCGCCGCGGTCAGCAAGCTGACGCCCGTGATCGTGAGAAGGCGGCGGAAGCCGGGGTCGTGCTCCACCCGGGCCGCGATCTCCGCCTCGACCGCGTCGAGCTCCTCCTCGATGACGCTGAGGGTCCGCAGCGCGCTCAAGAGGATGGCCTGCTCGTCCTCCGGCCAGCGCTCGAGGTCGAGCGACTCCAGCACCCGGCGAGGATCCCGTCCCCGGGGGAGCACGACGCCGCGGCGGCGGAGGACAGCCTTGGCCTGGTTGACCAGCCGCGCCCGTTGGGAGGTCAGGCGGTCGTGGTAGTGGAGAAGCCGGCGGACGGC
>JAILZB010000065.1 GCA_023512725.1 Chloroflexota bacterium | reverse complement strand
GGCCAGCGCACCAAAGAGCACGCCCACGACTATCGCTATTTCCCGGAGCCGGACCTGCCACCGCTCGTCATCAGCCGGGAGTGGGTGGAGGAGATCCGGGCCCGCATGCCGGAACTGCCGGACGAAAAAGCCGCCCGCTACCGCCAGGAGCTTGGCCTGAGCGCCTACGATGCCTTCCAGCTGGTCAGCGACCGCGCAATGGCCGAGTACTTCGAGGAAGCGCTCCGCCTGGCCGGAACGAACGGGCGCGCCAAAGGGCTCGCCAACTGGATCATCAACGATATCAACGCCGTGCTCAACGCGCGCGGGATCGGGATCGAGGCGCTGCCCGTTACCCCTGCCCAGCTGAACGAACTGCTCGACCTGATCGAGCAGGGAACGCTGAGCGTCAAGATCGCGCGCGAGGTGTTCGTCCAGATGGTCGAGACTGGCCAGTCGGCCAGCGCGATCGTCCGCGAGCAGGGGTTGGCCCAGATCTCGGACGACCGGGTCGTTCTCGAAGCGATCGAACAGGCGATTGCCGAGAACCCAAAGGCGGTGGCCGATTATCAGGCAGGCAAGACCGCTGCCCTCGACTTTCTCTTCGGCAAGGTGATGAAAGCAACCCGCGGCCAGGCAAACCCCCAGGTGACCCGTCGCTTGCTCGGCGAGAAGCTCGGCGCGCGTTGATGCAGGCAGGGAGCCGGTGATCGACTGGGAGCTCGTCCGCCTGGCGGCGTACCGGGCCGCGGGGACGAACTGGCTTGAAGTCGGGCCACCCCTCGCCCGGCTCCAGGCGACCTACCAGGCGTACGTCGCTGAGGCGAAGGACCTCATCGCCGCGTTCACTGGCTGGCCGATTCCCTCCCTGCCCGATACGGTCGAAGTCGCCGACCGCGAGGCCTGGATCGAGGCGAACATCAGCCAGTTCCGTCGCCTCTTCGAGGTGCTGCGTCCGGCGCTCTTCCCCGACCCCGGCCCCGACCCGCTCGGACGGCTGGTCGCGCGGGTTGGGCTGACGGCACTCTCCCTCCAGGTCGGGGTCCTACTCGGCTTCCTCTCCCGGCGCGTGCTCGGCCAGTTCGACGTCGCCTTCTTCGGCCCGCCCCAGGATCGGCGCGTCCTCTTCGTCGAGCCGAACATCCAGCGCGCCGTCCAGACCATGCAGGTCAACGTGGAGTCGTTTCGCTTCTACCTCGCCCTCCACGAGACCACCCACATCGCCGAGTTCACCGCTCATCCCTGGTTGAGCGACTACCTGATGGACCTCCTCCGGCGGTGCCTCACCACCGCCGGGGGTGAGACCCTGGCGAGCGTACTCTCTCGGCTGGTGAGCCAGCCCCAGGAGGCGCTCCGCCAGAGCCCCCTTACGTTCCTGCTCACGGACGAGCAGCGCGCGCTCGTGGACCAGATCCAGGCGGCAATGAGCCTGATCGAAGGCTATGGCGATTATGTCATGCACCAACTGGCCCCGCGGCGGCTGCCCGACGCTGCCGAGATCGACCGCAAATTCGCCGAGCGGCGCCAGCATCGGACCCCCCTCGAGCAGCTGCTCTTTCGCCTCACCGGGCTCGACCTCAAGCTCGCCCAGTATGCCGCTGGCGAGCGCTTCGTTGCTGCCGTCGTGGCCGCGGGCGGCCCCACGGCCATCCAGCTCGCCTGGCGGGATCCCGCCTCACTGCCAACCCTGACCGAACTCCGCGAGCCGGCGCGCTGGCTAGCGCGGATGGCGATCGCACCGGCCGGCCGGAGCGGATAAGCGCGCGCCATGCTGCGGCGGGGGGTGCTGCCGCTTAGCTGTGGGGCCGCTCTCCTGGTGGCCTTCGCGTTGCGGGTAGCGGGCCTCGGGGCCCAGAGCCTCTGGTACGATGAGGGGTTTAGTGTCCTGCTTGCTCGCCAATCGATCCCAGAGATCGCCCGCCTGACCGCTGGAGATATCCACCCCCCACTCTACTACTTCCTCCTCCACGGCTGGCTCCAGCTGGCGGGCAGCGGCGAGTTCGCCCTGCGCTTCCTTTCCCTCCTTCCTTCGGTGCTGAGCGTGGTCACCGTCGCGCGACTGGCCGGGCGCGCCGGGCCGCTGGCCGCTGCCGCGGGTGCCCTGCTCGCCGCGGTCGCACCAGCAGCAGTGTGGTACGGCCAGGAGACACGGATGTACGCCCTCCTGGTGACACTGGTTGGCCTCTCGCTCGATCGGTTCCTGGCCTTCCTTGAGCAGCGCGGTCGGCCGTTCCTGGCCTGGAGCGGGTGGGTGCTGGCAACCGTACTCGCCGCCTGGGCCCACTTCTACGGCCTCTTCGTGGTGGCAGCCGAAGTCCTCGTGGCCACAGGCTGGCTGCTCGGCCGCCGGCGGGCGGTAGTCCGGCCAGGGCTGGCGCTGGCAGCGGGGGTGGTACTGGTCGCCTTGGCCTATCTCCCTTGGCTCGGTCCGGCCACGACGCGGCTGGACGCCGACGAAAGCTACTACCAGGGAACGCTTTCCCTCATCCAGGTTCTGCGCGAGACGGCGACCCTTCTTGCCGTTGGGTCCACCCTGGACGGGCCGCTCGCGACTCTGGGGCTCGGGCTGTTCTGGCTTAGCGTTGCCGTGGGAGCGTGGGCCTGGCGCCGACGTCCGCTCGGTGCGGCGCTACTGCTCCTGGCCGCGGTGGTGCCTCTGCTCCTGCTGCTCGCGATCAGCTGGAACCGGCCGAAGTTCCACCCCCGCTATCTCCTGGTGACCCTCCCCGCCGTGCAGGCACTCGCAGCGACCGGGCTGGCGTGGTTCCTCACCGTCCGGCCTCGCCGGCTCCGCCCACTCGGGAATGGGGTGGCGGTAGCGCTGGCCCTCTCCCTCGCTGCCTCCCTCCTGAATGCGGCCACCGACCCGCGCTACGCCCGCGATGACTGGCGCGCCGTCGCGGCTGCGCTCCAACCCGGCCCCCGCGATGCCGTTGCCCTCATCTCCGGCCATGCCTTTCCCGTTTTTACCTATTACTACCATGGCCCCTACACGCCGCTGCCGGACGGCTTCACCCTCTCGACCCGCGCCACCCTGGGCTACAACCTGGCGACCACCCTCAACGACCTTGCCGCCCGAGCCGAGCGGCTGTGGGTCGTGCGCTGGCAGGACGACGTCGTTGACCCGAACGGCATGCTCGACCGCCTGCTTGCCACTGGCGCCGACCGCGAGCCGCTCGCGGCGGCACCGCACGGCGTGGCGCTGGAGCGCTACCGCTTCCGCCCGGGAGCGCACTTCGCTGCTGAGCCAGCGATTCGTCACCCCCTGCGGGTCGAGTTCGAAGGGGTGCTTACGCTGCTCGGCTACGATGAAGCGGGGGAGGCAGCCACTCCCCTTGCCCTGCCCGCAGCCAGCCAGCGCACGCTCACGTTCTACTGGCAGGCGAAGCGCCCCCTCACGGGGGACTACAAAGTAGCCATGCGGCTGGTCGATGAGCGAGGGGTTGTCTGGGGACGGGTTGACCGCCGGCCGGCAGCCTACTTCTACCCGACCTGGCGCTGGAAGCCGGGAGAGATCGTCTTCGGTGACCTTCCGCTCCCCCTGGCACCAACGACCCCACCTGGCCAGTACTGGCTGGAAGTCGAGCTCTACCGCGAGGAAGGGAGCCAGCTCCAGCCGCTCAACGTCCTCGATGCGCTGGGGAACCGAGCTGGCCAGGCGGCGCGGATCGCCACTCTCACCGTTCTGCCACCGCAGGGGCAGCAGCCGGCCTTCACCCCCCCGCGGCCACTCGCTGGCGACCTCGGCCCCGTCCTCTTGCGTGGAACCGACCTGCCGGAAGTCCAACCGGCACGGCCGGGCTCTAGTCTCGTCGTCAGCGCCTATCTCCAGCGTGCCGCCACGGCGAGCCCTACCGCTACCCTGCGGCTGCGGGTGGAGCGCCCAAACGGGGAGCTGGAGGTGGAATTCCCGGTCGAACCCGTCGTCGGCTACCCCATCGCTTCGTGGCCCCCGGATTGGACCTGGCGCGCGGCCTGGCCACTCCAGCTGCCGGCAACCCTCACCAGCGGCGAGTGGGTAGTCCGCCTGGCGGGCCCGAGTGGCGTGGCAACGCTCCTGCGCCTGACGGTCGTGACGGACGACCGCTCCTTTACCCTCCCCGACCGCCTCCCAAACCGGCTGGACCTCACCTTTGGGGAGGTCGCGACCTTGCGCGGCTGGGAGATCGGAGCGGGCGCCGTCCACCCGGGGGAGACGCTCCGGGTGCGGCTGGTCTGGCAGGCGCAGGGGCCAAGCACGCGGCCGCTGAAGCGCTTTCTCCACCTGGTCGACCCCAGCGGCCGGGTCGTGACCCAGCAGGATGCCCCGCCTGGTGAGGACCGCTGGCCGACCACCGGCTGGCTCGCAGGCCAGGTGATCACCGACCAGGCGGAGCTCGCCCTGCCAGTGGACCTTCCTGCGGGAGAGTACCAGCTCGTCATCGGCCTCTACGACCCCCAGAGCGGCGCGCGAGTACCCGTCGCAGGGAGTGACCACTGGCGGCTGGCCACGGTGCAGGTGGGGTAGCTCGCGGAAGCACACCCCCTGCGTGGCTGGCCGCGGTACCGGGAGGCCTCCCGCGCTGGCTGCTCGTGGCCGATCACCAGGCCTGCAGGCGGGCCGGTGCTCGCTCCAGTCGCCTCATGCCTGGCCCTGGCGGCGAGCACCGTCCTCCCACCAGAGCAGCCAGCGCTGGAACGAGGGCTCGTTTCGCTCCGAACAGCTGCCCGTGCTGCGAGCGCTCTGGTATACTCGGCGAAATTACGTCGAGGACGCGATGCCACCGCACGAGGGCGCCGAGAACCTCTGGCTTGCCAAGGCGATCTTCGACCTGGGCGGGATCCAGTTCGGGAACTTCACGCTGCCCCGCGGCACCTTCGATTCTCCAGTTTATGTCAACCCTCGCGTGCTGATCAGCGAACCGGCGGTGCTGCGCAAGGCTGCCGAGCTGATCGCCCAGGAGACCGCCTCCGGCTCACTGCGGCGACGGCCGCGCGTCTCGCCATTCTCGCTGGTCGCCGGGGTGCCGTTCGGCGGGCTGCACCTGGCCACCGCCTACTCGTTGCTGACGGACGTTCCCATGATCTATACCCGGCCACCGCGCACGGGTGGCCTCGGTGACATCATCGAAGGACGCTACAGTGAAGGCCAGACGGTGCTGATCATCGATGACCTGATCACCCATGGCGGTAGCATCCTCCAGACGAAATCGCTGCTCGAGGAAGCCGGGCTGCAGGTCCGCGATGCGGTGGTCCTGGTGGACCGTGAGGCAGGTGGTGGCGAGCGGCTGCGGCGGCATGGCGTCAACCTGATCGCGATCCTCAAGCTGAAGACGATGCTCAATCACTACCGCGCCCTCGGCCTGATCAGCGCGGAAGACTTCCACCGCAGCATCGTGTACCTCGAAAGCAAGCGTCCCGGCGAGAGCGGGAGCGATTACGCGGGGCCGCAGACGTAAGCCCGGGCGCTAACTACTATCCTGCCGCCGCGCCATCGGCTACTCTGGCGCAGCGGGCGGCCACGGAAACGGTGCGAGTAGGATGGCTTCTGGGGCTCATGGTATGCGCCGGGCTGGTGGCCAGCTGCGGGCGCGGGCGCGCGCTCCCCGATGACCCTGCGCTTGGCCTGGGCAGCTTCCCCACCCCAACTGCGACGGTTCCCCGGCCACCCGAGGCCCTTGGCCTGGCTGCCAGCCCGACCGCCGCCGCACCGACGCCCATCCTGCCGCCACCGCGCTTCGTCCTGCCGACGCTTGCCGTGCCGACCATGCTCGCGACGGTAACGCCTTCCCCCACCCCAACGCGCGAGCCAACCGCTCCCCCAGCCCTCGCCCAGCGGAGCGAGCTCGCTCCCCCAGCCCCCGCCCAGCGGAGCGAGCTGACCCCGTTCGGTGTGCCCACCGAATTGCCACCCCCACGCGAGGCCACCCGGTCACTCCCTACGGTCACCCCGGTGCCGAGCTTCACCCCACGCCCGCCGCCGACCCCGACCGAGACGCGGGTGCCAACCGCGACCCGCGAGCCTGTCCGCACCCCCACTCCGGCCTATCCGTTCGCGATTGAGTGGACGGTCACCGCGCCGAACTGCGCCGCCACTGAGGTCCGCGGCCGCTTTCTCGACCGGGCTGGGCGGGGGGTGGCGGGGAACGTCGTCCGCGTGGTACCCCTGCACAAGGATGGCCCCCCCATCCTCAGTCTCCCGAGCGCAGCCGATGGGACCTACCGGGTAACCCTTGCGTCGGGGCCGCTGGCCGGCCGCTGGCACGTGCAGGCGCTTGCACCCGGCGGGCAGCTCTTCTCCCCTCCCATCGTCGTCGAGACCACCGCTGGCGAGTGCCGCGATGGCGGTGCTCAGACGGTCTACCTCGACTACCGGCAGGTGCGCTAGCTGCTCAGCCCGAGCCGGCTGCCGTAGAGCGCCTGGTAGAACGCGCGGAACTCCCCCGCCCGAAGGGGACGCCACCATGCCTCGTGCGCGCGGTACCACGCCACCGTGAGGGCGAGCATTTCGGCAAAGCCGTACTGCGGCTGCCACCCCAATGCGCGCAGCTTGCTGCTCTCCACCGAGTACCGCCGGTCGTGGCCAGGGCGGTCGCTGACGAGCCGGATAAGGGAGTGCGGGCGGCCCAGGAGGTCCAGAATTGCCGTCGCGAGGGTGAGGGTGTCGATCTCCAGATTGTTGCCGATGTTATAGACCTCGCCCGCCCTCCCCCGCCTGAGGGCTACCGTGAGCGCGCGACAGTGGTCCTCGACGTAGAGATAGTCCCGCACAGCCCGGCCATCGCCGTAGACCGGGAGTGGCTGGTTGTCCAGCGCGTTGGTGATAAAGAGGGGGGTGGCCTTCTCCGGGAACTGGTACGGACCGATCGTGTTGGCTCCGCGCGTCACCACCACGTCCAGCCCGTAGGTGGTGTGGTAGGCCAGGGCCAGGAGATCCCCCCCGGCCTTCGCAGCGGAGTAGGGGCTGCTCGGCCGCAAAGGGTCGCTTTCGCGCGACTGGCCGCTCAGGACCGCCCCGTACACCTCATCGGTCGAGACCTGCAGGAAGCGCTTCACCCCGTGGGCCCGGCTTGCTTCCAGCAGCACCCGCACCCCCTCGACGTTGGTGCGCAGGAACGCCGCCGGGTCGAAGAGGGAGCGGTCGACGTGGCTCTCGGCCGCGAAGTTCAGGACCGCGTCGAACTGCTCCTCCCGGAAGAGCGCCGCGACGGTCGCCTCATCGGCGATATCGCCCCGCACGAAGCGGAAGCGCGGGTCGTGGGCCACGGGCTCAAGGTTGGCCAGGTTGCCAGCGTAGGTCAGCTTATCGAGCACGACCAGCCGGCGCACGCTCGGGTCGGCCAGGGCCTGACGCACCCAGGCACTGCCGATGAAGCCCGCACCGCCGGTCACCAGAAACCGGTCCACCCCCTCCTCCGGGCAGCAGATCGCGGCCGGCTGGGGCCGTACCGCAGCGGAAGGATAGCGCTAGCTGGCGGGCGAGAGCACCAGGCGGCGCACCTTCCGGATCGCCTTCTTGGGCGAGGCGTAGCGCTTCCAGGCCGCGCGGAGGGTACGTCGGAGCTGGTTGACGAACTTCCGCTTCTTGGACTCTTCCAGCGCCCACATCAGGAACTGGATATCCTGGCCCACAATCTTGGTCTCGGTGGGGTTGCGCCGGAAGCTGGTATGGTCGGTGACGGTCGAGATGCCGTGCTCCATGCAGTAGTCGTAGAGATCCGAGCCCGGGTGCGGGGTGTAGAAGGAGGGGCTGTAGTAATCCGGGTCGATCTCTTTGAGCATCGAGATCGTCGCTTTCGTTTCCTCAGGGGTCTCGGTGGGGATCCCGAGCATGTAGTTGGCCCAGATCGTCAGCCCGTACTTCTTGCAGATCTGCGCCGCTTCCAGGTTCTTCTGGCGGGTAGTCCCCTTGTGGATGAACTTGAGCACCCGGTCGGACCCGCTCTCAAAGCCGATGAAGTAGCCACGCAGGCCGACCGAAGCCATCAGCGCCACCATATCCTCGTGCTTGACGATGATGTCGGCCCGGCTCTGGCAGAAGAACGGCTGGGTAAAACCTTCCGCCCGGTACGCAGCGCAGAACTCCTCGACCCACTTGCGGTCTTCGGTCAGGCAATCGTCGTGGAACATGAAGCTGCTGAAGTGATAGCGGTCGCGCAGCTCTTTCAGTTCCGCGATGACGTTCGCAACGCTGCGGCGGCGGGTGCCCCGCCCGAACATGAAGTCCTCGTGGGGCTTGCAGAAATTGCAGGTGTAGCGGCAGCCCCGCCCAGCGATAACGGTCACAAATGGGGGCGGAAGCTCCGGGATGAACGGGACCTCGGGAGAGTCCAGGTCGTAGCCGAACTTGCGCCACTCGTTCAGGAAGAGGTCTCGGTCGGCGAAGGGGAGCTGGTCCAGCACCGGATGGATGCCACGGAGCACCCGATCGAGCGGGCGGCGGTCTTCGTCGATCGCCTTGAGCAGATTGGTGAAGGTGATCTCCCCTTCGGCCACCACGGTGTAATCGATGTTCGGGTTGCTGGCGCATTCCTCGGTGGCCACCGTCGGGTGTGGGCCGCCGACCACCGTGATGATCGAGGGGTCCACCTCCTTGACGATCTTGACCGCTTCCATGACGGGGTTGTAGTCGACGCTCATCATGCTGAAGCCAGCCACCTGCGGTCGCCGTGCCTCGACCTCCTGACGGAAGTGCGCCCAGTCGCGCAGAGCCCGCAGGTCGATGAGGTCCATCGGATAGCCATGCGCTCTGCCGTAGGCAGCAATCGAGCAGAGGCCGTGGCTGATCCAGCCAGAGTCCATCCCCTGCTTGAGACTGTTGAAGCCTTTGCCGGCAATCCCGGCGTAGACAAGCGTCGTTCGCACCATCGTTCTCCATCCCGGCCGGCCGCGCCGGCCCACCAGCACTCTCGCTACGGCATGCTCACCTGGCTGTGGTCACCAAGCAGCAGCCGGGTCGCGCTCGGCTTCGCTGGCGAGCGCCGGACCTGGGCAAACCGCCCGATCAGGCTATCTTCAATCCGCGAATAGTCCTCGATGACCGTATGCTCCATGATGATCGAGTGCTCGATCTCGCTGTTCAGGATCCGACAGTCATGGTCGATCGCCGAGAAGGGGCCGATAAAGCTGTTCACAATCTCCGTATTTGCACCGATGATCACCGGACCCCGAATGTGGCTATTAATGATCCGGGCGCCCGGGGCGACAATCACTTTCCCCACCAGCCGCGAGCGGTCATCGACCTCGCCCTCGACCTTGCCGGCGAGCGTCTCCAGCACCAGCCGGTTTGCTTCGAGCATATCTTCCATCTTCCCGGTATCGATCCACGGTGTGGTCAACACCTCGGCTGCCACCCGGTAGCCTTGGTCGATCAGCCACTGGATCGCGTCGGTAATTTCGAGTTCACCGCGGAACGACGGGCGGATGTGCGCGACCGCCTCGAACACATGGTGGTCGAAGAAGTAGATCCCGACCAGCGCGAGGTTGCTCCGCGGATGCTTCGGCTTTTCGACCAGGCGCACGACCCGCTCACCCTCGAGTTCCGCAATGCCGAAGTGCTGCGGGTCGGGGACATGATACAGCAGGATCTGGGCGTTGGCCGAATCGCTTTCGAACCGCTCGACGAACTGCTGGATGCCATCGCGCAGGAAGTTATCACCCAGGAAGAGGACGAACCGCTCATCCCCCAGGAATTCCCGCGCGATCTGCACTCCGTGAGCGAGCCCCCGTGGCGCATCTTGCTGGATGTAGGTCACCCGAGCGCCGAAGCGGCTCCCATCCCCCACCGCCGCCACGATCTGCTCGCGCGTGTCGCCCACCACAATGCCAAGGTCGGTGATCCCACAGCTCACGAGGCTTTCGATGGCGTAAAACAGCACCGGCTTGTTGGCGACCGGCACCAGCTGCTTCGCTCCCGTGTAGGTCAGGGGGCGCAGACGCGTGCCCTTGCCTCCAGACAGGATCAGCCCCTTCACCGCCCTGCTCCAACAGCCCAGCGCCTCCAGAAGGCCCACCCGTTGCTCGGGGCCACCACCGGTGGCAAGTCCAGCGGTTCACCGGCCAGCAGCGCCCGCGGTGCCGCCTCGACCAGTGCGTGCGCGCGCGCCTCACCGACCAGTGCCGCTGCCCGTGCGAGTGCCGCCTGGACCGCTGGGGCGCGGTTGCCCACTGGCCGGTGGGCATCGGTAGCGAGAAGATGGACGAGCCCCCGCTGGAGCATCGCTTCCGCAGCCTGCTTTGCCGCCTTCCCAAAGACCCCCAGGAGGCTCCCGGCCGTCACCTGAGCGACGACCCCACGGGCGACCAGCCCCTCGAGCAGCGAAAGGTCGCGCTGGAAGGCGACGTAGCGCTCCGGGTGGGCAAGCAAGATCCGAGCCCCCCGCGCTTGGAGCTGAAAGATGACCTCCGGCACGTAGTGCGGGTACTCGTGAAAGCTGGTCTCAACCAGTAACACCGAGGAGTTCGCCAGCGGCACCAGCAGCCCGGCATCCCAGCGCTGCGGCGTGTCCGGCTCCAGGAAGATTTCGCTGCCCGGCCAGACGACGAGCGGGATACCCGCCGTATCCAATGCTGCCTGCAGCTCGGCCACCCGTCGCCCAACCTCGGCCCGCGGGTCGTCACCCGACACCAGATGGGCGTGGGGTGTTGCCACGATCTCTTGAATGCCCTCGGCCACAGCCACCCGCGCCATCGCGAGCGCATCATCCAGCCGCTCGGCGCCGTCATCAACCCCTGGCAAGAGGTGGCAGTGCAAGTCCTTCATTGGTGCAGCCGATCGCCTTCCTGTCGCGCCCGGGCGAGTATAGAGGGGCGCCTCGGGCGAATCAAGGCAGCCGTTCAACTGGCTGGCCCGGCAGCCACCCGGAGCGGGCGCGTCCACCGCACCACGCGCGGTACGAGCGAGGTCCAGTCGGTAGCGGCACAGTGGGCCAGGTCGTCAATCAACCCGAGCGCGCGCAGCCGCTGGCCGTGTGCGCTGGCAGCAAACGCCGCAAGCGGCGTGTCGTAGCGCTCACTGCAGGCGAGGGCAACCTGGGCGCTGTCCGCGAGCTCAGCGCCCCAGCGGACCGCGATCCCGACCAGGCGGCCCGCCACGTAGACATCCTCCAGCCCTACCTGCTGCCCACCCGCCTGGCCTGCGCAGACCACGACGACATCACTCCCCTGGCTGGCCGCAGCGTTCGCTACGGCGGTGAGGTTGGCCAGCGCCCCAACCAGCACCTGCCGACTGCGCCGGGCAGCGGTGCGGAGTGCCCGGGCACCGTTGGTTGAACTGAAGACGATCGTCTGGCCGCGGACGCGCTCTGGTGTGAACTCCGCCGGGGAATTCCCAAAGTCGAACCCGGGAGGAGGCAGACTTCCCCGCTCCCCAGCAGCAAGCCATCCCTGCTGGCGAGCCAGGCGCAGCACCTCCTCCACGGAAGGGAGCACTCTGGCCGCGCGCGCACCGTTTGCCAACAGCGTCACCAGGCTCGTGCTCGCCCGCAGCACATCCACGACGATCGTCAGGGGAGTGCCCGGACGGAGTTCTGTCGGCAGAAAGGCGACCTCCCACCGCATCAGCGCCAGTCGAGCGGTGCGCGTTCAGCGACCGAGGGGATGAACGGGTCGGGCAGGAAGCAGTAAGTCCGGTGAACCACGAGTGGCTCAGGGATGTCGTCGGGGGAGGTCCCAATCGCGCCAGCATCGGGCAGCGAGAGCCGGACCGGTGCCCAGAGCAGCGCTCCATCCACCCGCGGCGGGTTCGCGGCAAGGCCGAAGACCAGCTCCTGGTAGGGATAGTTCTGCCTTGGCTGGGAGCCATCGTAGGGCGGCCGAGGGTAGGGAAAGTCCGGGTTGTTTGGGTTATTCCGCCAGCTCCAGTTGTTGTAGGCCCAGACGGCATAGTACCAGTGCTCGGCAATGGTCGGGTCACGCCCGCCGATCGCGGGGGTAGCGTTCCACTTCTCAGCCAGCAGCTGCAGGCCATAGGCGATGTTGTACCGGTAGTTCGTTGCGATCTGCAGCTGGGTCTCCCGCGGGAGCTGCCCCGGCGCGCGCATTCCCGTGGAAGTCTGCATGATGCCGTACCCGCAGCCACCGCGGCCGGTCAAGGTGGGGCCGATGCTACCGCGCGGGGTGGCGGCCGCCTGGCGCCAGCCACTCTCGAGCCAGCCGATCACCTGGGGCAGGAGGCACGGTACCGAGCCAGCGACCAGCGTCGGGGTGGGATAGCCCGCCCGAAGCGGTGGCACGGCAGGATAGCCTGGCCTCAGCCAGCCCGTGGCCGCGTGCAGAAAGGTCAGGCGCGCTTCAGCGAGCGTAGGTTGATAGGCCGTCGCATTCAGGCCAGCGCAGTCCTCGGCGCGCGCTGGCTCACTCGCGCTCGAGGTGACGACCGCCACGGCGAGCAGCGCAACCAGAGCAGGCTTCGGCAGCATCCTCACTCCTCGCTCCACCCCAGTACCGCGGCCACCCCGGGCAGCACCACTGGCACGCGCTGGCCATCTCGGCCAACGAGTTCGAGCCGCTCGGCCACCACACTCCCGTCTGCTCCCAGCTGGACGGTTCGGGCGGCCAACCATCCCCCTGCCGACCAGGCGATGGGAAGCGTCACCTGGCCGGGCGCAGCCGCCACGGTCGTGATAGGAACTGGCGCTTCGAGTGCCAGGGGCGTGAGCTGCTCCGATGTGCCGGCAATGGTCAGGCGGCCGTCCGCGGTCCAGGCTGGGTGCACGTAGGGTCCCGGCACGGCGAGCCGGAGCACCCCCGTCGGGCCAACCAGGCCGAGCTGTGGCCGCGGACCATACTCGCTGAAGGCAACCCAGCGGCCATCGGGCGCGAGCGCAAAGTCGCGCACCGGGCCGGCGGAGAGCAGTTGCCCCTCACCACCAGCGAGCGCAAGCCAGCTGCCGGCGCGGTCGAAGCGAGCGACCAACGGCCCGGTTGCCGTCCAGCCCACCAGCAACAGCCCAACGCCGGATGACCCCGCCTCCAGCACCGTCGTCGCCCCAGTCGTCAGGTGACGGGTCCAGAGCTCGTCCCGTCCGCTGGCAGGGTCGTGGCGACGGTAGGCGACCTGGTCGCCATCGGGCGACCAGACCGGGCGTCCGCGCAGGTCTACTCCCTCGACGAGGGGCCTCACCCTGGCTCGTTCACGCTCGACGAGGAGCAGCCGGGCTCCGCTCGCCGGGTCGGCGCCTGGCTGAGCAACCGTAAGCGCAACCCGGCGCCCATCCGGGGCCAGCGCCGCCCGCCCACCCGCCCCGAGGGGATCGGCCACTGCCAGCTCGGGCCCAAAGCGCCCGGTTGCATCGACCGCCCCGAGCGTGGCGGTTGCGCCATCCCAAACGACCACCACTAGCTGGGGGCCAGCGCTGGCTGGCGGTGCGGGCCGGGCGGCGATTGCCCCTACCACCAGCAGCACTCCGACGCTCGGAAGCAGGCGAGCAAGCATGGACCGAGTATAGCGGTGACGCGAGCCGCTGTCCGCTACTTAGCCCGTCACCGCGGGGCCCGCATTCAGCGCGCTACAATCGAGAGGAGGACGCTGCGATGGAGCTGGCCTTTGAGCGTGGCTCGGCTGACCGGCCGCGTGGTCACGCCATCCTCTACTTTCAGACGGCCGAGAGCGGTGCGCTGCTCGCTACCTACCTGGTGCTCGCGCCGATCACCTTCGACATTGCAAAGTACATCCCGCCGATGTTCGCCGGGGGGATCGACCTGGGGAAGTTCGCCGGGCATTCCCCCCTTGCCCTGCCGCCACTCCCGGAAGAAGTGGCGGGGCTGGCGCTCCTTGAACAGCTCGCCGACCTCCGCGACGACGACCTGGTCGATGGTGGCACGGTGAGTGGTGGGCCGGAGCGGTTGTTCCAAGCGGTCGCGGAGGCGATGCAGGAGTACGTGCGCCTGTACGATGCCGGGACCGCGCCGCGGCTGCAGGAGGCGCCTGCTCCCCCAGCGGACGAGTCGCTCGATGTCGACGCGGTCGTCTACGAGCTGATGACCGACCAGGTGCGGGTGAGTGAGCTCGCGAAGTTGACGGGCAAGCTCCGCTACGCCGTTGAAGTCGCCGATGCCCGCCTGCTTGAGGAAGCCGTGGCCGAGGTGCGACGGCTCGCCCGCTACCTCCCCCCCAGCTACCGGATTGAGGATTATCTCCGGGTTGCTACGGTGGCGGGCGAGCGGGCTGGCCGCTTGACCGCGCTCTACATCGAACGCTGCTACAAGCTCGCTGCCGAAGACTACACCGAAGTCGCGCGGATCGAGCGGCAGATCGCGGCTGCCGAGGCGGAGCCGCTCACCTGAACGCCCGTCGAGCGCCCGTGCGAGACCTGCCTGCTTCCTTGCTGCTACAATGGGCGCGATGGCCAATTGGCGCGCGCTTCGGCTCTCGCGGCGGATGTTTCTCACCCTCCTCGGGGCTGCTGGGCTCGCGCTCCCCGGCAGCCGCCCGCCGCTGGAGGCGGCCTCACCTGTCCGGACCACCCGCTGGGAGACCGTTCCGGGGCCGGATGCAACCGAATCTCCTGTGTTCGTGGCGCCTCATCCCTTCAATGCGGTCGGAGTGCTCTGGCAGGGGGCGCTGGATTCGCTCCAGGTCCGCGTGCGCCAGGGAGAGCGCTGGAGCGCGTGGTGGCCGGTTGCCCTCCACCCTGCCGCGGGAAGAAGGCCAGCTGGCCCGTGGCGGTCGAGCACCTTGCTCGCCTTCGCGCCAGCGGGAGCGCTCCAGTACCGCCTCACCCGACCGGGCGTGACGGTCGTCCGCTGCGAACTGATCGATACCACCAGCGGACCTCAGCTTCAGGCGGTCACCGTCCCCCGCGCCGTCGTCGTCTCGCGGGCGCAGTGGGGGTGCGACGAGCGCTTACGCTTCAAGGATGGGGAAGAGGTCTGGCCGGTCGAGTATGCGCCGGTCGAAAAAGTGGTCGTCCACCACACGGCAACCGCCAACGAAGAGGCAGATCCCGCGGCGACCGTCCGCTCGATTTACGTCTACCACGCGACGATCATCGACAACGGTGGCTGGGGCGATATCGGCTACAACCTGCTGGTCGACTGGCGGGGCACAGTCTACGAAGGACGCTACGGTGGCCCGGGGGCGGTTGGCGCCCACGCGAGTGGCTACAACACCGGCTCCTGCGGGGTCGCGTTTCTGGGGACATTCACCTCCACCTACATTCCGGCGGCGGCCGAAGCGGGGTGTGCAAGCGTCATCGCGGCCAGCTTCGGCTACCTCGACCCATTCGGGAGCAGCTTCTTCGCCGATAAGACCCTGCCGAACATCTGTGGCCACCGCGACTGCCTACCGACCCAATGCCCCGGCGACTTCGGGTACCGCCAGCTGAACAATCTGCGCGATGCCGTCGCCCGCCAGCGTGGCACCCCCCGGCCACAGGCCCAACTCACGGCAGTGCGCTTCTTCAGTGAGGCCGCCGCGCAGGACTGCGTCCGTTTTGAGGTCGAGGTCTGGAACAACTCGGCCCAGCCCCTCGAGACGCAAGGCCCCGACCCCGGTTACGCCTACGATGAGACCCAGACCTCCGCGAGCATCGGTCATCCCGGGCAGTTCAACCGCTGGCGGATCGGCATCGACTTTCTCGATAACACCACGGGCCGGCGCTATCCCTTCCGCTGGGGGCTGGGAGGAACGCTCGCACCCGGCGAGCGGCGCCTCATCAGCGGCCAGATCGAGCTCACCACCCCGAAGCGCTCGCTCTGGTGGGCCGGCCTTATCCAGGAGGGGGTGGCCTTTCGCGTTGACATGTTCGGTGTCAGCCGCCCGCTCCTCACCACGCCGAGCCGTCTCTTCCTGCCCCTCGTCGCCCGCAATGCCAGCGAGCCGGACGCCTCCACGCCCCTCCGAGCACGCTAGGAGGTGGTGCGCGGGTGCTCCGCCGGCGGCTGCTCGCCGCGGAGTTTCAGCCCAGCTGCCTGCTGTAGCAAGGCGTTGTCGAAGCGCGTTACCCGCCCCTGCTTGGCGCGGTGGCGCTCGAAGGCAAGTTCGATCAGCCGGTCGCAGAGCTGGGAGAAGGGGACCCCCAGCGGCTCCCACAGATAGAAGGCGAGCGAACCGGGCAAGGTGTTGATCTCATTCACCCAGACCTTCCCGTCGCGCAGCCGCACCAGGGTGTCCACCCGAGCCGTCCCCGCGCCATCGATAGCACGAAAGGCCTCCACGGCGAGCCGCTGCACCTCGCGCGTGAGCGCTTCCCCGATCGGGGCGGGGATCTGGCGGCGTGCCCCGGCCATTCCCTGACCCTTGCCGCCAGCCAGATACTTATCTTCGTAGGTCAACACCTCCTGCCAGCGGAGAGGCTGCTCGCAGAGGGAGGGTTGGGGGGCATCGTTGCCCAGCACTGCGCAGTTGACCTCGATAATCTCCTCCAGCCCCTGTTCGACCAGGATGCGCCGGTCGTAGCGGAGGGCGACCTCGATGGCGTATTCCAGACTGTTACGCTCGTCCGCCCGGCTAATGCCGACACTCGACCCCAGGTTGGCCGGCTTGACGTAGAGCGGATAAGGCAGCTGCGCCTCGATCCGGTCCAGCACAGCTGCGCTCGACCGCTGCCAGTCGGCGCTGGTGAACCACACCGAGTCGACCACAGGGAGCCCCGCGGCCTGAAACGCTGCCTTCATCAGGATCTTGTCCATCCCCACCGCCGAGCCAGTCACGCCGCTGCCGACGTACGGAAGGTTAGCCAGCTCGAACAGCCCCTGGATGGTGCCATCCTCTCCGTAGGTGCCGTGCAGGCACGGGAAGGCAACATCCAGGGGGGGGAGTTCCCGTCTCCCGCCGAACCAGCCGCCCCCGCGGACGACCAGGGCCCGTCGCTGGGGGTCGGGGAGGAGGACGGCTTCCACTACACCCGGCAAGCGGGCCGCCTGCTGCTTGAACGAGGGCAGTGGCGCGGTGGCCAGCGCCTCGCCGACCAGCCAGCGGCCATCTTCATCCAGGTAGACCGGCACCACCTCGTAGCGCGCTGGGTCGAGCGCAGCCATAACCTGGCGCGCCGTGATAATCGAGACATCGTGCTCGACCGAACGGCTGCCGAAGAAGACGCCTACCCGTAGCCGTGCCATCGGCTGCTTCCCCCTGGAACCGGCCGGAATTGTACCGCCTTACTCGTTGTACTGGTCCGGCAGGTCGTTACAGAACAGGACGACATCGCCCGCCCCGACCAGCCCCCGCAGGCGCTCGGTCGCCTCAGTCAGGCTGCGCACCACGATCAGCCGCTCCGGCGGGAAGCCCGCTCCCAGCAGCCCGCGCTGGATCGGGAGCGTGCGCTTCGGCCCGACCAGAATAACGACGTCGCAGACCGCAGCTGCCAGCGCGCCAAACCGCTCGTTCTCCTCGGCTTCTAGCGGGCCAAGCTCGACCATCCCGGGGGTGACCAGCACCCGCTTGCCCGCGGGGAATTCCTGCAGCACCTCTAGCGCCGCTCGTACACCCGCGGGGTTCGCGTTATAGGCATCATCGATGATCGTCGGGCCACCCGGCGTGGAGATCAGCTGCAGGCGATGCTCGGGTGGGGCGAGGGTGGCCGCAGCCGCGACGACCTGCTCCACGCTCACTCCCAGTTCGCGCGCAACCGCGATCCCCGCGAGCAGGTTCGATACGTTATGTCTCCCCAGCAGCCGGCTGCGGACCCAGAACTGTTCCTCTCCTCGCCGAGCGAGGAACTGGACCCCGCTCGGCCCGGTCGTGATCTCCGTCGCCGTGACCGCAGGGTGGCCAGCTGGGTCGAGCCCATAGCGGACGACGCGCACATGGCGGGTCTGGTCGGCCAGCCGGCGCACGCGCGGGTCATCGACGTTCATGACGGCAAACCCATCCGCCGGGAGCGCCTCCACCAGTTCATACTTCGTCTGCTCGATTGCCTCCAGCGAGCCGAAGCGCTCGAGGTGCTCCGGCC
>JAILZB010000064.1 GCA_023512725.1 Chloroflexota bacterium | reverse complement strand
TGGGCTCGGAGTTTTTTTTAAGTGACTGGGGGGGTGGCGTGGAGTCCGCGGTTGGGCTCAGAACCGGAGTGCGGGTGGGGGTATTAGTTGCTTGCAGAGGCACCCGGAAGAGCGTCACGCCGGTGAGCGGTGCGCAAGGCACAGTCGGGTCGGCCCCGGGCTCCCAGGGAAGCGGCACTCCCGCACAACGCACCGACTGGGCCGCAGCGGGTAGCAGCGCATTCCCCCAGACGATTGCCAGCGGTAGCCCGAAGACTGCCAGCACCACCAGCCAGCGCCGTGTCATCCGTGGCGTTCGCCTCCCCCGGGCAGCCGTGCGGCCCACCCATGGCAGGAAGGTTAGCAGACAGGCAATCGGTCCCGGAACCCCTTGAGGATGGGGCTGGCAGGCGTGACAAGCCCTTCACGAATGGGTACGCCCCGAGTGGAGCGCGCGGAGGATCGCAGTGCGCCCAGAGCTACGAGCAGAAAGGGCATTAGCTAGGTCCAGGGGATGTGCGCGGCGGTGGCGATCGCTACCCCGGCCGGGATGGCGAGAAAGAGCAGAGGGTGCCGACCGCGGGTATGACTCGGCCGTTGAGCAGGAACCTAGCAGCCGCGGAGGTTCCACTCACAAGCAGGATGCCCGGCCACCACCAGCCAGTCAGGATGAGGACGGCCAGGCCAATCAGGAAGACCCCCGTTGACCGCTCCTGCCAGCTGATTCGCCCCTAGGCTTGGTTGCGCTGTCATCATCTCCTCCTAGGAGGAATGGCGCTACTGTCGGGTCCGATGGCGCTTTGCCATGGGCGGACAGTCGCGCGTTTCCCAGGGTAGGCGCCTCAGGGTAGGGGAAGTGGCTCGCCATGCTCGAGAGGGATGGATTCGGCTTGCTCCGCCGCCGCTCGTTCGGCCAGTTCAGCAACCCACCGATTGCCCTGGGTCGGCCAGCCAGAGTGAATAGGCTTTGAGCACTAGTTCGTCGCGCACAGCCGGAACTTCGACCGGTGCGGTAACCCATTCCTTGAGGGCGGCCAGCCCGGCGGCGGTGAGAGTGTAGACCTTCTTGTCCGGTCGTCCCTGCTGGGGCACCCGCCGGGAGGCCACGAACCCGCGGGCTTCCCGCCGCGCCAGTTCGGGGTAGATCTGGCTGTGGCGGTCCTGCCAGAAGAAGCCGAGGGGGACGCGAAGCCGCTGGGCCAGAGGAGAGAAGATGTCGCCCCTGGGATGGTTCCACACCCTCGCCGGTCTGCTGCTGCTCACCCTCGGCCTCCTCACCCTCCCGGCTCGCAAGAGCCGCTTTTCCGCCCACCCGCGCTTCGGGGAGCGCTACTTTTGGTTGCTCCTGCTGACTACGAGCTCAGGGCTGCTCGTTGGGCTGAACCACCCCAGGCTGTCGTTCTTCGAGCTCGTGACCCCACCGACCCTTCTGGCAGGGCTCGTCGGATACGTGCTGGCCAAGCGCCGGCCCCGCGGCTGGCTACACTGGCACATCATCGCCCAGAGCAGCTCCTACATCGGGGTGGTGACGGCATTCGGCTCCAGGTCTTCCCGCGCCTGCTTCCGCCTCATCCCCTCGTTACGCTGGGGTACTGGCTTCTTCCAACCCTCGTTGGGAGTGTGTTGATCGCCCGTACGCTCGCCCGCTGGACGGGTGGCCGCGCTTCTCCTCCTGCGCGGCCACCTGCCGAGCCGGCCGCGGGCTAAAGCGCGAGCCGAGCGACGGTTGCCCCCTCGCCACCTTCGTGCGGCGCAGCCGGGCTCCACTCGCGGACGAGTGGGTGCGCCGCTAACCGCTCGCGCACGACCTGACGGAGCACACCACTTCCCTTGCCATGGATAACGCGGACTTCGGGCAGGCCGGTGAGGTAAGCGGCGTTCAGATACTGCTCTAGCGCCGGAGCGACTTCATCAGCGCGACGGCCACGCAGGTCGAGCTCGCGGCCCGGAGAGGTCGGCGGGGTGAGCAGGGTTACCCGCTGCTCGCGGTGGGCGCGGCGGTGTTCTCGCGCCGCCTCCTGGGCCGTGACCGGCTCCAGGTCGCGCATGGGGAGGCGCGCTTTCATCGCGCCGAGCCCCACCTCGGCTTCCTCGCGCTCAGGGAAGAGGGCGAGGAGCTCGCCTAGCTGGCCGAACGGCCTCACGCGCACCGGGTCGCCCACCCGCAACGGCCGTGGGCGCAGGGGCGCGCGGCGGGGATGGCTCGGCCGCCGGTGACGCCGCACTATCGCCTGGCGAGCCTGGGCAAGGTCGCTTGCGGCTGCCGTTAGCTCGCTGGCTGGCAGCACTCCCACGGGGGAGGATGCCACCGCGGCCGCCCGTTCGAGCGCCCGCAGCAGCTCGTCCGCCTCGGCCAACGCCTCGCTCCGTACCTCTTCTACCAGGCGTTCGCGGTCGCGCTCGACCGCGGCGAGCGCCTCCGCCAGCCGGGCACGCTCCGCCTCAGCCGCCTGGCGGGCGGTGGCCAGCCGTTCGCGCTCGGCAGCGAGGGCATCGCGCTGGTGCTGGAGGTCGCTCAGCAGCTGCTCGACCTCCCGCTGCGCGGGAGCGATCAGGCTGCGGGCTTCCTCCAGGATGGCGGGTTCGAGGCCGAGCCGCTGGGCGATTGCTAGCGCGTTGCTCGCCCCGGGCGTTCCGAGCACCAGACGGTAGGTCGGCGCCAGCGTTACCGGGTCGAACTCGACCGAAGCGTTAGTCATCCCCGGCGTAGTGTGGGCGAGGATCTTGACGTCGCTGTAGTGCGTGGTCGCGATTGTTGGCACCCGCTGGCGCAGGAGGTAGCGCAGCAGCGCCTGAGCGAGGGCTGAGCCTTCGACGGGGTCGGTGCCAGCGCCCAGTTCATCGAGGAGCACGAGGGTGGCTGGCGTCGCCCGACGCAGGATCGTCACGATCGCGCCGATGTGGGAGCTAAAGGTTGAAAGCGACTGGGCAATGCTCTGCTCATCGCCGATATCAGCTGCAACGTCGGTGAACGCGGGGATGATTGCTCCCTCGGCCGTCGGCACCGGGATGCCCGCCAACGCCATCAGGGTCAGGAGCCCGACCGTCTTGAGCGCAACGGTCTTGCCGCCGGTGTTCGGCCCGGTGATGACGAGGATGAACGTCTCCCGGCTTAGCTCGACCGAGATCGGCACAGCGCGTTCCCCGAGCAGGGGGTGACGGGCGGCTGGCAGAGAGAGGCGCCAGTGCTCCTCTGGCTCGACCAGCTGCGGGCGATGGGCGGCGAGCGCTTCGGCGTAGCGCGCGATGGCCAGTTCGAGGTCGAGGGCAGCGAGGGTCTCCACGTTAGCGACGATGGTGGTGGCCTGCTCTCCCACCGCAGCGCTCAGCCGCCGTAGGACCCGCTCGACCTCCCGCTGCTCCTCCAGCTGAAGCTCGCGCCAGCGGTTATTCAGCTCCACCACCTCCAGCGGCTCCATGAAGACGGTTGCCCCGCTGGCTGAGACATCGTGGATGATGCCACGGACCTGCCCTTTCAATTCGCTTTTGACAGGCACTACGTAGCGGCCTTCGCGGATGGTGACCAGCGGCTCTTGCAGCACCAGCCGGCCTTGGGGCGACGCGAGGAAGTGGTCGAGCCGGGTCCGCAGCCGGTCGTGGGCAATCCGCAGTTCAGCCCGCACCCGCGCGAGGGTCACACTCGCGCTGTCCAGCACTTCGCCCCGTGGGCTGAGGCAGCGCCCGATCTCTTCCTCAAGTTCCGCGCAGGGGAGGAGGCCACGCGCGATCTCGCTCAGGACGGGCAGCTGGTCGGCCAGCTTTTCGATCTGCGCCCGGCAGTGGCGAGCTGCCGCCAGGGTGGCAGCGATCTCGAGCAGTGTCGCTGGCTCGAGGATACCCCCGAGGGCAGCCTGGCGCGCCGCGGCGCGGATGTCGCGCGCCCCCCCGATGGAAAACCCCGGTCGAAGCCGCAGCAGGATGCGCGCATCTGCGGCCGCCTGCTGGGCCCGTTCGGCCGCCGCGCGGGTGGGGTGCGGGAGCAAGGCGAGGGCCCGCTGGCGGCTCGCCGAGAACGCGGTGTACTCCGCCAGGCGCTCGCGGATCTTGTCGAACTCAAGCAGGCGAAGCGTCCGTTCGGTCATTGCGAATGCTCTCACCAGATTGTAGCCGGCATCGCACCCTCGCCAGAGCGGCACCCTCGAGGTGGCCCAGTATGGCTTAGCCAGGCACGTGACCGCTCGCGCCCGGAATACGCCCGCCCTGGGCCGTGCCGCCCGCTATCATGGGCACCGCTCTTTCCCCTCCAGCAGAGAAAGAAACGTGCAGGGAGGCGAGGTGAACGATGGTCGACCTTCTGGATGTGATCGCGCAAAACGCGGCCACCCGACCGACTAAGACGGCCTTCGTCTTTGAAGAGGAGCGGCTCACCTTCCGGGAGTTTGCGGAGGCGGTCGCGCGCACGGCCGCTGGCTTTCGTGACCAGGAGATCCGGCCGGGGGACCACGTGGTGATCGCCTGCTACCACGGCAATGCGGTGGTCGTGACCTACTACGCCCTGCTCTGGCTGGGTGCGGTCCCTGTCCTGGCGAGTGCCTCCCTGCTGGACGACCTCCCTGCCATCGTTCGCGCGACCGACGCCAGGGCGCTGGTCTACGGCCCGCAGGCCCGCCCGCTGCTCGCAGGCGGTCCGCCGCCGGGAGTACGGTTGCTGGTCGCAGCTGACGGTTCCGATGGACGAGGGGTGCCGCTGGCCGCGCTCGCCCAGCGTGCGCCCATCCCGGCCGTCCCTCGGCATCCCGACCAGCCGAGCGGGATCGTCTTCAGCGGCGGCACGACCGGCCGCCCAAAGCCGATCCTCCGCACGATCGGAAGCGACCTCTGGGATGGGATCCTCAAGCTGCTCGCCTATCGCCTTGGCCTCCACGACGTCTACCTCTACCCCTCACCGCTCAACCTGACGGCGCTTCTCGGCCCGACCCGCCAGACCTTGCTCGCGGGGGCGACGTACGTCGTGATCGATGGCTTCGTTCCCGAGCGCGTGGCCGCCATTTGTGCCCGCGAGCGGGTCAGCCAGCTGACACTCCTGCCCGGCCAATGGGCCGAGCTGCTCGCCCGGCCAGAACTCGACCGCGCTGACCTGAGCTCGCTCCGCCAGCTGGGGCTCAGCGCGGGCCATGCCCCTGCAGCGTTGCGCCAGCAGCTGCAGGAGCGGTTCCCCAGCCTTCCCCTCCTGCAGGTTTATGGCACCTCCGAGACCGGCCCGATCGCCGCCGTGCAAGACCCCGATCCCTTTGCCGGCGAGCCCCACTACGTCGGCCGACCGCTCGCTGCGGTGCAAGTGCGGATCGAGGCTGAAGGCGGTACGGTGCTCTCGCCTGGGGAGGTGGGGGAGATTGTGGTGCGCACGCCTGCTGCAGCGGCGGGGTACTACCGGCAACCAGAAGCCAGCGCACGGACCTTCCGTGAGGGGTGGGTGGCGACTGGTGACCTGGGCTGGCACCAGGAGGACGGCCGGCTCTCGCTGATCGGCCGAGCGAGCGAGGTGTTCATCCTGGCGGGTCAGCGGGTCTACCCAAGCGTGGTCCAGGAGGTGCTTGCCGCCAGGAATGGCGTCCAGGAGGCTGTCTGTCTCGGACTGCCGCGCGCGGAACCGCGCCAGCTGGTGGTATTTGTGGTCCCACGACGGGGTGCCCTGCTCCCCATCGAGGAACTTCGCCAGGCGGTCGCGCGCCGGCTCGTGGGGGTGCCAGCCGACCGGATGAGCGTGGTGGTCGTTCCCACCCTGCCGCGGACCTCGGCGGGCAAGGTAGACGCTCGAGCGCTCGAGAAGCAGTGGGCTGCGCGATGCTCGGTGGATATGATCGCCGAATGAGGGAGAGCCCAGGCCCGAGCAAGGCACCGGGCTGTCCTCCGGCTGAAGGGCATCCCTCAGCCGAGGCAGTACCACCCAGCCTTGAACTAGGCAGCGCTAGCCCGTGATGGGGGCGGCACCCATCCCTTGGGCCGGGGCTGGAGGCGCAGGGCAGTCGGCTCAGGAACGGCGCGCGATGCTCCCGGCGTGCTCAGGCGGCTCGTGGATCTCGCCGTGCTCGATCATCTCGGCCTTAAGCTTGGCCGAGAGCGGCTTCGGCATCACCTTGCGGAACTTCGGCCGCCACGCCGACCAGTTGCGGAGCAGCTCAGCGGCGCGGGCGCTGCCCGTCGCTTCGTAGTGCGCCTCGACCATCTCCCGGAGACGCTCAGCATCGCGACCGGTGACGTCGTGCAGTTCGACCAGCTCGTGGTTGACGTTCTGCTCAAAGTCGCCGAACTCGTCAAGCACGTAGGCGATCCCCGCGCTCATCCCGGCACCGAAGTTGCGCCCCGTCCGCCCAAGCACCACCACCAGCCCGCTCGTCATGTACTCGCAGCCGTGGTCTCCTACCCCCTCGACCACCGCCTCCGCTCCGCTGTTCCGGACGGCGAAGCGCTCGCCCGCGCGGCCAGCCACGAACAGGCGGCCACTCGTGGCGCCATACAGGCAGGTATTGCCCACGATGACGTTCTCGTGGGAGCGGTAGCGCGCCTCGGCCGGTGGCCGGACGATCAGTTCCCCGCCCGAAAGCCCTTTACCAACGTAGTCGTTCGCTTCCCCGGTGAGGACCAGACGGATCCCCGGGGCACAGAAGGCGCCGAAACTCTGGCCGGCGCTGCCGGTGAAGGAGATTTCGATCGTGCCGGGCGGTAACCCGTTTTTCCCCCAGCGCCGGACGACAGCATTGGAGAGGCGGGCACCGAGGGTCCGGTTCGAGTTGCGTACCTCGTAGTGAAGCTTGACCGGCTCGCCGCGCTCGAGGGCAGGCGCGGCATCCGCAATGATGCGCAGGTCAAGCGGGGTGTCTGGCCGGTCGTTGCGCGGCTGTAGGCGCCGGCGCGGCCGCTCGCCGGTCGGGTCCACCTCGGTGATGAGGCGCGAAAGGTCAAGGAGGTTGGCGCGGGCCGGCTGTTCGACCTGGCGCTGACGCAGCAGGCTGGTTCGCCCAACGATCTCATCGAGCGAGCGGTACCCTAGGCGGGCGAGCCACTCCCGCACGTCCTGCGCCAGGTGGCGGAAGTAATGCACCACCTGGTCGGGCGTGCCGGTGAAGCGGGCGCGCAGTTCGGGGTCCTGGGTGGCGATCCCCGTTGGGCAGGTGTTCAGGTGACACTGGCGGGCCATGTCGCAGCCTATGGCCACCAGCGCGGCCGTGCCAAACCCGAACTCTTCGGCGCCCAGCAGCGCAGCGATGATCACATCCCGCCCGGTCCGGAGGCCGCCATCGGTGCGCAGGCTCACCCGACCACGGAGGTCATTCAGGACGAGCACTTGCTGGGTCTCGGCCAGGCCAACCTCCCAGGGGCAGCCAGCATTCTTGATCGAGGAGAGCGGTGAGGCGCCGGTGCCGCCAGCGTGGCCACTGATCAGGATGTAGTCGGCGTAGGCCTTCGCGACCCCGGCCGCGATGGTACCCACCCCCGCCTCTGCCACGAGCTTCACCCCGACCCGTGCCTCCGGGTTCGCCTGCTTGAGGTCGTAGATCAGCTGGGCGAGGTCCTCGATGCTGTAGATGTCGTGGTGCGGCGGCGGCGAGATCAAGGGGATGCCTGGAACGGCGTGGCGGACCCGCGCGATGAACTCGGAGACCTTCTTGCCCGGAAGCTGGCCGCCCTCGCCGGGCTTCGACCCCTGAGCCATCTTGATCTCCAGCTCGGTCGACATGGCGAGGTACTGGATGGTAACCCCGAAGCGCCCGGAGGCCACCTGCTTGATCTTGTTGTGGGCGATATCCCCGTTCGGGCGGGGGAGGTAGTTCTCCTCGTCCTCACCCCCTTCACCCGAGTTGCTACGCGAGCCCAGCCGGTTCATGGCGATCGCAAGGGTGGTATGCGCTTCTTTGCTGAGCGCACCGAGCGACATCGCTGTGCTGATGAAGCGCGGCACAATCGCCTCGATCGGCTCCACCTCCTCAAGCGGGATCGGCGGACGGTCCGAGACGATCTCGAGCAGGTCGCGCGGGGAGACGGGGGGATGGTCTTCCGCCAGCTGGCGGAACTCGCGGTACAGGTCATAGTCGTCGCTGTTGGCAGCTCGCTGCATCGCGCGGACGACCGGCTGGCCGAAGAGATGGTACTCCCCCTCGCGGCGGTAGCGGATAAAGCCATAATCCTTCAGCCGCGCTGGGGGTGTCGGGAAGGCCTCGGCGTGACGGGCGAGCACATCCTCTGCGATCTCGCGCAGGCCGATCCCGCCGATCTGAGAGGGGGTGCCGGTGAAGCAGCGGTCGATCAGCTCCTGGCCGATCCCGATCGCCTCGAAGATCTGGCCGCCGCGATAGCTGCTGACGGTGCTGATCCCCATCTTCGAGCAGATCTTGAGCAATGCCTTCTCGCACGCATGGCGGAAGTTCTGCTCCGCAGCAGCGGCGATCTCCGGCACCTGTTCGGGGGAGGCATGGCGAGGGATCGCCACCGCCCGAGCCGTCGCGAGCGCGAGGTAGGGGTTGACGGCACTCGCCCCGTAGCCGATCAGGGTGGCAATGTGGTGGACCTCAAAACAGTCGCCGCTCACCACTACGAGGTCAGCCCGCATGCGCTTCCCCGCCCGGATCAGGTGATGGTGGACGGCCCCCACCGCGAGCAGGCTCGGGATCGGCGCGTGGGTGGCATCGACGGCGCGGTCGGAGAGGATGAGAATGGCAGCCCCCTCATCGATAGCACGCTCGGCGGCGGCGCAGAGCTGGTCGAGGGCAGCTGCCAGCCCGTCTGGTCCTGCGGAGGCGGGAAAGACCGTAGCGAGGGTCACGGCGCGGAACGGGTCCGGCAAGCGCGTGAGGGCAGCAAGCTCGGCGTCGAGGAGGACGGGCGTCTCCAGGTACACCAGCCGGGCGTGCTCGGGGCTTTCGGTGAGAAAGCTGGTCCGGGGGCCAAGGTAGCCATTGAGCGCCATCACGATCTGCTCGCGCAAGGGATCGATCGGCGGGTTGGTGACCTGAGCGAAGCGCTGGCGGAAGTAGGTGTAGAGCTGCCGTGGCTTCTGAGAGAGCACGGCGATCGGCGTGTCGTCGCCCATCGACCAGGTCGGGTCGGCCGCCTCTTCCGCCATGGTCAGCACGATCTGGCGTACCTCTTCTGAGGTGTACCCGAAGGCAGCTTGGAGCTGGGTCAGCGATTCACTGCCCAGGGTGTTGAGGCGCTGGCCGTCCTCGTGGCCGTTGGTCGAGACCGAAAAGTCGACTCGGTAGAGATTGCGCCGGACCCACTCACCGTAGGGAGCCTGGGCAGCGAGCTGGTCTTTGATCTCGTCGTTGTGGAGCAGCTGCCGCGCGGCTGTATCGACGGCGATCATCTGGCCTGGGCCGAGCCGTCCCTTCTCGACCACACTGGCCGGGTCGATGTCGACGATCCCGACCTCCGAGCCCAGGACCACGAGCCCATCGGCCGTTACGGTGTAGCGGGCTGGCCGCAGGCCGTTGCGGTCGAGGGCGGCGCCCACGATCCGCCCGTCGGTGAAGGCAAGCGCGGCGGGGCCATCCCACGGCTCCTGGAGGCAGGCGTGGTACTCATAGAAGGCGCGCCACTCGGGCTTGAGGTTCGGCATGTTCTCCCACGCTTCCGGGACCAGCATCGCCATGGCGTGGAGGATGGAGCGGCCCGATAGTTCCAGCACCTCCAGGGCGTTATCGAGATTGGCGGAATCCGAGCCCCCCGGCTGGATGATCGGACAGAGTTCAGCGACCCGCTCGCCCCAGACGGGAGAGCTGAGCGCGCGTTCGCGGGCGCGGATCCAGTTCTGATTCCCCTGGAGGGTGTTGATCTCACCGTTGTGGGCAAGCATCCGGAACGGCTGGGCCAGGAACCAGTTCGGGAAGGTATTCGTGCTGTAGCGCTGGTGGAAGACGGCGAGCGGGGCCTCGTAGTCAGGGTCGACCAGGTCGAGGTAGAAGCCTGCCAGCTGCGGCGCAACGAACAACCCCTTGTAGACGACTGTTCGCGCGGAGAACGAGGGGATGTAGAAGCCATCGACCCCACGGGCGGCCACCGCGCGCTCGATCGCCTTGCGGGCCAGAAAGAGCCGGCGCTCGAACTCGACGGCGCTGAGGCCGGCCGGGCGAGCGATGAACGCCTGGCGGATCTCGGGCCGGGTACGGAAGGCCTTCTCTCCCAGCACCGTGGGGTCGACCGGCACGCGGCGCCAGCCCAGCAGCGTCAGCCCTTCGCGGGCCACCGCCTCAGCCACCAGGGGCGCGAGGGCATCCGCCTCCTCGCGCGGGAAGAAGACCATCCCGATGGCCACCTCGTCCACCTCGACCCGCAGGCCGAGCTTGCTCAGCTCCCGCCGGAGCAGCTTCTTTGGGAGCGGGGTCAGCAGCCCGGCGCCATCGCCACTCTTCGCGTCTGCATCGACTGCGCCACGGTGCGTGACGTTGACCACACTCTGTAGGGCCTTCGCCACAATCTCGTGGCTGGGCACCCCGGTGAGCGTGGCAACAAAGCCAACGCCACAGGCATCGCGCTCAAAGCGCTCGTCATAGAGCGTGGGGCCGCCAGGGATCGGTCCTTGCGTCATCGGTTGTTCCTCACCCGATCGAGCTTCGGGTGCCATCGAGATCCAGTAGGGTACCGCTTTCGGCACCGCGGCGTAGGCCCGGGGAGCGGGGGCCGGCCAGAATGCAAAAAGGCGGAGATTTCCCCCTCCCGGAGAAAACCTCCGCACTACAGTGTCGCGGAGCCGGCGCTGCTTCGTTGCTCGCCCGTTGCAACAGTATACTAGCCCCCACGCGTTCCGTCAATGGAAAAACACGCCTCCTCCTCGCTGCCCTGCCGCCTGGCTTAGCGGAGTGGCTGGCGCTCACCCGGGAAGCGTGGCCCGACTAGCCGATAGAAGGCAGGCTCGGCGCCGAGCCGCTGGCCCTGGGGATCAAAGGCCACCGGGCCGCCGAGGCCCGGCACTGGCCCGAGCGTCGGGAGAACATCGCGCACCGCCTGGCGGGTGGGTGGGGTGGCACCCCCCGCGACCTGGCTGAGCGCCGCGAGCGCCACCAGCGTCGCCTCGTAAGCGAGGCCGGCTTGGGGCAGCGGATCGAGCCCCCAGGCAGCACGGAATGCCTGGACGAAGGCAGGGGCGTTCCGCTCGACCGGGTCGGCAGCGGGGAAAGTCAGGTAGGCGTGGTCAGTCGGCGAGCCGGCTGCCAGGCGAGCAAAGCCGGGGCTCGCCGCCGCAGGCGAGGCGACAAAGGGCAGGCCGGGCGCGATCCGCCGGATCTCGGCGTAGAGCGGGCCGCCCGTTTCGATCCCGCCCGCGTAGAAGACCACCTCGGGGGCGCTGGCGACCAGGCGGCTGGAAAAGGGGAGGTAGTCCACCGGCTCCCGCGGCAGGGTATCCCCAAAGACCACCGAGCCGGCCGCCTTCCACCACTGGCTGACTAGCTCTTCCGCCGGCCGCCCATTGGCGGGGTCGGTGATGGCGATAGCCAGGCGGGTGGCGTTGAAGCGCCGGGGGAGAAAATCAAGCAAGGCGCCGGCGAGCTGGGTGTCTGATGGCCCCAGCCGCACGACCCCTCCCTTCCCATCAAGCAGGGGGTCCGCCGACGCCAGGGTGAGGAATGGCATTCCCGCGCGGCGGTACTCGGGGAGTGCTGCGGTTGCCGAGGCGCTGCCGGGATGCCCAATGACCGCCACCACGTCCGGGTCGATGGTGAGCTTGCGCGCCTGCTGGATGCCGGCAGCGGCTTCGTTGCGGTCGTCGTGGGCCACCAGCTCCACCCGCCAGCCCTGGGCACCACCCGCCAAGTTGAACTCCTTGAGCGCCTGCTTGACGGCAAAGAGCAGGTTATAGCCAAGCTGGTAATCGCGACCGGAGAAGGGAGCAACCAGTCCTAGTTTGACGGTACCAGCGAGCGGCGTCTCGATCAGGCGGCAGGCAGGAGCAGCCGCCAGCGCGGCAAGGCCAACCAAGGCCTGGCGACGCGAGAGCACGGGCAGGCGCATCGGCCGGAATTGTAGCCGTGGCGGTGGGCGCCCAGCAGCGGGAGCGCCTGCCGGTCAATCGACCAGCCGCAGCTTGATGAAGGTATCCGGGATGTGAACGAACCCTTCCACGAGCAGCCCGCCAATGCGATAGCGGGTGTAGTAGGGAGGGCTGGGCAGCCGCTCCGGCCCCTCGACCGTTAGCCCGAGGAGCCGGAGCTCGGCGAGCATCGCCTGCTCGGCTTCGACGACAGCATGCGGCCGCTCGTAGCGTCGGCTGTAGCGGGCGAGGATGGCGGCAATCGTTGCCTGGGGCGCGTTCATCGGACTTTCTGCCAGCGGGCGGGGACGTGGATTCCGTCGTCTTCCAGGGCAGCGTTGCCCACGTAGCCGAGCCAGCGCGCGAGCCTGCTCTCACGGAGCACGCGGGGCCCGACCTGGCCGTGAAGCGCGAGGATGCCGAGGCGGCGCTCCTCCCCCCAGAGGGCCAGCGCCTGCTCGTAGGCGGCAGCTGTCTCCGGCCGCTCACGGAAGGCCAGCATGTACTGCCGAGTGGTGAAGATTTCTTCCGGGATCTGGGCGAGCACCGTCGCCACGTGGGGCCGCAGGATCTCTGCGGCGCGACGGGCGCGGTCGCGCGGAGCCTCGTTCACGGTTCTGCCTCCAGGGGGCCTGCCAGTGGCTCAAGGAGCGGCTCGAGCGTTGGCAAGGTGGCCAGGGCGGCGACCGCCTGCATTGCCGCGGCCGTGGCCGCCGCCCCCACGACCGGCGCAACCAGCTGCTGGAACTTCTCGCGGACCTGCTCCGGTAGCATCGGTTTTTCCGGATCTCCGGTTGGGTAGAGCGTCTCGCCCGTCAGCGTCCTGCCATCGCGCAGGACCACCGTGACAGTCGCACCCCGCCAGCGTGGGCTGAGGGCCTCCCACTCGGGATCTTCGCTCACGTCGACCCGCTCGGCCAAGGCGCGCAGCTCCGGCTCGCCCAGCGCCTCGTCACGGAAGTCCTCCGGCCGCAGCCGGCCGCGGGCCAGCCAGACGGCGACAGCGTGGGGAAGGGAGAAGCGCGCCTGTAGCTCGTTCTGCGGGTGGCGGTGTGCCATCCGGGCGCCGAGCGCGCCCACCCGGATGACGATGCGGGCGACGTCACTGGCTCGGAATGGGTGCTGAGTGTGCAGCTCCTGAAGGACGTCGATGGCGTTGTGGCCAAAGCGGGCGAAGGGGTACGGTTTCAGGTAGCTGGTCGCGAACTCCCACTGCTGGCCGAGCGCAATTGTCGCGCGCCGCCGCACGATCCCTGCCGCAGCGATGCGTCCGAAGACGACTCCTACCCCATCCGGCTCGCCATCCCAGCCGGCGAGGGTCCACTCGACCGCCTGAATGGCAAGTTGGGCGCCGAGCCCGGCGTAGACGTGACGAACGGTGGCGCCTGCAAAGGCGGTGTTCCAGCTCGTCGCCAGCGTGAGTGTGGCTGCCAGCTCCATAGCCCGCCGGACCTCCCCCGCCGTGATGCCGCAGAGCCGGCCGACCGCCGCTACGGCACCGAGGACCGGCCAGGACCCATGGGGGTGGAGGACGGGCACCAGCGGCCCCTTTGCTAGGCCGATCCGACAGGCGACCTCCGAACCAGCAATAAAGGCGGTCAGCAGCTCCTTCCCACTCAGGCGGCGTGCCTGGGCGACTGCCAGCGCCGCTGGCAGGACGTGGATCGCCGGGTGTCCCCCCGACCAGCGGTGGCCGGCGTCGAAATCCAGCCAGGTGCCAGCGGTGCCGTTGACCAGGGCTGCCTGGCGGGGGAGCAGCCGCCGCCTAAGGCCAAGCGCCCAGCAGGGGCCATCGGGGGAATGCCAGCGTTCAGCCAGCTGGCGCACCGGCTCAGCCTGGGCACCGCCCACGATCACGCCGAGGGTGTCGAGGATCTGCTCGTGCGCGGTCGCGACCACGGCGGGCGGCACCCCGGTGAGGTCCAGCGCGATGGCGAACTCGGCTAAGTCGTCAAGGTACTCGACGCGCACCTGCTCTCTCCCCGCTCGCCCGGCGAGCAGCGCAATCATAGCGTTGCCTGCCTCAGGCGAGCGGCAGCACCAGCAGGAGGGTATCCATCTCGGCGGGAGAGAGGCCGCCATGGTGGCCACGCAAGCGCACTTCGAAGGCTCCCGGCTCGTACCACCAAACTGCCTGACCGGGGTAGGCAAGCACGATGAGATCCCCCAGCCGGGCGAGGAAGTTGGCGCAGAAGGGAGGCTCGCCAAAGAAGCCGGCTGCGATCAGGTCGTGGGTGCGATGGACTTCCCCGATCCCTTCCAGGCGCCGACTGAGGAGTTCATCCACGGTCTCCAGGTGCTCAGGCTGGACGTAGAGGAACAGGTCGGGCGGGGAGCCACCGGGAACGATCGGCCGGCCGGCCCGAGTCCGGCGCAGGAGCGGCACAATCTCGGGCGCCTCCCGGTTGACGTAGAACGGCCGCTCGACGTTCGCCCGCGTGTGGCCATGGTCGGCGGTGACGAGCAGCAGGGTGCGGTGGGCCCGTCCGAGCAGCGGTCGGATCAATGTGCGCTCGACGGTTTCCCAGAAGCTGGCCAGCTCGGCGGCAACCTGGGGAGATTGCGGGCCGTGGAGGTGGGCCACCGTGTCGATCCCAGCGTAGTAGAGCTGGAAGTACCGTTGCCCGCTCCCGTGCAGGACCTCTTCTGCCAGGCTTGTTAGCCCTTCCGCTGGCGTGGTGTAGAAGCGCACCGTTGCTCCAGCAAACACGCGGCGTGAATAGGCGCTGGTGATCCCCGCCGGCTGATAGAGCACGGTGGAGACCCCTTCCTGCTGGAGGGGGCCGTAGAGGGTCTCCCACTCAAAGAGCAGGGCCGGATCAGCGCCAGTGGCAAGGAGACTGTCGCGGCCCTCGTGCTCCTCGGCACCGCGAAAGGGCAGCGGGCTGATCACCCGGTCGAGCAGCGGCTCGTAGTAGTTCCACTCGACGACGCCGTGCTGACCCACCGTGAGGCCGGTGTGGATCGTTGTGACGTGCACAGCGGTGGTAGAGGGGAACTGGCTGGTCAGCGGGCTGACCACTCCCTCCTGGTCAAAGCGCCGGAGCGCGGGGAAGTGCTCGCGGGTCTGCTCGAAGAACTCCCAGCCGAATGAGTCGACGAAGAGCAGGATGACCGTCTCCCAGCGGATGGCTGCGGGACCGAGGGTGTCGAGGGGGAGAGCGGGTGTTCCGTTCCCGGTGAGCAGCCAGCAGACCGTCTGCGGGATACGGGCAAAGGAATAGTCAGCGAGGGGAGGGCGGAAGTGCCCGGAAAAGCGGGCCGTCGCGACCGCTGCCCGCGCGCGGGCATTCTCCACTCTAGGCGGACCGGCGGGTGGCCGGGTCGGCAGCGGCTTCCCAGCAGACGACCCCTTCCGGCCCGACTGCTGCCGAATGGCGGGTGTGAGCAGGGAGGACCATGCGGTCGCCCGCGCGCAGATGGATCTCGCGGTCGTCGAGGTGGAAGACGATGCTGCCCCGTGCGCAGGCGAGGTATTTATCGTAGCTATGCTGGTGAAGGGGATAGCGGTCGTAGGGACCGTTCGACCACTGGTACGGGCTCAGGCCAAGGGTGCGGAACCACTCGCGGAGGGCCGTTTCGTCCAGCGGACCAGGGAGGTACTCGGGCTCCATGCTCTGAGTATACCAGGGTGGCGGGGCCTGCTCCGGTTGCGACGGCCGAAATGACCAGCCTATACTGCCAGCCATGACGACCACGGCAGCACGCAAGCGCGACCTGCTTTCCCTGGCCGACCTCTCCCCCACAGAGCTGGAGCGGTTGCTGGCGGCTGCCCGTCACCTGAAAGCGCAGCCGCGGGGAGAGCTGCTTGCCGGGAAGACCCTCGCCCTCCTGTTCGAGAAGCCCTCGCTCCGGACGCGGCTCTCCTTCGAGGTAGCGATGGCCCAGCAGGGCGGGCGCGCGCTCTACTTCTCTCCCGCTGAGGTCGGCCTTGGTCAGCGCGAGCCAGTCCGCGATGTTGCTCGGGTGGTCAGCCGGATGGTCGATGCCGTGGCCGTACGGACCCACGAGCAGGAGAAGCTGCTGGAGTTTGCACGCTTTGCCAGCATTCCCGTCATCAACGCCCTTTCGGTGCGAGAACACCCCTGCCAGGGCCTGGCCGACCTGCTGACCATCCAGGAGCGGTTCGGTCGGCTGGCCGGGCTGCGGCTGGCCTATATTGGCGATGGCAATAACGTTGCCACCAGCCTGATGCTGGGTGCTGCCACGCTGGGGATGCAGGTCGTGCTCGCGTGCCCGCCAGGATACGAGCCGCCGGCCGAGCTGCTGGCGCTCGCCCGTGCGCGCGCGGCGGCGGCCGGAGGCATGGTGACGCTCTGCCACCAGCCCGAGGAGGCGGCGCGGGGAGCGGCGGTGCTCTACACTGATGTGTGGACGAGTATGGGGCAGGAAGCGGAGGCGGAGCAGCGCCGGCGCGTCTTTGCTGGGTTTACCCTCACTCGGCAGTTGGTGGCCCTCGCCCAGCCGACGGCGATCGTCATGCATGACCTCCCGGCTCACCGCGGGGAAGAGATCGAGGATGAGGTGATCGAAGGGCCACACTCGGTCGTCTTTGACCAGGCGGAAAACCGGCTGCACGCCCAGAAAGCGCTGCTCATCGCGCTGCTCAACCCCGCGTCTTCCTTCCTCCAGCCAGAGTAAGTTCGCACGCGCCCGAGGGGCGCACCGTGCGCGGGCGCAAGCCTGCGCCGGGGAGGAGGCATGACCAAGCCCGTCGTCGCCATCGTTGGTCGACCGAATGTGGGCAAATCGACGCTGTTCAACCGGCTGACCGGCGAGCGGCGGGCGATCGTCGAGGACCTGCCCGGCACCACACGCGACCGGCTCTATGGGGATACCGATTGGAACGGACGCGAGTTTGTGTTGGTCGATACGGCAGGACTGGAGATCGCCCCCGCGGATGAGTTGAGCCGTCACGTCCAGGACCAGGTCAACCAGGCGGTTGCTGAGGCCGATGTCGTCGTGCTCCTGACGGATGTCCGGAGTGGGATCACCACGGCCGACCGCGAGGCGGCCGAGCGACTGCGGCGGTCAGGCAAGCCGGTGGTGCTGGCTGTCAACAAGAGCGACAGCCCGCGTTACGCCCAGGATGCCGTCGAGTTCTACCAGCTCGGCCTGGGGGAGCCGATCCCGGTCTCCGCCCTCCAGGGGCTGGGAACTGGCGACCTGCTCGATGCAATTGTCCGCCAGTTGCCGCCGACCGAGCCAGAGGAGCCAGCCGAAGCGGTCGCCCGGGTGGCGATCATCGGTCGGCCAAATGTCGGGAAGTCGCAACTGCTCAACCGGATCCTAGGCCAGGAGCGGGCGGTCGTCTCGCCAGTCCCCGGCACCACCCGTGATGCGATCGACACCCTGGTTGAGGTCGGGGGGCGGCCGGTGCTGCTGGTCGATACCGCTGGCATCCGGCGGCGTGGGCGGATCTCGCGAGGGGTCGAGAAGTACAGCGTGCTGCGGGCGATCCGAGCAGTGAACCGGGCCGATGTCGTGCTGCTCGTGATCGATGCCGCCGAGGGGATCACCGCTCAGGACACGCATGTTGCCGGCTATGCCCTCGAAGCGGCCAAAGGGTTCGTCATCGTCGTCAACAAGTGGGACCTGATCGAGAAGGACGCCACCAGCACCGCACGCTACACCGACGAGGTACGCGCCGCGTTCAAGTTCCTTCCCGACCCGCCTGTGCTGTTCGTCTCGGCCCTCACCGGTCAGCGGGTCTATCGTGTTCTCCCAGCGGCACTCGCGGTCTACGATCGCCGCCTCCAGCGGATCCCAACCGCCCAACTGAATCAACTGTTCCTGGAGGCGCTGGCAGCCCATCCACCGCCCCATCGCCGGGGCCGCCAGTTGAAGATCTACTATGCCACCCAGCCGGAGGTGAACCCTCCGACCTTCGTACTCTTCGTCAACGACCCGAAACTGCTGCAC
>JAILZB010000063.1 GCA_023512725.1 Chloroflexota bacterium | reverse complement strand
CCCTTTCACTGTCCGGCCTACCCCGCAGCCAGGGGCGAGCGTCGCGTGGCTCCGGCCCGGGCTCGCAGCCCTCGCCACGCCACGAACGGGGGCAAGCTCGTTGGCCGCCCGGTGAGCGGTCCCGGCTCCCCAATGGCCGTGCCTGCTCCCCGCCGGTGACCGGTCGGCCATCCCCTGAGGGTCCCGGATCGGGGACGTCGTCCCGGATGGAGGAGGGGTGGGTGGCGGGATATGGCGTGGTTGAGCCAGATCGGATTCGGGCCGGGTGGTGGGCGGGGTTGGGGATAGGTCCGGGGTGCTGGGTGGTTGGACTCTGCGCACGCCGGAACGACCGCCGGCGCGACCGGCCCGCGAGCCTTGGTTTCCGGTGACGGTGTGTGACCCCGCGTTGAGGCGCCTCACGGTGAGTGAGGGCAGCTGCGAGGGACGAGCAGTGAGCGGCGTAACCGCCAACACAGGCTCCGCGGGGCTGGTTGTCCGGATGCTTCGGGATCGCTGCGCCCGCTCGGGTGCCTGGTTTGGCCCGGGTGCCCGGTGGCTGGGTGCGCTCCCCTGACTGGTGAGGACTTGCTGATGACTCGGACGATGACGCGACTTCAGGCCCTGCTCACGGGTGGCGCGTTCGCGCTGGCCGGGATCGCCGGGGCGGCACCGCTGGCGCTGGCCGCGGATCCGGCCCCGACCACGACGGATCAGGCCGCGGCGGTGGTCGAGCAGATCGCCGCGCCGCAGGCGGGGGCGCCGCCGGCGCAGGAGCTGCACCCGCTGCCGATCACGGCGGAGCAGAAGCGGTTCACCCCGACCGCGGAGCAGCTGGCCAACGCCAAGGCGATCGTGGACACGGCCAAGGAGATGGGTCTGCCGCCGCGGGCGTGGACGATCGCGGTGGCGACCTCGCTGCAGGAGACCAACCTGAAGAACCTGGGTCACCTGGGTGCCCGTAACGACCACGACTCCCAGGGCCTGTTCCAGCAGCGCCCGTCCTCGGGCTGGGGCACCGTCGAGCAGATCACCGACCCGACGTACGCGACCAAGGCGTTCTTCGAGGGCACGGCCAGCAACCGCGGCCTGCTCGACATCGACGGCTGGCAGAACCTGCCGCTGACCCAGGCCGCCCAGAAGGTCCAGGTCTCGGCCTACCCGAACCACTACGCCAAGCACGAGGCGCAGGCCGGCGACATCGTCGAGGCCCTGCACGGCACCGGCCCGTACGCCGACCTGGCCGCCGACGTCCGCTGACTCGGGCGGCCCGTCGGGACGGCGAGCCCTGACCCGCCCGGCCCGGTCGGGGTCGCGACCTCCGCGATCCTGACCGGGCCGAGCTGTCGGCGCGGGTCGTACGATCGGCGGCCATGACCACCGGCGAAACCGGGACCGCTACCGGACGGACCGAGACGGCGGTGACACCCCCACCCGCCTGGCGGCCGCCGTTGCTGTGGCGGTTCGTGCTCCGGCTCGCCTCGGTGGTGGTTCCCCTGGTCTGCCGGCTGCGCATCACCACGAGCGAGCAGCTCGACACCCGGCAGCTCCGTGGACCGCTGATCCTCGCCGGCAACCACATCGCGAACTTCGACCCGGTGGCGACGACCGCCGCCTGCGCCCGGATCCGGATCGCCCCCCGGATGATGGCGACCGGCGGGCTGTTCCGCGTCCCGGTCATCGGTGCGCTCATGCGCGCGGCCGGTCACATCCCGGTGGATCGGGGGCACGAGACCGTCCGCAACGCCGTGCCCGACGCCGTCGCGGCGCTCGCAGCTGGGGCGATCGTGTTCGTCTACCCCGAGGGAAGGATCGGGCTGCACCCCGCGATGTGGCCCGAGCGGCCGCGCACCGGGACCGGCCGCCTCGCGCTGGCCACGGGCGCGCCCGTGGTGCCGGTGGCCATCTGGGGCTCGCACGAGGTCCTCGCCTACCACGGCTGGCCCGTGATGGTCCGGATGCTCATCTCCGCCCTGTGGCGCCGGCCCGTGGTTCGCGTCCACTTTGGAGCACCGGTCGATCTGCGCGATCTGCGGGCCGGCGAGGTCGGGCACGCCCAGCGGGCCAGTGACCGCATCATGGACGCGATAACCGCCGACCTGGCCAGGCTGCGGGCGCACGAGCCGGGGCTGCCCCGCTTCCGCGACCACACCCGGCCGGTGACCCTGGCCCGTGCCCGCAACCGGCGGACCTGATCCGAGAGGTTTGGCAGTTCGGCGCTGGCGGGCTTCCGCTGGCCGTACAGGTCGACCAGTGCGACGGCCGTGACCAGAGGGAGCCCTATTCTGGTGCCACCAGCCTCCTGGAGGAGTAGTGGCCCACCGGTTTGCGTTCCTGGACGCGCCGACGCCGATCGCGTTCGCGCATCGGGGCGGCGCGGTGGCGGGGAGGCGCGGGCGCAGTTGCCGAACTTTCGATGGCGGCGATGGGAACGGGCGGCCAGGTCCCTTGCAGCTGGTCACTCACCGAGGGGGGCGTGCCGCTCGTGTGCACTGCGTCGAAGAGGGCCAGCTCCAGTGGCAGGGTGGCGGCCGTTTCTCCCCGGAGGTCTACTTCGCTGAAGCGCCGTAACACTCGTACCACCTGTTCGGGGTCGGCCACTGCTGCCATCCGTTGGGCAAACTCCCGTTCCTCCTCCCCGCTGTCGATCAGATCGCCCGCCCCCGCCTGGGTCAGCATCACCCGGCGGAGCACCTCGACGATCTCCCGGCTGAACTGGCGGAGGTCAGCACCGCTCCCAGCGGCATCGCCGATCGCCCGCAGCCCGGCCACCAGGTCCCGCTGCAGCGCCGCCTCCACGACGGCGCGAGCGCGCGTATCGCTACTCAGCCCGAGCAGGTCGGCTACCTCACTGGCGCCGAAGGTCGCTCCGTAGCGGCTGATGGCCTGGTCAAGCAGGTTCTCGGCATCCCGCAGGCTCCCGGCACTGACGCGGACGATCAGCGCCAGTGCTGCTTCGTCTGCGTGAACCCCTTCGGCAGCAGCGATCTGGCGGAGCTTGGCCAGGGCGGCTTCCGGCCGGATGCGGCGGAAGTCGAAGCGCTGGCAGCGGGAGACAATGGTGGCGGGAAGCTTGTGGACCTCTGTCGTAGCCAGGATAAAGACGACGTGCTCGGGTGGCTCTTCCAGGGTCTTGAGCAGCGCGTTGAAGGCCGGTTCGGTCAACATGTGCACTTCGTCGATGATGTACACCTTGCGCCGCGCTTCAGTAGGAGCGAAGCGGACCTTCTCCCGCAGGTCTCGGATCTCGTCGATCCCACGGTTGCTTGCCGCGTCGATCTCGATCAGGTCGATCAGCCGGCCCTCGTTGATCGCCAGGCAGACCCGGCACTGGTTGCACGGTTCACCCGCCTGGGGGTGCAAGCAGTTGATCGCCTTGGCCAGGATCCGCCCGGTGCTCGTCTTTCCGGTGCCGCGCGGGCCACAGAACAGGTAGGCATGGGCTGTCCGATTAGCCGCGACCGCATTCTTCAGCGTGCGGGTGATCGGTTCCTGGCCAGCCAGCTCGGCAAAGGTCTGGGCGCGCCACTTCCGGTAGAGTGCTTGAGCCACCGAATCCATCCTCTGGGCGGGCGAGCAGGAGCGCAGGCGGACCCCCTGCGCCGATTGTAGGTGAGCACCGCCTCTCACCGTAGCAGTTAGCCCGCGGATTCGCCAGCGCGAGGGAGGCGCTCGACCACAGGTTCACCTCCCCACTGGCAGCGCACAATTTCCCCCGCGCTTCCAGATCGAGGGCAACGATGGTGGCGTACCAGCTCACCGCGCCTTCGAACTCCTGGGGAAGCTGCAGCGCCACCTGACGGCCCCGCTCGCTCACTGGGAGGCCGTCGCGCTCAGCGAGGGCTGCTAGTCGGGCCGCCCGGACCTGCTCGTACTTCTCCTGCGTAATCCGGACCCCCGCTGTTCCGGGTTGGGGTGAAGGGGCGGGATCGTTCTGTCACTGCACCTCCATCGCGGGGCCTAGAACAAATGTACCAGATCGCGTGATTGGTTGCCAGTGCCGAGCGCTACCCCTTTTCTCCCTCCCCCTCAGTCCTGTTCCCGCACCAGCTCGGCCACCACGTCGGCAAGGGGAAGGGCCGCCGTGAGACCCGGCGACTCGATCCCGACCAGGTTGATCCATCCTGGCAGGCCACGGTTGCTCTCTTCGGCGATGACGAAATCGGCGAACCCCTGGCGCGCTACCGCGCGTCGCGGGCGGATCCCTGCGCTTTCGGGTATTACATCCTCTGGCTCGAGGAAGGGCAGGAACCGGCGGGCTGCCTGGAAGAAGAGTGAGGCGACTGCTGGCGGCACCGAGTAGTCCTCCACGCGAGCAGGGAGGTACTCCACATCCGGCCCCAGGCGCACGCGGCCATCGACCGCCACCGTGACGTGGACCCCTAGCCCAGCGAAAGCCGTTCGCCCAGCCCCCGGGGCAATCCCGACGTAGGCCGGCACGGGGTAGATATGGCGCTGAAGGCGAGTAGCCGCCCGCGCGGAGAGCTGGGCGTAGCGGCCTTTCACCCATTCGAGACGGTAGTCTGCCGCCTCGAGGTCGATCCCGGCCAGCGCCGCGAGGGTGTCAGCATGCAGCCCAGCTGCGTTCACGACGGTCCGGGCGGTCAGCGTTTCCTCCCCCGCCGCAGTCGCCAGGTGGAGTTGGTAGCCAGCAGAGAGCGGTGCTACCGCCATGACGCCGGCCTGACAGAGCACGAGCGCTCCCTGGCGGCGGGCCTCAGCAGCCAGGTAGCGCACCAGCGCCGCCGCATCGACCGCTGCTGCCGTGGGCACCCAAATGGCCGCGAGCGCCTCGACTGCTGGCTCCAGCTGCTTCACCTCCCGTCGTTCCAGCAAGCGCAAACCGGGCACCCCGTTCTGCTCTCCCAGTCGCAGCAACTCCTCTAGCATCATCCGCTCGGCGGGTTCTGTCGCGACAATCAACTTGCCCGTTGCGCGGAACGGGACCAGCCCCGCCGCACCAAGTGCTCGCAAACGCTCGTTCCCCGCCACGCACAGCCGCGCCTTCCAGGAGCCCGGCTGGTAGTAGATCCCTGAGTGGACGACTTCACTATTCCGACTACTGACCCCCCGGCCCAGCGCTGGTTCCCGCTCCAGAACGATGACTTGCCGCCCAGCCCGCCCCAGCGCCGCTGCCACCGCCAGGCCGACGACGCCACCACCGACCACAGCAACTTCGATCTCCATCGCTCTTCACTCCCTTCCGAGAGTAGAGCATCGACACCGACTTCGAGGGGGTCGGCGATTCTAGCTGCTTGAAGCAGGCAGCCAAACGCAATCATACTCGCGTTATCGGGAGGTTTTTCGATGGGCTGCTGCTGGAGACAACGGTTGGGTGCGATCAGCTTGCTCAGCCTGATTGCGGTGCTGAGCGCCTCGCTCCCCCTCACCCCGGCGCCGGTCCGGGCGGCCGACCCGCGCTTCTTTCCGGAGACTGGCTTCCGGGTCACGTCCGACCGGTTCTGGGAGTACTACCAGCGGCGCGGCGGCAGCCGCACCTTCGGGCTGCCGGTCTCACGCGAGTTCACCCTCTTAGGCACCCGGGTCCAGGTCTTTCAGCGCCAGGTGCTTCAGCTCCGCCCCGATGGCTCGGTTGGACTGCTAAACCTGCTCGACCCGGGCCTGATGCCCTACACCACGATCAATGGGGCGACTTTCCCGCCTTTCGATAGTACGGTCATCGCCAGCGCCCCCACACCCGGCAGCTCTGGCTACGACCAAGCGATCGTCCGCTTTCTCCAGCAGCATGCCCCCGAGCACTGGCGAGGGCGGCCGGTCAAATTCTGGTCCACTTTCGTGAACACTGTTAGCTTGCAAGAGGCCTTCCCTGAGGGAGGTGGTGACCCCGCCCTCCTGCCGTTGCTCGCCCTCGAGATCTGGGGGCTCCCGACCAGCCAGCCCGCCTTCGACCCGGCGAACCCCAACTTTATCTACCTGCGCTTCCAACGCGGCATCATGCAGTACGACGCGACCACCAGCCTGACCCAGGGCATCCTGCTGGCCGACTTCTTCAAGGCGATCCTGACGGGCGAGAACCTGCCCGCCGACCTTGAACGGACCGCCCGGACAAGCCCCTTCTACCGCCAGTACAGTCGGTCGGCGCCGCGCGGCCTCGCCCGCCCCGAGGCGCTCCCCGGCAGCGACCTGACAGCAGCCTTTGAGCCGGAGGGAGTTCCCCTACCCTCAGTTGCCACTCCCACTGCGACCAGCCGGCCCGCTGAGGCGACTAACCTCACCAACGAGCGGCTGAAGGTGACAGTCGGCACCGGTGGTGCTGAGCACGGGAAGCTCAGGGTGCACGATGAGCGGAATGAACTTCGCGCCTGGGCAGTGCCCGCCCTCATCCTCAAGGATGGTACCCGCCTGAGCCTGCGCGACGACACGTGGAGCGACGGGGCGACCTTGCAGGTCAGCTCCCTGAACGACCCGATCCTGGGCGAGGGGCGCCAGCTCGAAGCAGAGTTCCCGCTCAAGGTCGGGGGCAGCGCGCGCCTGCTGGCGACGGTCTTTCCGGGCCGTTCGTTCCTTACCCTGCAGATCGCAATCCGCAACCTGCCCGCCGACCGCCAGGTGGCAGGCGTCCGCTACTTCGACGGTGAACCGGGCGGCTGGCTCGACCTTAGCGCGGCGACCCAGCTCCTGGCCGATACCGGTGAGCTCCAGCGTGAGCCGCTGCGTCGCGAGGGAAGCCGCGGTGAGACCCACCCGGGGAAACCGCTCCTGCTGAGCGATAGCGAGCGCAAGCAGGGCTACGTCCTGGCTACCCTCGATGCCAGTGACCATCTCGTGAGCTTCCACCTCCAGCCTGCTGCTCAGCCGGTTGGTCTTCGCCTCACCTACGAGGTCAAGCTGCCGGCAGGCGGAGCAGCCAGCGAACTGCGTTTCCCGCGCGTGCTGATCGATCTCGTCCCCTTTGGTGACCCGGGTGCGATGCTGGCCAGCTACCGCCGGACGATCCTCGCCCTCTATCCTTCTCCACCCCTGCCCGATTGGGTCCGCTACCAGTGGTCGACCGCTGCGCTGGGGAGTGAGCTCAGTGAGGCGGCCATCCGGCGCCAGATCGACGCGATCGCCGCCCACTTTGCTGACCTCGGCCCCTGGCAGGTGGTGCTGGAGGGAGAGTGGTTTTCCCTCGACAGCAGCGGTGCCCGCCAGGTCGACCGGAGCCGTTTCCCCGCCGGACTGCGCGCGCTCGTTGACTACGCCCACGAACGCGGCGTGCGCGTCGTCATCAGCCTGCCGGGACCACTGGTGCGCGAGAGTGGGGGCAGCCTGCGCTGGATCGCGGAACGCCAGCGCGATTGGTTGATCCCGCTCGGCAATGGCCGATCCTTGCTGGACTTCCGTCACCCTGCCGTCCGCGCCTGGTGGACCGAGGTGGTACGCGAGGTGCTGGTGCGCTACGACGCCGATGGCATCCGCCTCGATGGTTATCAGGAGGCGTTGCCCATCCTCCAGCGCGCAAACGTCTTCCCCGCCTGGCAAGCGGCCGAGTTCTACCGCCTCACGGCGGAGCAGGCCTGGGCGGTCAAACCGACCGCGTACCTCGAAGGAGGCGGGTACGTACCACCCTCTGCCAACCCTTACCTCCACGTCGTCCGCTGGGCACCCACCACGCTCGCCTTCGACAGCCCGCCACCCCGCGCTGGGCTGCGCCAACACCTGGAGTACACCCTCTTCCAGCTGATCGCACTCAATCAGCGGCCACACCTGGGCGAAGTGGGCCGGGGGCTGCGCGAAGCTGCCGCCCTCAGCGACCGCTGGCTCGAAGCCGCCGCTGCCACCGGTGGACTGGTCGGTCTTACCTTCTCACTGGCCGATCTGGATGAGAGCGGCCGGAGTGGCCTCCGCCAACGGCTAGCCCACCTTCAGCCCTTCGCTGGCCGAACCTTCCTCAGCTTTGGTCCCGCTGCCGAGGTCGTCGCCACCCACCGGGATGGCCTCGCCTACTTTGGCTTTATCAACCGCGGGGCGGAGCAGCGTGTCATCACTGCCCAGCTGGCCGACTTCGGGCTCCCAAGCGGCGCTGCCGTGGCCCGCGATGCCACCAGTGGCACACTGCGCCGGGTCGAGGGGGCGCTGACGGCCGAGCTTCCGCCAGCAAGCTTCCGGCTGTTTGTACTTCGCCAGAGCCCAGGCTGGATCTGGACGACGAGCACCCTCAGTGGCCAGGCCGAACCGGGCGCCCTCCGCTACCAGCTGCGCGGTCCGGCGAGTGTCCCCGGAATGCTGGAGGTGGTGACCCCACCGCCCGAGCGCGTCACCCTGGATGGGCAGCTCCCCCCCGCGCTGAGCTATGAGGCTGCACTGGGCGTTCTCCGCCTGGACTACGACCACCAGCAGCGCCACGACCTGCGGATCGACTACCCCGTGACCACGGCTCTTGCCCAGCCGGCTCGCTCGCTACCACGGTAGCGCCGCTGCCTTACCATTGCATCGGCAGTGACGCGAGAGGAGGCGCACGATGGAGGAAGAGCTGAAAGCGGTTGTCCGCCGGTTCTACGCTGAGGTGGTCAACGGCGGCAACTTCGCCGCCGTCGAAACGCTCTTCGCTCCTGACTTTGTCAACCATGACCAGCCAGCCGGGCTTCCTCCCGGGCGCGAGGGGATCAAGGCGCTCTTCCAGCGGCTTCGCACCGCCTTTCCGGACCTTCACTACCGCATCGATGATCTGCTGGTCGCGGGCGACAAGGTGATCGACCGTGGCAGTGCCACGGGTACCCATCTCGGGCCCTACGGTTCCCACCCTCCAACCGGCCGCTGCTTCGAAATGAAGGAGATGCACATCTACCGCGTGCGCAACGGTCAGATCGTCGAACGCTGGGCGATCGCCGATGCCCTCAAGATGCGTCAGGATCTCGGTCTCGGCCTTACTCAGCCAACCCTAGCTGGCGGCGTAACCCCTCCGGCTGCAGGATCGTGATCCGCTGGTTGGCCACCCTGATAAACCCACGCGAGACGAAGGAGCGCAGCACCCGGTTGACGCTCTCGCGCGTGGCTCCCACGAGACTGGCCAGCTCCTACTGGGTGAGCGGCAGGCTGATCTCGGTACCAAGCGTCCCCCGCACGCCGTGAGTAGCAGCGAGTTCCAGCAGCCGCTTCGCGACCCGGCCGTGGAGGTCGTAGAACACGAGGTCGGAGAGTTGCTCGTTCGTCTGGCGGAGCTTGTGGCTGAGCAGCACGAGGATCCGCCGGGCGAGGGTGGGGTTATGGTCGAGGGCGGCCAGAAAGTCTTCCCGCCCCAGGATCAAGGTCTCGGTGCGCTCCATCGCTACCGCGTCAGCCGAGCGTGGCTCGCCATCCAGCAGCGCCAATTCTCCGAAGCAGTCCCCGGGCGAGAGGATCGCCAGCACCGTCTCCCGACCGTCATCCGCCAGCAGGCGAATCTTCACCCGCCCGGTGCGGATGACATAGAGCGCGTTACCGACATCATCGCGGTGAAAGATGATCTCCCCCTCGCGAAAGCCCCGCAAGCGTAGCCGTGCTTCAAGCTGCTCGAGGCTGGGGGCATCGAGGTCGTGGAAGAGCGGCACGGCCCGCAGCGCGCCGTGAGTGGTAGCCATTACCGCCATCCCTCTAGCAGTCGGCTGCTCGCCAGCAGCCCTCCGCCAGCCACGACTATCCCACCACCCCAAGCGAGCGCAAGCAGGCGATAGAACGGCTCCGGGTAGAGAATGGCGAGCAGGCTCTCCGCCGGCAGACGCCAGTCTTCCGTCCGGTAGGCTAGGCGGTGGTACCGTGCCCAGAGCAGGGGAAATGCGAACAGCGCCCCCACCACTCCCCCAAGCCCGAGCCCAAGCAAGGTCCATCCCGCCCAGCGAAGCGTGGCAGCTGGCGCCCTCCAGCCAAGGGCAACCGCGGCGATGGCTGCTCCCTGTGCCAGGCTCCCCGCAAAAGCAAACCGCTGCTGGACTTCAGGGAGATGGCGCCTCGCCTCGGCCGGCAGGAGCGCACGCTCGAGACCAGTCTCCCGGAAGCAGGCCTCGAGTTCACCGTCGCCGGTGACAAAGCGGGCGAGCGCGCCCGGTAGGGCAGGTGCCTGCCGACGTGCCCAGGCAGGAGCAACCACCCGTTGAACCAGCCGGTGAAGCCAGGGAGCGCCCGCCAGCAGATGGAGCCACCCTAGTGACAGCGCAAGGGCCGCCGCACTCCCCGCCCACCGGGGCATCATGGCTCCCGCCGGGGACCGGGCTGCCGCTGGTTTCCCATCCTTCCTACCGCCAGTGGATGTGGGTCGTGCGCGTGCGGATGACGATCGCCTCGTCGATCTCGATGAGCGGTTCGCCCCCTCCCTCCCGCCGGCCGAGGAGCGGAGGAAGCCGCCAGCGCAGCCCAGCCGCCGCGAGACTTGCCGTTATCGCCAACGCGGCGACCCCCCCGACCAGCGGGAGCAACGGGCGGACCAGCGCGGGCACGCCAGCCCAGGGCCGCAGCGCTGGGGGCGCCGGCCGCTGCGACAGCACGGGCAAGCGGGATGGGAAGGACGCGCCACACCCTGGGCAGTTCGTCGTCTCCTCGCCCAGCGCGGAATCGCAGGATGGGCAACGCATCTGGATCTCCCTTGCGCGCCGATTGTACCAGACTTCCCGCTTCACCTTTACGGCCGCTCCAGCAGCACGCGTAGGTCCGCGGCCAGCACAAGCCGCACCACTTCATGGCGGTCGAGGGGGTAGCGGGAGCCCGCCACGACCACCAGCTGCTGGTCCCGCTCATCCTGGAGCAGCCCAATACTCGCCCCCTGGCGCGTGCCGGGAGGCGTGAGAGCAATGAGGACGCTCCCAGCCGCAAGGCGGGCTGCCAGCCCCTCGCTCCGGGGCTCCAACCAGAGGCGGGTGCCATCTCCAAGGTCAACATCCGTGGGCGAGACAACCAGCGTCGTGGCAAGCTCGCGCCCAAGGGTAGTACGGGCAGCGCGGAGCACCGCTTCCCGCGTGGCACTCGCGAGCACATGCTCCACTGGGAGGCGGCGGGCAAGGTCCGGGAGAGCGCTTCGGTTCGGTCCCCCTTCGACCAGCAGATAGAGGTCGATCCGCCGGTCCCAGATCGGCAGCAACCGGTCCAGCTCCCCAAGGAGCGCAGTCGCGCGCGCCCCGCCATCAACCACAATCAATCGCCCTCCCGGCGAGCGCAGCACGGCTCCTCCAGGCACGAAGCTTACCTGCAGCTGAGGTTGGCTGGTGACCACTACGGCGGTCCAGCTCAGGATGGCAGCCGCACTCGCCAGAACCGCCAGCCCGCGCCAGGCGACCCGCGGCGGGGACGCCTGCAGCCGCTGCGGTTGCCACCAGAGGAGGGCCAGAGCCGCCAGCACGTAGCCCCCGCCCGCGGGGATCGGAAGCTCAGCAACCTGGACCGCCGCCCAGGGGAGCTTGCCAAACCAGGTCACCAGCTCGGCCAATCCTGCACAGAACAGCCAGGCGGGAAACGCCACCAGGGGAGCCAGGGGCGGCACGACTGTTCCCACCACCAGGGCGAAGAAGCTTGCAGCCATCGCCGGAGCGATGAGAGGGGTGGCGAGCAGGTTCGCTGGCAGCGTAACCACGGAGAGAGTGCCAAACGTCGTCACCGTGATCGGCAGGGTTGCCAGGGTGGCCGCGAGGGTCGTGGCGAGCGGTTCGCGGAGAAGGGCGAGGCCGGGCGCGCCGAACCTGGGCAGCCGCGCGAGCAATTTCCCGAAGCGACCAGCCAGCCCAAGCAGGCCAGCGGTTGCGGTAACGCTGAGCTGGAAGCCCACATCATCTACCAGCGTTGGCGTGAGAAACAGGAGCCCCGCCACTGCCACCACGAGCACGGTGGCAGCATCGCGCTGACGGCCGAACCAGATCCCAAGCAGCGAGAGCGCTGCCATGACCGCTGCGCGCAACACCGAGGGCGTGCCACCGGTCACGCCAGCGTAGAGTGCGATCGCGAGGAGTGCGCAGAGGATGGCGCGCCGGCGGCCAAGGAGCGGGGTCGCTACCCCGAGCGCAGCGCCAGCAACGAGTGCCATGTTGTAGCCGGAAGCGGCCAGCAGGTGCGCTGTTCCGGTGCGAGCAAAGGCCGTGCGCAGGGCAGGTGGCAGCCCTTCACTCCCTCCAACCAGCAACCCGGTGGCGATCGCAGCCGGTACCGCTGGCAGCATGGCCTGGAGGCGTTCCTCGATGAAAAGGCGAGCGTGAGCCAGCCAGCGCGTAGGCAGCAGGCCCAGAACCTCTCCTACTCGTTCGACACGCGGAAAGCGCATGGTCGCCCGGATGCCCTGCCGCTCCAGGACGGCGCGGTAGTCGAAGCCGGCAAACACCGGTGGGCGCTCGACGCGACCGTGCAGCACGAGGAGTTCCCCTACCGTCGGCACGAGCTGCGGCTCGAGGTCGGCTTGCAACCGGCCAGCGGCTGGGCGCCCATCCTCCACTGCCACCACGTCGACGAGGACACGGGTGAAACGTTCGCGCCGCTCTGGGAGGCTCACCACCACACCCCGCACCACGAGCCATTCCCCCGCTCGGTGGGAGAGGTCGTCAGCAGTAACCTGGGCAACCGTTTGCGCGCGCGCCAGCCCCAGGAATGCCGCCGCCACTGCGCCTACTGCCAACGCCAACGCGGGGCGGCGACGGGCAAGCAGGGCAAGGAGGGCTGCCACTGCCGCACCACCCAGGGCCAGGCCGGACGGCAGCGTCATGAGGCGTGCCAGCAGCACGCCCGCCGTGCCAGCAAGTCCGACAACGACGATTGGCGGCACCCGGGCCCCTCAGCGCACGTCGTGGCGGCCTTGCCACGCCACCAGCCAGCTCACCCGGCTCTTGCCCGCTATTCCGAGGCGCAGTGCCCGCAGCGCGCAAGTAGCAGCGAGGGCCTTGCGCCCCGCCACGCTCCACCGAGCGGAGGGTAGCAGAAGTCGCTCCTCAGCGTCGGCCGACCAACCCATCGACTACGCGGTGGAGCGCTCGAGCCGAGAGTGGCTTCTCGATCAGGAGAGGAACGTTCACACCGGCCCGGCGCCAGTGAGTGAGGTCCCGGCAGAGCGCCGCCAGCGCGACCGGGCGAGCCGTAAGGGTGGTCAGCGCCACCGGACCATGCGGGGCATCGAGGTCGATCAGCGCGAGCAGGGGGTTCCCCGTCGTCAGGACTTGCGCCAGCTCAGCTGCATTACCGGCCACCTGGATCGGCAGGACCTCCTGCGCGAGCGCCTGGAGCAAGGCGGCGGCTTCGCCTGGCTCAGCCACCACCAGGATCCAGGGTCGTGCCTCTTCCCTTCCGGTGGTCAGTGGCAACGCTCCCTCACCTCCACTGCCCACAGGACAGCTCCCTGCCTGAAGCGCGGCCGCTTGCTCTCGCTGTTCCTAGCCGCTACCCTTCCGGCCGGAGCGTTGCTTCCCGAGCGGGCTGGGTCACTCGAAACGAGACCTGAGCAGCCACGTTAACCCTAACGTGCACGCGTTCCTGGCACCACGGCACTCGGAGGTCTTTGCGTGCAGCCGCGCTTTGCCCTGACCGTCCTTTCCGCCCTCGCCCTGGCGGTTCTTCCGACCCTTTCACCCGCCCAGGGCCAGGGACGGGATGACTATCCCGTTGCCGAAGGATGGTTCTTCAGCCAGGCCAATGGTCGTGGCGGCGGTGGCGAGGTGGGGTTCCGGGTAACGAATGAGGATGGTATCCGCTTCTGGGACTGGTTTCAACGCTACGGTGGCGTCCCCAATGTGGGCTATCCCATTTCCCATCGCTTCCGCTGGAACGGGTTCACCGTCCAGGCATTCCAGAAGGTTATCTTCCAGTGGCGGCCAGAGAACCAGTCAGTGGCCCTGGTGAACGTCTTCGACGAGCTGAGTGCCGCCAATCGTGACGACTGGCTGCTCGCTTTCCGCCAGGTCCCGCGTTCGCGCGATTGGGCCAGCGACCGGGGCAAAGCCTGGCCGGAGATCGTCGCCTCCCACCTGGCTCTGCTCGACCCCTATCCGGCGCTCCGGGCAGCCTACCTGGCGGTGGACGACCCCATCGCGCTCAATGGCCTGCCGATGGGGGTGCACGAACTCGAGAATGTCATCGTGGTGCGTGCCCAGCGCAAGGTCTTCCAGCAGTGGAAAGTCGACGTTCCCTGGGCCCGCGTAGGTCAGGTCGTGGTGGCCAACGGTGGTGACGTGGCCAAAGAAGCAGGCATCCTTCCGGAAGGCGCCCTCGTTCCCCAGCCCCCCACCAGCAGAGGGTTCTCTCCACCTCCTGACCCAGCACCGCTAGCAACCGCAGCCCCCCTGCCAGCAGGGCCACCCGCTTCCCGCTCCCCGATCGCCGGGTTGTGGCACAAGCCAATTGAGGACGACATCTTCCTGCGGCGGGCCGCGGAAAGTGGCGCCAGCTGGGTGCGGGTCTTCCTGACCTGGGAGGAAGTCGAGCCGGAACTGGCCGACCCACCCCGCTACAACTGGGCAGCAACCGACCGGGCGCTCCGCCTCCTGCGGGAGCGCGGCCTCCAGCCGCTTGTCAATATCGTCGACCCCCCGATCTGGGCGGCTTTCCCCACTTGCGGCCCGTTCCGTTCGCCGGCGATGCAGGAGCGTTGGCTGCGCTTCGTGCGGGCAGCAGTCGAGCGCTATCGCCTCCCTCCCTACAACGTCCAGTACTGGGTGCTCTACAACGAGCCGGACTTCCGCATCCAGAACCCTGCCGACAAGTTCGGTGGCGGCTGGGGCGGTGGCTGCTGGGGGAACCATCCGGCCGAGTACGGGGCGATGCTTCGCGCGACCACTCCTGTGATCAAAGCGGTCGACCCGAACGCGCGGGTAGTCTTTGGCCCTCTCGCTGCTGACGGCTGCGGGCCAGCCTTCAACTGCGATTTTCTGCGTCAGGTGCTCGACCCTGCTCTTGGCAATGCCGCGGGCGCCTTCGACCTGCTGGCATTCAACTACTTTCCCTTCTACCGCCGCAACTGGGAGCAGTACGGCTTCTCCTTGCTGGGCAAGGCAGAGGGGTTGCGTCAGCAGCTGGCTGCAGCCGGTATGAAGGTCCCCCTAATCGTGGCGGAAACCGGCATAGTGCTGGATGGGACCCCGAAGACTGACCGCGACCAGGCGAACTACGTGGCCCAGGCCCTTACCCTCGCCCTAGCTGACCAGGCACGGCCAGATGGCAGCGGTATCCAGATCGCCATCTGGTTCACTTTGCGCGATTCCCCCGACCCGAACGACCGCTGGGGATTGACGACGAGCGACGGCGCCATCAAGCTGAGCTATCGCGCCTACCAGACCTGGGTCAAAGAGCTGGCTGGCGCGCGCTGGCTGCGGAGCTTGAGCGAGCCCAGCTACGGCGGCAGCGCCGGGCGAGGGTGCGAAGGGGGAGGCGCGTATCGCTGCGACGTGCTCCGTCACGAGGTGTTTAGCGTGGGGGAGACCGAAAAGTGGGTGCTCTGGGTCGATGGCGGCCCCCGCCCGCGCGGTGAGCTGTTCGGCACGAGCGCTCAGCGCCAGCTCCGCCTCCCCGCCGACCGCCTGCTCGCCGTGCGCGACCTTGAAGGAAACCCGGTCGACTACCAACGGGAGGGAAGTGAGATCGTGCTTACCGTCACCGAAAGCCCACGCTATGTCACCCTCCGACGCTAGCGACTGCCCCTCCCCTGATGTCTCGGTCGTAATACCGGCCTACAATGCCGCTACGACCTTGTCTACCTGCTTGACCGCCCTCCTCCACCAGACCGTGCCTCTCGACCCCGCGGAGATCATCGTGGTGGACGATGGCTCCCACGATGGCACCGCGGCCACCGCCGCCTGCCTGGGAGTACGGGTGATCTGCCAGCCTCACACCAACCAGGCGGTCGCCCGGAATCGCGGAGCGAAGGCCGCGCGGGGAACGATCCTCCTCTTCACCGACGCCGATTGCGAGCCAGCCCCTGACTGGGTCGAGCGGATGCTCGCGCCGTTTGCCGACCCCACGGTGGCCGGGGTCAAAGGCCGCTACCGGACCCGGCAGCGCGGCATTGTCCCTCGCTTCATTCAGCAGGAGTTCGAGCAGAAGTACGATCACCTCCGGCGCAGCCGCCAGCTCGACTTCATCGATGGCTACGCGGCAGGCTACCGTCGTGACATCTTCTTCGCTCTTGGAGGCTTCGATCCCCACTACCCCCCGGTCGAAGATATCGAACTTTCATTCCGAGCCGCTCGCCAGGGGTACCGCCTCGTCTTCGCTCCTGATGCCGTCGTCTACCACCGCCACCGCGACACCCTACGCGACTACGCCCGCACCAAGGCCCGGGCTGCTACCCTCTGGGTGGAAGTCTACCGCGCCCATCCGACCAAGATCGCCAATGACAGCCGCCAGCCGTATCTGGTGGTCCTGCAGATCGTTGCGATAGGGCTGGGAGGGATGCTCCTGCCGCTCCTCCCCTTCTCGCGGCAGGCGCGTCGGCTGGCAGGGCTGCTCAGCCTCGGCTTCCTGGCTACTACCCTCCCCCTGACCCTTCGCGCGCTGCGCTCAGACCCGGCCATCGCCCCAGCCGTCCCGCTCCTCTCTCTGGTGCGCGCAGCAAGCCAGGCGTTCGGGATCGCGCGTGGCGTCGGCCAGCGGCTCGCTCGTCACCCAGCGCTGGCCACTCTCAAACGCGGACGACCCGCCCCTCAGCAGCACGGGTAAGGCGGTCGAGGAGCGCGAGCCCTAGCCCTTCTTCTCCGAAGGTGGGCGCCACGATCACCTCGACCCCCGTCTGGTCGAGCCGACGCAGGGCGGCAAAGAGGGCATGGGCAATGCTTGCCAGGTCCTCGCGGGCACCGAGGCGCTCTACCACGATGCCCAGCTGTTCCGCCTCGGGGGCATCCTCCGCCGCTAGTAGCGCGCCGACCCGCCGGCCCGCTGCCAGCTCCTGCTGGGCCTGGGCGAGCGCGGCCGCAACCGCCCGCTCGGGGGGGCCGCGGAAAACCGTCAGCGCAGCGCGGGGTGCATAGTGGCGAGGTGCCTGCCCAGGCGCCTCACTCGGGTGCCGGCTGCCGAACGCCAGCGTGCCACCGAACGGAGCGATCGCTTCGGCGATCGCCTCCGGCGGGATTGCTCCCGGTCGGAGGATGCGCACCTGCTCTCCCTCGATGGCAACGACGGTCGATTCGATCCCGACCGGCGTAGGGCCAGCATCGAGGATCAACTCCACGCGTCCCGCGAGGTCGTCGAGCACGTGCTCAGCCCGGGTGGCGCTGGTGCGGGTAAAGCGGTTGGCACTAGGTGCTGCCACTGGCAGGTGGGCTGCCTGCAGCAAGCCACGGGCAACCGGATGGCTGGGAACACGCACTCCCACCGTTGGCCGCCCGGCGGTCACAATCGGGGGCACCGTCGCCCGCCGGGGAAGCACCAGCGTCAGCGGGCCTGGCCAGAACGCTTCGGCCAGCGCCCAGGCCGCGTCCGGGACGTGTGCGGCGTATTGCGGCAGCCAGTCGGGCGCTGCCAGATGCACGATCAGCGGATGGTCGGCCGGACGCCCCTTGGCAGCAAAAATCGCGCGGACTGCGTCAGGCTGCGTGGCATCGCCGCCCAGACCATAGACCGTCTCTGTGGGGAAGGCGACCAGGCCTCCGCGAGCCAGCAGGTCGGCCGCCTGACGGATCGTTTGCGGCGCGACGGGCAGGACGCGTGGCCGTGGCGGTGGGTCGGGACAAGACAGAGGTGGGAGGGTGTCCTGGGGCATCGTCATCCGGCCGGCGACCCCGGTGAAGCCGAAGCGGTGGCTTCGAGCCGCTCGACCTCGCTGACCAGGGCGCGGAAAAACGGTTCGACGTCGGTGACCAGTCCGATCGTTTGGAACGAGCCGCGATCGGCCAGTTTGATCACGGTGCTGGGGTTGATATCGACGCAGACCACCTTGACCCAGGCCGGCAGCAGGTTGCCCACGGCGATGGAATGCAAAGCGGTGGCCACCATCAAGCAGAAGGTGACATCGCGGATACTCTTGCGCATCTCGGCCTGTGCGTGCAGCGTGTCGGTGATCACTTCCGGCAGGGGGCCGTCGTCGCGGATGCTGCCGGCCAGCAGAACATCGACCCCGCAG
>JAILZB010000062.1 GCA_023512725.1 Chloroflexota bacterium | reverse complement strand
GTGCCCGAGCTGGCGGTGCGCTGGGAGGTCGCGCCAGATGGGAAGGCGGTGGTGGTGGCGCTGCGGCGCGATGCCCACTGGCACGATGGCACCCCCTTCGGCGCGCGCGATGTCGTCTTCACCATTCGGGCGATCCAGGCGCCGCGCTTCCAGGGCCCACCCGACCTCGCCGAAAGCTGGAAGAATGTCACCGTGGAGGCCGTGGACGACTTTACCGTCCGCTTCCGCCTGCGCGATGCCTTTGCTCCCTTCCTTGCGAGCCTGCAGGTCGGGATGCTGCCGGCTCACCTGCTGAAGGACGTGCCCCCTGAGGCCTTGCCCGATCACCCCTTCCGCGTCGCGCCGGTCGGGACGGGGGCGTGGAAAGTCCGCGACGTGGCCAACGACGCGGTCACCCTCGAAGCGAACCTCGGCCACTATGGCCCCACGCCCTACCTGCGCACCTTCCAGATGCGCTTCTTCCCCGACCGGGCCGCCCTCCTCGCCGCGCTCCGCCGCGGGGAGATCCAGGGCGCGGCCGGCGTGACCGATACCGACCTCCTCCGGCTGGGCAAAAGCAAGGAGTACCAGCTCTACACCGCGCCGCGGGCGAGCTTCACCATCCTGTTCCTCAATAACCGCTCCGCGTTCTTCCGCGACAAAGCGGTGCGTCAGGCGATCGCCTATGCCCTCAATCGCCAGCGGATCATCGAAGTGGCCGCCGGTGGGCTGGGGGTGGTGGCCGATACTCCTATTCCACCTGGGACCTGGGCAGCCGAGACCACGCCCCAGAAGATCGCCCACGACCCGGACCGGGCGCGCATGCTGCTCAGCGAGGCAGGCTGGGCCCCTGGCAGCGATGGCATTCGGGAGAAGAACGGCGAGAAATTCCGCTTCGCCCTCTTGACCAACGACGACCCCAGCCGGATCGCGGCGGCCGAGGAGATCGCGCGCCAACTCCGCCAGGTCGGTCTGCGGGCAGAGGTCTCAGCGAGCGGGTACAGCGGCCTGATCGAGCGCTTTCTCGCCCCGCGCCAGTTCGATGCCGTCCTGTTCGGGCTTGACCCTGGCGGCGACCCCGATAGCTACAGTAACTGGCATAGCAGTCAGGCGCGGCCGGGTGGGTTCAACTTCGTCTCCTACAGCAACCGCAAGGTCGATGAGCTGCTCGAAAAAGCCCGCACCTCTTCCGACCCGTTAGAGCGCGCCCGTGCGTACGCCGAGTTCCAGGCGATCTTCAGCGAGGAAGTTCCGAGCGTCCTGCTCTACTACCCCCTGACCTCGTATGCTGTCTCCCGCGAGGTCGATGGGGTAAGCCTCCGGCTGCTGTTCGAGCCCTCCGACCGCTTCCGCTCCCTCCCGAACTGGTACGTCAAGACGAAGCGGATCATCCGGCTCGGCTGGCCCCGGCTGGGCTGAGCCCACGCACCGGCCCGGGCGTCCTTTACACTATCCGAAGCGGAGGAACGGATGACGGAACGGCTGGAGCGACTGCGGGCTCGCCTGGCTGCGCGCGAGCTGCCCGCGCTGCTCGTCAGCACCCCAACAAACCGGCGCTACCTCAGCGGCTTCACCGGCTCGGCCGGCTTCCTCCTCATCACCGCTGAGCTGGCGCTGCTGCTGACTGACTTTCGTTACGTCGAGCAAGCGACTGCCGAGGCGCCAGCCTTCCACGTCCGCCAGCTGCAGCGTGGGCTCGCGAAAGAGCTGGCGCCGCTGGCACGCGAGCTTGGCCTGCAGCGGCTCGCCTTCGAGGCTGCGAATGTCACCTACCAGCAGTGGGAGCAGTGGCAAGCGGCAGCTAGTGAGGTCGGGCTGGAGCTGGTACCGGTGATCGATCTGGTGGAACCGCTCCGCCGGGTCAAGGATGCCGAAGAGCTCGCCTCGATCGAGCGGGCCGTCCAGATCGCTGACCAGGCGGTTCAAGCGGTGTGCGAGTGGCTGCGGCCGGGGGTGAGCGAGCGCGCGGTCGCCTGGGAGCTGGAACGGCAGATGCGAGAGGCGGGGGCGGAAGGAATGGCCTTCGCGCTCATCGTGGGCAGCGGTCCCCGCGGGGCCTTACCCCACGCCCAGCCCACCGAGAAACCGATTGCGGCTGGCGAGCCCGTGGTGCTGGACGTGGGATGCGTGGTGGACGGCTACCACAGTGACCTCACGCGTACCATCTGCCTGGGCGAGCCGGATCCGGCGTACCTAGAGATTTACGACATTGTGCTGCGGGCGCAGCACGAGGCAGAGGCCTGCATCCGCCCCGGGATGACCGGGGGAGAGGCCGACCGCATTGCGCGGGACCTGATCGCCGCAGCCGGCTATGGTGACCAGTTCGGCCATAGTCTCGGCCATGGCGTCGGCCTGGAGATTCACGAGGGGCCCACCCTGCGGCGGGAGAGTGAGGATATCCTCCAGCCGGGGATGGTGTTCTCGGTCGAGCCAGGGATCTACCTGCCCGGGCGGTTCGGTGTCCGCCTCGAGGACCTGGTTGTGCTCGAGGCGGATGGGGTGCGGGTGCTCAGCCAGGCCCCGAAAGCGCCCGTAGTCAGGAGGAGTGGATGATCGGGGTTGGCGACCTGCGTCGCGGCATCGTGATTGAGCTGGATGGCAAGCTCTACAGCGTCCTCGAGTACCAGCACCTCAAGCTCGGGCGGGGGAGTGCTCAGGTCCGCCTCAAGCTGAAGGACATCAAGGCGGGCCACACGATCGAGCGGACGTTCCAGGCGGGCGAGCGCTTCACCCGCGTCCGCCTCGACCGGCGACCAGTCGAGTTCCTCTACCGCGACGGCGATACGCTCCACTTCATGGACCGCGAAACGTTCGAGCAGTTCGAGATGAACGTCGAGCAGCTCGGTGAGGCGGTGGCCTACCTCAAAGAAGGGGTCCAGCTCGACCTGTTGACCCACGATGACGTGCCGATCAGTGTGGAGCTCCCCTTCACCGTCGACCTGAAAGTGATCGATACCCCGCCCGGCTTCAAGGGGGATACCGCGACCGGGAGCGGGAAATCGGCCACGCTCGAAACGGGCATTGTCGTTCAGGTGCCGTTCTTCATCAACGTGGGCGACGTGGTCCGCATCGATACCCGCGACGGAAGCTACATCGAGCGGGTCAGCGGGTAGCCGGATGGTCGAGGCGCGGCGCGACCCGCTGGCCTTTCTGGCGGCTGAGGCGACCGAACTGGTGCGCGTGCTGGCCGAATCCGATGTCGAAGAGCTGGAGCTCGAGCACGATGGCTACCGTCTGGTGCTACGCCGGACGCTCGGGTCGGCTGTACCGCCCGCTGAGGCGCCTGCGGCGCTGCCGGCGTCCGAGCCGACCTTCCTGGTGCTGGCACCGGTCGTCGGCTGGTTCCGGCGTGGCACCATCCCCGAGGGGCCGCCGCTCGTGGAGGTTGGTCAGCTCGTCGAGGCAGGACAGCCGCTCGCCGTGATCGAAGCGGTGGAAGTGGTCCACGAGGTCGTCGCCGACCGGCCGGGCGTGCTGCTCGAGGTACTTGTGGCCGACGGCGAAGGGGTTGGCTACGGCCAGCCGCTCTTTCGCTTGCGGGAGCCCGAAGGGTGAACATCTTCTCGGTGGGGGACCTGGTTGCGGCCATCCGCCGCACGCTCCAACACGAGCCGCTCTTTCTCGATTGCTTTGTCGAGGGGGAAATTTCCAACCTCTACCGCTCGCCCGCCGGGCACCTGTACTTCACCCTCAAAGATGAACAGGCTGCCCTCCGCTGTGTCTTCTTCCGCGCTCACGCGCGCGCGCAGGGCCTCGCCGATGGCGACCAGGTCGTCGTCCACGGCCATCTTTCGGTCTACGAGCCGCGGGGGGAAGTCCAGATCGTGGTCGACCTCGTCCAGCCCGCCGGGCTCGGGATCCTCCGTCTGCGCTTCGAGCAGCTGAAGGCGAAGCTGGAAGCCGAGGGGCTGTTCGACCCGGCCCGCAAGCGGCCACTCCCGCCTTTCCCCCAGCGGATCGGGCTCATCACCTCCCCTGCGGGAGCGGTGCTGCACGATATCCAGACCATCATCAGCCGGCGCTACCCGCTGGTCGAACTGGTCCTCGCGCCCTGTCAGGTCCAGGGAGATGAAGCGGTCCCGCAGATCCTCGCCGCTCTGGAGCAGCTCAATGCGCGGGATGATATCGACCTGATCATTCTGGCGCGCGGGGGTGGCTCGGCCGAAGACCTCTGGTGCTTCAATGACGAGCGACTGGCCCGGGCGATCTTCGCGAGCCGCATTCCGGTCGTCTCGGCGGTCGGTCACGAGACCGACTTCACCCTCGTCGATTTCGTGGCCGACCTGCGCGCCCCTACCCCTTCGGCTGCGGCCGAGTTGTGCGTGCCCGACCTCGGCGAGGTGCGCGACCGGCTCGCCGGCTATCGCAGTCGCCTCCAGGGAGAGCTGGCGACCTTGCTGGCCGAGCGAACGAGTGAGCTGCGGCTGCTCCGGCACCGCCTCGACCGCGCGGCGCCCGACCTTGACCGGCTGCGGCAGCGCCTCGATGAACTGGGACGGCGGCTAAGCGAGCGGGTCGCGAGCGACCTGCGCCTAAGCGCTGCCCGCCTTGAGGGCGTTGCCCAACGGCTTGGCGCGTTAGACCCCCGGCAAACGCTGGCGCGTGGCTACGCGCTGATCGAGAATCCGAGCCGGGGATGCATCGTCCGAGGGGTCGCTGATGTCGCGCCCGGAGAGCGCGTCCGGGTGAGGCTGGTCGATGGACGGCTAGAGGCGACCGTGGCGACGGTCGACCGGGTGGAGGAGCAGGGATGACGCCCGATCCCGCCACGCTCACTTTTGAGGCGGCCTTCCGCCAGCTGGAAGCGGTAGTGGCACGGTTGGAAGCGGGCGGCCTCGGGCTGGAAGAGGCGCTCGCGCTCTATGAGGAGGGGATGCAGCTGCTCCGGGCCTGCATCGCCAAGATAGAAGCCGCCGAACTTCGGCTCCTGCGCCTGCAGGACCTCGAGGGCAAGGCGCCGCTCTAAGGGGAGGAAGCCGGCAGGGAGATTCCCCTGCCCCAGCGCGATGGAAACACTCCTCGCTAATAAGTACCTGATGATCCCCACCTACGCCTGGCTGATCAGCCAGAGCGTCAAAGTGCTCTGGATCCTCGTGCGCGAGCATCGCCTCAGCCCGCGGACCTTCGTCCGCGCGGGGGGAATGCCCAGCTCCCACTCCGCAGTTGTCACGGCGCTGGTGACCGTGATCGGCAAGCTCCAGGGGATTAGCGACCCCCTCTTTGCCCTCGCCGCCATCTTTGCGGCCATCGTGATGTACGATGCGGCGGGCGTCCGCCGGGCGGTCGGCATCCAGGCCGGCATCCTTAACCGCATGCTGGATGAGTACTTCCAGTCCCAGAAACTCTCGGAGAAGCGCCTGCTCGAACTGATCGGCCACACGCCAGTGCAGGTGATCGTCGGCGGGCTGCTCGGCTTTACCCTGGGCTGGTGGTGGGCCTAGCCGGCTGGTAGCGCTCGGGGAAGACGAGCGCGCCGGTCTCGGCGGCCACGAGCGCGAAGGAAGGCGCCTCCGGGTCGACCAGGTCGAGCCGGGCGTACCAGACGCGGTGCTGGCGGTTATAGCCACCCAGGTGGAATTCGAGGAAGCTCCCGTCGGCCAGGCGCCAGAAGACCGGTACCGGCTGGGCCTCTTCGACTGCCGCTTCCAGGCGGCGGAGGAGGGAGCGGGCGCTGGGGGCCAGCGTACGCCAGTACTCGCGGAAGCCGTGCTCCGTCCGGCGGAGGATGCCGAGAGCGGGGGCATGGCCCGTCAAGCGGATCACGAGGCAGATCCCGAACTCGGAGTCGATCTCGGCGAGCAGCGCTGCGCGCTCCAGCCGGAGCAGGTCGGCCGTGACCACGACGTACGGCTGGCCGCGACCATCCTCGTAGGCTCCGAGGGTGCTCCGCTCAAGCGCCGCAACCAGCCGGACCAGCGGGCCGGCAGTCGGCGCCGGAACCTCAACAACGGCCATCCACATTCTCCCGAACGCTCGCCCCGGGGGCGGCACCGTTGAAATACCGCACTCTCTGCCGGGAAACAAGACGTTCCGCCACCAGCGCGCCCAGTTTTGTGGGCCTCAGCCCGTTGACCACCTCCCGGCCACTGCCTACGATCTCCTGCTGATGACCCCGGCCTATCGCCAGTACCTCGCTTTCAAACGGCAATACCCCGATTGCATCCTGTTCTTCCAGATCGGCGACTTCTACGAGACGTTCGACCAGGATGCCCAGGACGTTGCCGCCATCTGCGATATCGTCCTTACGGCGCGTGGCTTCGGCCCAGGCGACCGCCGCCCGCTCGCCGGCGTACCGGTGCGTTCAGCGGAGACGTATCTTGCGAAGCTCGTTGCCGCGGGGCGCAAGGTCGTTGTCGTCGACCAGGTGGAACGCTCAGGGGGGCCCGGCACCACCCTCAAGAACGCCCAGGCGGCTGCCGCCCGCGCGGGCGCGGGGCCGGCGCCGAAGAGCAGCAAAGCCCTCTTTGAGCGCTACGTCGCCCGCGTGGTGACGCCGGGGACGGCCCTTGACCCGACGATGTTGGAGGCGAAAGCTAACAACTACCTGGTTGCCTACGTTCCCGAAGGCGAACGCGCGGGGATCGCGGCGGCGGATATCTCGACCGGTGAGTTCTTCTGCCTGGAAGTTCCGGCCGAGATGGCGCTCAGCGAACTGGAACGGCTTGAGCCAGCCGAGCTCCTGGTGCCTCAGCGGGCCCCCCTCCCGCCGCTCCGGACGGCGGTCACCGAGCGTGAGCCCTGGCAGTTCGAGCTGGCTGCGGCCCGCGAGACGCTCTTTCGCCACTTTGAAGTCGCCACCCTGGAGCCGTTCGGCTGTGCCGAGAAACCGCTCGCGACCCGCGCGGCCGGAGGGCTGCTAGCCTATCTCCACCAGCTGGGGCATGGTGCGCTCGGCAAGCTGACCCGGCTCGTGACGGCCAACCCCGACCGCACGATGGCGCTCGATGCGGCCACTCGGCGCAACCTCGAACTGGTCCAGGGTGGTCGCACGGGCGCGCACTCCCTGCTCAGCGTGCTCGACCTGACCAGAACGGCGATGGGGGGGCGGTTGCTGCGGCGCTGGCTGCTTGCCCCCCTCACCGAGCGGGCAGCGGCCCAGGCTCGCCAGGACGTGGTGGCGGCGCTCTACGAAGCGACCCTGGTGCGGGCAGAGGTGAGCGCCCTGCTGACCAAGGTGGCGGATATCGAGCGGCTGGCCCAGCGGATCGCGGGGGGGCACGCCGGGCCACGCGAGCTACTCGCCCTGCGGCGCTCCCTGGAGGTGGTGCCCGCGCTGAATGCTGCCCTCGGGGAGGACCCCCGCCTGGCGCTGCTAGCGGCCCGGCTTGATCCCTGCGCGGAAGTGCGCGATCGGATCGCGGCTGCCCTCCGGGATGACCCGCCGCCCCAGATCAATGAGGGAGGGGTCATCCGGCCGGGCTACTCGGCCGAGCTGGACGAACTTGTCCAGGCGAGCCGCGAGGGGCGTGCCTATATCGCCACCCTCGAGCGCCGTGAGCGCGAGCGGACGGGCATCACCTCGCTCAAGCTCGGCTTCAACAAAGTGTTCGGCTATTACCTGGAAGTGAGCCACGCCAACGCGCATCGCGTTCCGCCGGACTACATCCGGAAGCAGACGCTGGTCGGGGCCGAGCGATACATCACCCCCGAGATGAAAGAGGTCGAGGCGATCGTTCTGACCGCCCAGGAGAAGATCATCGCCCTGGAGACGCGCCTCTTCCGCGAACTCTGTGCCTTTATCAGTGAGCAGATCGAGGCGCTCCGGGCCACGGCGGCCGCCATCGCCGAGCTGGATGTCGTTGCTGCCCTCGCCGAAGTGGCGCGGCGGCATGGCTACTGTCGCCCGGTGCTGGATGAGAGCGAGGCGATCATCATCCGCGCTGGCCGCCACCCCGTGGTCGAAGCGGCCCTCCCCGAAGGGCAGTTCGTTCCCAACGATGTCAGCCTCTCCTGCGACGAAGCGCAGATCCTCATCCTGACCGGACCGAACATGGCAGGCAAGTCGGTCTTTATCCGCCAGGTCGCCCTGATCGTGCTGCTCGCCCAGATCGGTGCGTTCGTGCCCGCCCGTGAGGCGCGCATTGGGATGGTGGACCGCATCTTCACCCGCGTCGGGGCGCAGGATGACACCGCAGCGGGGCAGAGCACTTTCATGGTCGAGATGGCGGAGACGGCCCACATCCTCCACCATGCGACCCGCCGCTCCTTGATCATCCTGGACGAAGTCGGGCGCGGCACTTCGACCTATGACGGCCTCGCGATTGCGCGCGCGATCGTCGAGTACCTTCACGACCATCCCCGGCTGCGGGCGAAGACGCTCTTTGCCACCCACTACCACGAGCTGACGACGCTCGAGCAGCAGCTCCCGCGGGTGCGAACGTATCGGATGGACGTCCTCGAAGATGGGGAGCGGGTCGTCTTTCTCCACCGGGTGGTGCCTGGCGGCGCTGACCGCTCCTACGGCATCTATGTCGCCCGCCTGGCGGGGGTGCCGCGCCCCGTGGTCCAGCGGGCGGAAGAGATCCTGCGTGAGCTGGAGGCGAAGGCCGCGCTAGCGCGACCGACGCGACGCGCACGCGGGAGCAACGGCCAGCTCCCCCTCGTGCCGCTGGGAGGCTCCCTGCTGGAGGAGCTAGCCACCCTCGATGTCGATTCGATGACGCCGCTCGAGGCGATCACGCGCCTCTACGAACTGCGCCAGCGGGCAGCGATGGCCTTCCGGTTAGTACGCTAACCTTGCCATCGGTCGGCCGGGCCCTCGATACTCACTCCACCCCGCCGAAGGAGCGCAGGATGTACGTGGCCTATGTCGAAGTGATCGACCAGAGCGAGGATGGGGCGCTCTGGCTCCGCTGGAAGCAGCAGGAGGGAGCGCTGATCCGCCAGCAGCCCGGCTGGCTGCGGCGGTTACTGCTCCGCAGTAGCGAAGACCCGCGCCGCTATCACTACATTACGATGTGGGAGACGGCGGAGCAGGCGATCGCCTTTTCGAGCTCTCCGCCGTTTGTGGCAGCCGCTGAGGCGCTGGGGGTGCCCACGCAGGTGAACCGCCTCCGCCTGGACCGCTGCGAGCTGCTGCTGGACGAAGCGGCGACCCCGGCGAGCAGTCGAATTGAAGAAAATCCTCTATAGTTGAGCAGTGCTTTGATAGAAAGGAGGGGCCAGTGCGGCCACAACGCTATCTGCGCCCAGCCTCGCTGGCCGAGGCGCTGCAGGCCCTTGGCGTGGCGAATGGGCGCGGGCGACCACTGGCAGGGGGAACGGACCTGATCGTCGAGATCCGGGAAGGCCGCCGCGCGGTCGAAACGGTGGTCGATCTGAAAGCCGTGCCGGAGCTGGTGGGGGTAGAGTTCGATCCCGCGCGCGGCCTGCGGGTGGGAGCGGCCACTCCCTGCTACCAGCTTGCGCAGCACCCGGTCATCCGTGCTTCCTATCCGGCGTTGGCCGATGTTGCCAGCCTGATCGGTGGCATCCAGATCCAGAGTCGGGCGAGCCTGGGAGGGAACCTCTGCACTGCCTCCCCGGCGGCGGACTCTGCGCCAGCCCTGATCGCACTGGCGGCGACATGCGTGCTCGCAGGCTCGGAGGGGGAGCGACGGCTGCCGCTGGAGCAGTTCTTTCTCGGTCCGCGGCGGACGGTGCTCGCGCCGACCGAGGTGCTCGTCGCCCTGGAGCTGCCCCCACCCCAGCCGGGGGCGGGGTCAGCCTACCTTCGCTTTATCCCCCGGAACGAGATGGATATCGCCGTGGTTGGGGTTGGGGCCTGGCTGCAGCTAGCGGGGGAAGAGGTCGTGGCGGCCCGGATCGGCCTCGGGGCGGTGGCCCCGACCCCCCGCTTTGCGCGCGCCGCCGGCGAGGCTCTCATCGGCGGCCCCCTCACGCCGGAACGGGTGGCAGCGGCAGCGGCAGCGGCCCAGGAAGCCAGCGCCCCGATCGACGACCTCCGCGGATCTGCCCGGCAACGGCGGCACCTGGTGGGGGTGCTGACGCGGCGGGCCGTGCTGCTCGCGGCCGAGCGGGCAAGGGAGCAACGATGAAACGCCTTCATGTCGAAGCACGGATCAACGGCCGGCGGGTCGATTTCCTCTGCGAGCCGGACCAGACCCTGCTCGAGGTGCTGCGCGATGAGCTTCGGCTGGCTGGCACGAAAGAGGGCTGTGGCAACGGGAACTGCGGGGCGTGTACGGTGATCCTCGATGGGCGGCCGGTCGATGCCTGCCTGGTGCTGGCGCCGGAGATCGACGGTCGCGAGCTCCTCACTATCGAAGGGGTTGCTCTCCCCGATCGCTTGCACCCCCTCCAGCAGCAGTTCCTGGAACAGGCGGCGCTCCAGTGTGGTATCTGTACCCCTGGCCTCATCATGGCGGCCAAGGCTCTGCTTGATACCATTCCCAACCCGAGCGAAGAGCAGATCCGGCTCTGGCTGGCGGGCAATCTCTGTCGCTGTACGGGCTATGACAAGATCGTGCGAGCTGTCCAGGCGGCGGCTCAGCAGGTGGAGGCCCACGTCTGATGGTAACGACCACTTCTCCTGAGCAGACCACCTATCGTGTCATCGGAACGCGCCCGCTCCGGCCGGATGGAGTCGATAAAGTCACTGGCCGAGCGCTCTACGGGGCGGATATCACTCTCCCAGGCACGCTCGTTGGGAAGGTGTTGCGCAGTCCGTATGCCCACGCGCGCATCCGCCGCATCGATACGACCACGGCGGCAGACCTCCCCGGTGTGCGGGCGGTGATGACCGCTGCCGATTTGCCGGAGCCGACCACCGGGATGGCCGACGTCGGCGAAGCCTCCGCGAGCTTCCACGACCTGACCCGCAACGTGATGGCGCGCGAGAAGGTGCTCTACTACGGGCACGCGGTAGCCGCGGTGGCGGCCGAGAGCGCGGCGATTGCTGAGCAGGCGCTGCAGCTCATCCAGGTCGAGTACGAGCCGCTCCCGCCCGTGCTGAGTCTACGCGCCGCGCTGCAGCCGGATGCGCCCCTCCTGCATGAGGACCTGCGGACCAATGAGCTCGGCCAGCTCAGCGACCGGCCGAGCAACATCGCTGCCCACGCCCGCTTTGTCAAAGGGGACCCCGCGGCGGGCTTTGCCGAAGCAGAGGTCGTCGTCGAGCGGACGTACACCACCACGATGGTCCACCAGGGCTACATCGAGCCGCACGCTACCACCGCCTTCTGGAATGCGGATGGCCAGCTGACCGTCTGGACCACCACCCAGGCGCCCTTCGCCATCCGGGATAACCTGGCAACCCTGCTGGGCGTGCCGGTCGCCCGGATCCGGGTCGTCCCGACGGAGATCGGTGGGGGCTTTGGGGGGAAGCTCTCCCCCTACCTGGAGCCGCTCGCGGCCGTCCTCTCGCGCAAGAGCGGCGCGCCCGTCAGGATGGTGATGACGCGGGCAGAGGAGCTGCAGGCTACTGGCCCAACCAGCGGGACCGAGATCCAGGTCAAGCTTGGGGCCCGCCGCGATGGGACGATCGTGGCGGCCGAGGCCTCGCTGTTCTACGAGGCAGGCGCCTTTCCGGGCTCGAGCGTCCGCTTCGGGGCGCTCTGCATGTTCGCCCCCTACGATATCCCGCACATCCGGCTCGATGCCTACGACGTCGTGGTCAACAAGCCGAAAGTGGCAGCCTACCGGGCCCCGGGATCGCCCGCGGCGATGTTTGCGGGGGAATCGGCCATCGACGAACTCGCTGAGCGATTGGGGATGGACCCGATCCTGCTCCGACTGAAGAACTCGGCCCGGGTGGGCACCCGGATGGCGAACGGCATCCCCTTCACCCAGCCGGTCGGGAACATCAAACTGTTGGAAGCGCTGCGCGACAGTGAGCATTACCGCTCGCCCCTGCCAGCGCCGACGGGCACCCTCCGCTACGGTCGCGGGCTGGCGATGGGCTTCTGGCCGAACGCACCGCTCAAGTCGAGCTGCTTTGCCACCGTCAATCCGGATGGGAGCGTCACCCTGGTGGAGGGCAACCCGGACATTGGTGGCACCCGCGCCTCGCTGGCGATGCAGCTTGCCGAGACCCTCGGCATCCCCTACGAGAAGGTCAAGCCTCAGGTCGCTGATACCGATAGCGTGGGCTACAACGATGCGACTGGCGGCAGCCGCACGACCTTCACCGGTGGCATCGCGGTCTATGAGCTGGGCCAGGACCTCAAGCGCCAGCTGGTCGAACGGGCGCGGCTGCTCTGGCAGCTTGGGCCGGAGGCGGAGATCCGCTATGAGCAGGGGGTGATTATCGGTCCGGCGGAGGGGCAGCGGCTCACCTTCGAGGAGCTGGCCGCCCAGCTGTTCAAGACGGGTGGACCAGTGGTCGGGCGAGCCTCGGTTTCCCCGCGCCACGTCGGCTTCGCCTTCTCCTGCCACCTGGTGGACCTTGCCGTCGATTGCGAGACAGGCAAGGTGACGATCCTGCGGTACACCGCTGCCCAGGATGTGGGGCGTGCAGTCCACCCTGCCTACGTCGAGGGGCAGATCCAGGGTGGAGTGGCGCAGGGGGTCGGATGGGCGCTGAACGAGGAGTACGTCTACGACGAGCAGGGACGCCTGCTGAACGACACCCTCCTCGATTACCGGATGCCCACCGCGCTCGACCTGCCCCAGATCGAGACGATCCTGATCGAGGAGCCGCACCCACTCCATCCGTTCGGCGTGCGGGGAGTGGGGGAAGCACCGATTGTGCCGCCGCTGGCAGCGGTTGCCAATGCCATCAGCCATGCCCTGGGCGTGCGCTTCACCGACCTGCCGATCTCCCCGCGACGGATCGTCGAGGCGCTCTACCCCTGAGGCGGGCAATGGCGCGCGTCTGGGTACCAGCGCAACTGGTCGACCTCTGCGGCGGCCGGCGCGTGGTGGATGTGCCGGGCAGAACGGTCGGGGAGGTACTGCGCGCCCTCGACCGGGAGTGCCCTGGCCTGGCGGAACGGCTGCTCCCCGGTGGCACGCTCGCCCCGGATCTTGCCGTATCGGTCGACGGGGCGATTGGCACGCTCGGGCTGCTCGAGCCCGTCACGCCAACGAGCGAGGTGTACCTCGTGCCTGCTCTCCAAGGTGGTGCGACGACGCACGGCGAGGTGCGCGGGGGGTGGAGAGCGTTCCCGAGGGGCCGGACGGATGTAGGAGCGGGTGACGGGGACCCTGCCCGCCCGTCACGGCCCAGCGCAGGCCACGAGCGCCGTCGCGGAAGCGCGGTTTAGGCCTGCTTGAGGGCGAGGGTGACGCCGTCGGCGAGCGGCAGCATGGCGATGAACACCCGCTCATCGTGGTGGAGCTTCTCGTTCAGGGCCCGGATGGCACGCACGCTCTCACTGGTGTCGTCGGGATCGAGGACGCGCCCGCCGAGGAACATATTGTCGAACACGATCAGTCCCCCGGGGCGGAGCAGCGTCAGCACGGCTTCGTAGTAGGCGTCGTAGTTCGGCTTATCGGCGTCGATAAAGGCGAAGTCGTAGCTCCCGGCCTCACCCGCGGCGATCAGGGCGGCAAGCGTCTCCCGAGCAGGGCCCAGCCGGAGCGCAATCCGGTCGGCCACGCCCGCGGCGGCCCAGAACTGGCGGGCGATCGCCGTCCACTCCTCGCTCACGTCGCAGGCGACGAGCACGCCATCTGGGGGCAGGGCGCTCGCGACGGCCAGGGCGCTATAGCCGGTGAAGGTGCCGATCTCAAGGCAGCGACGGGCTCCCATCAGCCGGACGAGGAGGGCCAGGAACTGTCCCTGCTCCGGGGGGACCTGCATCCGCGCGTTGGGAAGGGCAGCGGTGGCAGTGCGGAGCTGCTCGGCTACCGCCGATTCGCGCAGGGAGACGCGGCGGAGGTAGTCGTAGAGGGCATCGGTCATCACCAGGTTCTTATGGGTGAGCATCGTCTCCTCCGGGCAGAGCAGTGTATACCCTACGGCGGGGTGACCGCGCAGCCGAGAGAGATAACAGTTGTGCGATCTGCATCCGAGTGCGTATGCTTAGCGAACTCCGCGGGAGAGCCGCATGTACCGGTGGCAGGACGAAGAGAGCGGGGTTGCCGCACCGGCCCGACGCTGGCGTGGGCTGGTTCGCCTGGTGGTGGGCCAGGCCCTGGTCCTCGGGTTGATCCTGGCGGCAATCGCCGCCCGCGCCTGGCTGCCAGCGGCAACTCCGAGCGCTGCCCCAGGCGTGGCCGGGCGGCCGACGGCGCTCCCCGCCACCTCGATTAGCGCCCGCTCCGATGCCCAGGTGCCAGAGGAGCTCGCGACCGTCGGGCGACGCTTTTTGAACGCCCTGGCCCTGGGCGACCTGACCGAAGCCCGCCGGGACCTCGCCCCTGCTTCGCTCAGCACGGGGGGCAACCGCCGGCTGGAAGGAGCCGCGGCGGCGCTGCAATCGGCCCGCGCGCGCAGCTTCCGGATCCTGTTCTGGCAGCCGAACGAGCGCGAGCCCGCCCGCCTTACCCTCGCCTTCGATTACGACCGCGCCGATGTCGGCGAAGCGCGCAGTCGAGTCGTCCTTAGCGTAGTTCGCCAGGACGACCGCTGGTACGTCAGCGACCTCGACCTCTCGCCCTGGATGACCGACCTCGGCATCAGTCGGCTGCCCAACTGAGGGCGGTCGCCAGCCCGGCGGCATTCCTGCTACCGTTCCCCCCGACGGAGACCTAGCCGGGAGAAGCGTGCTACCCACAGTTCGACCGACCGCGCTCGAAGGGGTGGTGATCGTCGCGCCGGTGCCCTTCCGCGACGAACGAGGCTTCTTTGTCGAGACCTACCGGCGCACGTTCTTTCACCAGCTCGGCCTTCCGGCTGAGTTTGTTCAGGAGAACCACTCCCGCTCCCGACGGGGCGTCCTCCGGGGCATTCACTACCAGGACTTGCGTCAGCCGATGGCCAAGCTGGTGCGCTGTACGCGCGGACGGATCTTTGACGTTGCGGTCGACCTCCGCGTCGGTTCCCCGACGTTTGGCCACTGGGTTGGGGTTATGCTGGACGATGAGACGCTCCAGCAATTGTTTGTTCCTGTCGGCTTCGGGCATGCTTTTGTCGTGCTGAGCGACGAAGCTGATGTGGAATATCGCTGTACCGGCTATTATTCTCCCGAAGCTGAAGGAGCAATCGCCTGGAACGATCCTGATCTCGGGATCGAGTGGCCAATCCAGGACCCAATTCTCTCTCCGCGCGACCGTCAGGCGATCAGTCTCGCTAAGTATCTCCAGCGGCCAGCATTTTATTATTCCGCATAATGTCTTCACTTTTGGCGCTGTGATCAAAATCACAGCGCACATCCATTGATGATCGGCACCTATCTCGGGGCTTCTGCGTCTTTCTCCTGGAAAGCTTGCCGACTATCAATTTCCGTGCAAAATGTGGTCAAAATGCGGATTCTGCTGATTGAATCTGACGTATTGCTGCGATCAGTACTAAGCGAGGCGATCATTGAGGCTGGACATGAGCCTCTCGTCTGGAAGCCACAGGAATCGCCGCTTGAGCAGATCTGGTGCACTGCCCCGGACCTCGTGGTGCTTGACCTCACTCCAGCCAGTGATGAGACGATGAGCCAGTTCTTGCAGGCTCTCGTTGCTGATGAGCGAGCGCGCAACCTGCCGTACGTGGTGATGGTGGCAGATCCTCAGCGTGAGGCGCGTTACCAGGCCTTGCTGCGTTCGCTGTCCTACCAGGTGCTGGTGAAACCGTTCGGGCTCGAAGAACTTCTCGCGGCATTCTGGGCGGCCCGACGCTTCCGGGAGCGTTCCCACTGAGGCTGCCGCCGGCCCGCAGCGGACCTCGGCTAGTGGCTAGGAGGCCGGAAGCTCCTTCGGGACGTGGAAGGCGCAGCTCTCGCTGCCCTCTACCAGCGAGGCCTCGCGGGTAACGGGCTGGTTGACCGCTGCCGAAAAGAACTCCGCCTCGCAGCAGCAGGCGAGCGGGAAACGGGCGGCCACCTCGTAGATCGGGCAGTGGTGCTCGCGGATGAGGTACCCGTCCGGCCGCTCCTCGACGGTCACCATGTAGCCATCTTCGTTGCGCAGCCGGACCAGCTCTTCCAGCCGCCGGCCACGCTCCTCCGGCGCAATTGGGTCGAGGTGCTCGCGCAACAACCGCTGGTGGCGCGCCTGGAACAGCTGGCGCAGCTTCGCCTCCCCTTCCTGGGCCACGATCTGTTCGATCAGGTCGAGGGCAAGCTGCCGGTAGCCCTGGGGGAAGCGTGCTGCCGCGGCTGGAGTGAGCTGATAGACCAGCACGGGGCGACCACGCGGCTGCTTGACCGCCGCAATCTGGACCAGCCCCTCCGCCTGGAGGGCCTCCAGCTGCTTGCGCACGGCCACCGGCGTCACCCCGAGCGTGCTCGCCAGGCGCTGCGCGGTCATTCCCCCGTGCTGCTTCAGCGCACGCAGGACAGCCTCGCGGCCGCGCGGACGGTCGGTTGCTGGCATGTGCCCTCGCGTCTCTCGCTTCCAGTATAGGAGCGGGGCCGCCCGCCGTCAACATTCTTCAACCACCAGGTTTTTGAAAACCAATCGGTTGCTTAAGCCGTGCTGGCTGTGTTACCCTACCAGCGATACAGCCAGTGGGGTGAGGTGGAGCGGGGAGTAAAGGGAGGAGAAGACCGCATGACCGAAGAACGCGGGCTGGTCATTCGTGACCTGCACGTGGCGGTAGACGACAAGGAGATTATCAAAGGGCTCTCCCTGGTGGTCCGGAAGGGGGAGATCCACGCCCTGATGGGGCCGAACGGCTCGGGCAAGAGTACGCTCGCCAACGCGCTGATGGGGCACCCTGGCTACACCATCACTGCCGGCGAGGTGCTCCTGGATGGCGTGAATCTTACCGACGAGCCAGCCGACGTGCGCGCTCGCCACGGGCTGTTCCTCGCCTTTCAATACCCGACGGCAGTCCCAGGCGTGAGCATGGGCAACTTTCTGCGCCTGGCGATGAAGGCAGTCCAGGGGCGCGAGATCCCGCCGATGGAGTTCCGTCGCACGGTCCAGGAGCAGATGAAGCGGCTCAAGATGGACAGTGCCTTCCTCTCGCGCTACGTCAACGAGGGCTTCTCGGGGGGCGAGAAGAAGCGGGCCGAGATCTTGCAGCTGGCGCTGTTGCGACCGCGCTACGCCATCCTCGACGAGACGGACTCCGGGCTCGACATCGACGCCCTCCGGATCGTGGCCGAGGGGGTCAATGCCCTGGCCGGGCCGGAGATCGGCATCCTGCTCATCACTCACTACCAGCGCTTGCTGCAGTACATCCGGCCACAGTTTGTCCACGTGCTGGTCGATGGCCGCCTCATTCGCTCGGGTGGCCCGGAACTGGCCGAAGAGCTGGAGGCCCGGGGCTACGATTGGATCATTCAGCACGCCGCAGTATCCGGGGAGGTTCGCTAATGGCTGAGGACGTCCAGGCGCGCGAGGCTGCGCTCCTCGAGGAGATCAAGCGCGAATACAAGTACGGCTTTCATGATGAGGCCACCTACGTCTTCATGGCCGAGCCGGGGCTGAACGAGCGCATCGTCCAGCAGATCTCGGCGTTGAAGCAGGAACCCGAGTGGATGCGCCGCTTCCGCCTGCGCTCGCTTGAGGTCTTCCGCCAGAAGCCGATGCCGACCTGGGGGGCTGACCTCTCCGGGATCGATTTCGACTCTATTCGTTATTACGTCCGTCCGAGCGAGCGGGCCTCCCGCTCCTGGGACGAGGTGCCCGAGTACATCAAGAACACCTTCGATCGGCTCGGCATCCCCGAGGCAGAGCGGAAGTTCCTGGCCGGGGTTGGCGCCCAGTACGAGTCGGAAGTCGTCTACCACAGCCTGCGCGAGGACCTGGCCAAGCAGGGCGTGATCTTCCTGGACACCGATAGCGGCCTACGCGAGTACCCGGACCTCTTCCGCGAGTACTTTGGCACGGTGGTGCCACCCGCCGATAACAAGTTCGCCGCTCTCAATTCGGCGGTCTGGAGCGGTGGGTCGTTCATTTATGTGCCCAAAGGCGTCAAGGTGGAGATCCCACTCCAGGCGTACTTCCGCATCAACGCCCAGAACATGGGCCAGTTCGAGCGGACGCTGATCATCGCCGACGAAGGCAGCTACGTGCATTACGTCGAGGGATGCAC
>JAILZB010000061.1 GCA_023512725.1 Chloroflexota bacterium | reverse complement strand
GCCTCGTAGTGGGCGTGGACGACGGCTGCAGGCGGCCCCCCTTCCCGCTCCACTCCGAGCGCCCAGTAGACGCTATCGTAGGCTGGCGTTGCCAGGATGGCGTGGTCCCAGTCGATCAGGATGGCAGTCTCGGTATCGAGAAAGAGATTGTCTGAGCGGACGTTGTTATGCACTAGCGCCTGCCTCTCAGGTCCGAAGAGCTGCTGGTAGGCGCGTTCAAGCGTCGGCTGTTGTCGCTCGAACCAGTCCCACCACGCCCCGTCCCAGCTCGCGGGCAGGTCACCCGGAGCGCGCTGGCGGGCGGCGATCCGGGCGAAGAACGGCTGCGGTCGGTCGCGGCCGTGCCAATCGGGAGGCAGAGAAGCCGGCGGCGGGGCCGCGTGGAGATGCGCGAGCGCACGGGCAGTGGCGGTGATGGCCGCGGTCGTCCAGGGCGGGGGGACGGCGTGGCTCGTCAGGTCCTCGAGCAGCAGTCCCCACCAGCCTGCTGCCCTCACGACCCCGCGGTAGGCCGGCCGGAGCGCTGACGGCAGGGGGACCTGCTCGTACAGCCAGGCTTCGCGCGCGACCAGATCGCACCAGCGGAAAGAAGACTCCGCCGGGGTGGGAGCACCCGTCTTGAGGACGGCAGTCCGGCCATCGGCAAGGAACAGGCGGAGCACCGGGCGCACTGAGAAGGGCGCAGTCGAAAGTGCGCTCGCCTGAACTGGCGCGCCGAGCATCCGCCCGGCGGCATCAATCAGCGCGGCCGGGACCTCAGGCATGGGCGAGCTCCGCGGGGAGCGGCAGGTCGAAGGCGAGGGCGAACCAGCGGATGACCGGGCCGAGGTACGCCGCACGCAGCTGCTGGTTCGCCGTGTACTCCCCGCCCGCCTGGAGCCGGTCGACGAAGTAGCCCAGCCAGAAGGCGAGCACGCCGCGAACCGCGTCCTCTCCGGGGTGCGGGGCGTGGGCGAGATACCGTTGATGGACAAGCGGGGCGGGGCGCCCACTCTCGCGCTCGACCCCGAGCGCCCAGTAGACGCTATCGCGCGCTGGCGTATCCCAGATCACCTGCCCCCAGTCCAGGAAGACCGCCCGACCGGCGTGGAGGAGCACATTATCTGAGCGCACGTCGTTATGGTTCAAGCCCCGGCGCAGGTCAGGGCGCTCGAGCTGCTGGTACGCCCGTTCGGCCAGAGGCAGAGCGCGCTCGAACCAGTGCCACCAGACGGTCGTGCTGCATGCCGCGGGCAGATGGCCGCGCACCCGCCCGCGCTGGCGCAGCCGCTCCCAGAACCGCTGCGGCCCCACCCGCTCGATCAGGTCAGGGGGAAGGTCGGGTGGGCAAGGCAGGCGGTGGAGCCCGGCCAGCGCCGCGGCGACAGCGTCGATGGCGAGGTCATCCCACGGTGGGAGCCGGCGCGCGTCGCTCAGGTCTTCGAGCAAGAGGCCAAGCCAGCCCGCCGCTGCCAGGCTCCCGTAGCAGACCGGTCGCCAGGGCGCTGCAGCGGTGAGGTGCTCGTACATCCAGATCTCGCGGGCGAACAGGTCAGTCCAGAGCCGGCCGGGGAGCGAGGCGACTGGCTCGGGGGCAGAGCTTTTCAGCACGACGCGCCGACCATCCGCCAGGCTCAGGCGGCAGATCAGCTGACCGGTGAAGCCACCCTGCAGCCGCTCGATGCGGACCACCGCGGCACCGAGGCGGTCGCTGGCCTGGGCGAGCAGGGCAGGTGGGAAGGCAGCCGTGCCGATGGAGGCGGCCATCGCGCCCGCCTAGGGCGCAGCGACGAGCTGCTCGGCCAGCACGGCCTCCAGCACCGCCACGGCTTCGTCGATCTCCTGCTCGCGGATGACCAGCGGCGGCATCAGGCGCACGGCCGAGGGGGTCACCGCGTTCAGCAACAGTCCGCGCTCAAGCGCCCGGCGGGTTACGGCCTCGCTCCATTCCTGCGTGAACTCGAGAGCGAGGAGCAGCCCGGCGCCCCGGACCTCCCGGACCACCGGCACGCGAGCCGCCAGCTCGTGCAGCCGCTGAGTGAAGTACTCGCCGAGGCGCGCTGCGCGGGCGGGCAGCTCCTCCCGCTCGACGACCTCCAAGGTGGCGAGGCCAGCTGCGCAGACGACCGGATTCCCCCCGAACGTCGAGCCGTGGTCGCCCGGGCGGAAGGCATGCGCGACCTCCTCGCGCGCGAGAAACGCGCCGATCGGGAGGCCGCCCCCCAGCGCCTTGCCCAGGGTGAGGATGTCGGGTCGGATGCCGTAGCGTTCGAAGGCGAACAGGGTGCCGGTCCGGCCGATCCCAGTCTGGACCTCATCGAGGATGAGTAGCAGGCCAAGTTCGTCGCAGAGTGCACGCACGCCCTGCAGGTACTCAACGCTTGCCGGCCAGACCCCGCCTTCACCTTGGACTGGCTCCAGCATGACTGCCACAGTCTCCTCCCTGATCGCCGCCCGCAGTGCCGCCAGGTCATTGAACTCGACTTGGCGAAAGCCCGCGGGCAAGGGGCGGAACGGCTCCTGGTAAGCAGGCTTCCCCGTGGCCGCGACCATCGCGAGCGTCCGCCCGTGGAAGGAGCGCCAGGCGGTGATCACCTCGTAGGCACCCCCTCGGTGCTGACTCCCCCAACGCCGTGCTAGCTTGACCGCGCCCTCGTTGGCCTCAGCGCCACTATTCTGGAAGTAGACCCGCTCCAGCCCGCTGAGCCGGGCGAGCCGCTCGGCAAGCGCAAGCTGCGGGATGGTGTAGAACTGGTTCGAGGTCATCATCAGCTCAGCGGCCTGGCGCTGGACTGCCGCCACGACCGTCGGGTGACAGTGGCCGACACTATTCACCGCCCAGCCGCCAACCAGGTCAAGGTAGCGCCGGCCGCGGTCGTCCCAAACTTCACAGCCGCGGCCACGGACCAGCGTCACCGGCTGACGGCGATGCAGCGGCATGTAGTGGCGCTGCTCGATGGCGGGCCAGTCGCGCTCGGTCATTCCTGCCTCCTCGGCGTAGTCACCGAGTATAGGGTACGCGGCGAGGGGTGATGGGGGTCCCACCAGGGCGGAAGCCTGCTAGAGTTAGCGCATCATGAGGACCATCCGTCAGCGTGCTGCCGTGCTCGCAGCCCGGGGGACGGCGCGCCTCCTCCAGCTGGCTGGTCGGGGAGGCACTGCCCTGCCGGGCCTGCTCACTGAGCGGCTGGCGCCGGAGCTGGTCGCCGAGCAGGCCCGTCGCCTGGGGCGGGGGGTCGTGCTCGTCACGGGCACGAATGGGAAGACGACGACCGCGACCCTGCTCGCTGGTGCGCTGCGCGCTGGTGGGCTACGCCCTCTCCACAACGCCGAAGGCGCCAACCTGATGCGGGGGTTGGCGGCTGCCATCGCAGCGGCTGCCAGTTGGAAGGGCACGCTGGCGGGCGGCCGCCGTGCGATCGGCGTCTTCGAAGTGGACGAAGCGGTGGCGCCAATTGCGGCGCGCTGCTGCCAGCCGCGCGTGGTTGTCTTCACCAATCTTTTTCGCGACCAGCTCGACCGCTACGCCGAACTCGATACGGTGGCGGCTCGCTGGCAGGAACTGGCCGCGGCAGCCGGTGGTGCCACCCTCGTCGTGAACGCTGACGACCCGCTCGTTGGCGCGCTCCCGCCTCCGCCGGGTGGGCGCGTGGTCCGGTACGGCATCGCCGACCCGGCGATTGCCACCAGCGAACCAGGCCCCGCCGATTCGATCTGGTGCCCGCGCTGTGGCGCTCAGCTGGTGTTCCGGACGGTCTGGTTTGCCCACCTGGGGGACTACGCCTGCCCGCGTTGTAGCTACCAGCGGCCACCCCTGGAGGTCGCGGCGGTCGCCGTCCAGCCCCAGGGCTGGCACGGCACGGCGCTGCGCGTCGCTCACGGAGAGCGGGAGCAGGAGTTCTTCCTGCCTCTCCCCGGGGTGTACAACGTCGCTAACGCGCTTGGAGCGCTGGCAGCCGCCCTGGCGCTCGGGGTGCCGCTGGCGGTAGCCTGCCGGGCCCTCAGCCGGGCGACGCCTGCCTTCGGCCGGGGCGAGCGGGTCACCCTTGCCGGCCGAAACGTGGTGGTGGTGCTGGTCAAGAACCCGGCCGGTTTCACGCAAGCGCTCCGCACGGTGATGGCAGCAGAGCGTTGCCCCGCGCTGCTCCTCGCCCTGAACGACCGCATTGCGGATGGCCGGGATGTGTCCTGGATCTGGGATGCGGACTTCGAACAGCTGGCTGGCCGCGCGGGTGCGCTCACCGTGAGTGGCGACCGTGCCGCCGAGCTGGCGCTGCGCTTGAAGTATGCCGGCGTCGCCCAGCCGGTCACCATCGTGCCCGACCCGGCGCGCGCACTCGACCGGGCACTGGCCCAGGGTACGGGGACTCTCTACGTCCTGCCCACTTACACGGCGCTGCTGGAGCTGCATACCCGCATCGCTCGGCGTGCCGGACGGGCGCGCTTCTGGGAGCGCCAATGAAGCTTCGGATCGGTCATCTCTACCCGGAGGCGATGAACCTCTACGGCGACCGTGGGAATATCCTTGCGCTCCTGCAGCGGGCGCGTTGGCGCGGCATTGCGGCAACGGTGATCCCGATCGGGTTGGGGGAACCGTTCGACCCCGCAGCGGTGGACCTGGTCTTCGCGGGAGGGGACCAGGACCGCGAGCAACGCCTGGTGGCAGCCGACCTGGTGGGCGCGAAGGGCGAGGCCATCCGGGCCGCCATCGAGCAGGGGATGCCCGCACTCGTGGTCTGTGGCAGCTACCAGCTGTTCGGCCGCTACTACCAGCCCGCGAGTGGACCCGCGATCCCAGGCGTTGGGGTCTTCGACCTGGTGACGAAGCACCCCGGCGCCGAGGTGACCCGCTGCGTCGGCAACCTTGCCGTCGACTGGGAGGGATACCTGCTGGTCGGCTTCGAGAACCACGGCGGCCGGACGTACCTGGGTCCGGGGGTCCAGCCCCTGGGGCGGGTGGTCGCTGGCTACGGGAACAACGGCCAGGATGGCTTCGAGGGCGCGCGCTACCGCAACGCCTTTGGAACCTACCTGCACGGGGCGCTCCTCCCCAAGAACCCCCGCCTGGCAGATGAGCTGATCCGGTTAGCGCTGGCCTACCGCGGCCAGGAGGTGGAGCTTCCTCCGCTGGATGACGCCATCGAAGAGCAGGCGCGCCAGGTTGCCCTTGCCCGGGCTCTCAGCGAGCGACACGCCCAGCAGAACGTTGGTGCCACCCGTCGCCAACACCCACGCCGCCCGCGCTCCTAGCTCCCCTTGCCAGGCTGCCTGCTATTTTGTACCGGGAAGCGACCGTTGCTCTTGCGTGAGCAGCCGGGTTCCGAAGAGGATAGGGACACCTCGGTGGAGGGGCAGGCCACCTGCGGTGGCCAGGGGTACCGAGGCCATGGGGAGAGTGATGAACCAGCAGGACCGCCGTCGAGTTGAACTGCGCCTGCGGGTGGTCAGTGGCTTCCAGCGAGAGCTCGCCGCTCGCTATCGCTTTGCCCGGCCCTACGCCGCGGGCGCTCGCGTGCTCGTCCTCGGCTGCCGGGAGGGATGGGGCCTGGCAGCACTGCTGGAGACCGCTGGAGAAGTGGTCGCCCTCGACCCGCTGCCTCAGGCAGTCCGGCGCGCCGCGCGCCGCTTCGCGCGTCCGTCTATCCGCTTTGCAGTCGGTGGGCCTATGGTCGAGATGCTTGCGCCGGCAGCCTTTGACCTCGTGACTGCCTTCTCCCGGCTCGACCGGGTGAACAACTGGCCAGCCTTTCTCGATAGCGTGGTGCGGGTGCTACGACCCGGTGGGCGGGTGCTCCTGGCGGTAGCGAATGCCGGCTGGTGGCCAGGGAACCGCTTGGCGGAGGCCATCCCACTCGCCGACCCGCTCCTTGCCCTGGGAGAGTTCCACGACCTCCTGGCTGACCGGCTGGTCATTGAAGGGCTGTACGGTCAGTCATCGGCCGGGAGGGTGCTGCTCACCTACACCGCGCCCGCTCTTCCGCCGGTGCCGCGTGGTACCCTCGACCTTGCCGACCGGGCGGCTGCCGTCGCTGGCCCGCCACGCCCCCAGAGCCGTTACTTCATCGCGGTGGGCCGGCGCTAGCCCGCCCGAGCGCGGTGAAGCGACGCTTGACCTCCGCGAGCGAGACCCCGAGGAGCTCGCCGATCTCGAGGGGGAGGCCGACCGTCGTGACGCCCGCGGCGCAATGCTCTTCCAACCAACGCCAGAAAGCGGTCACGGCGTGCCTGCCACTTCCAGTAACTGCCAGGTGAGGGTAGATCGTCTCGATCAGCAACCGCTCGGCCCGCGCGCGGTCGCCAGCGGTGGCAGCGGCGCGGATGGCTAGCGCTTCGCTCAGCAGGCCGGAGGCTTCCCAGAGCCGCTCGAACTCCGGGTAGATGCAATGGTTGATATAGAAGTTCAGGGCGTTCTCCCAGCGGAGCCGTCGCTCGGGGGTGGTCGGATCAAGGAGGATCGACGGTTGGGTGATGATCTCGAACTGGTCGAGGGTGCGACCAGCGGCGGCGGCTCCCGCCCGCACGTGCTCCAGGCACCACCGGACGAAGCCCGGAGTGGTCAGCTCCAGAATAATGCCGTCAGCGAGGCGGCCGGCAAGCTGGAGCATCCGCGGCCCAGCGGCGGCGATCACGATCGGTGGGCGTCGGATCGGTGCCAGGTCGATCGCGGCACGTTCGACGCGGATCACCTTGCCCGGGTAACGGAAGGAGCCATCCGGGTTGCGGGCTACCCCGGGCGGAGGGTCACCGAGGAGGGCGCGGATGATCGTCAGGCTATCCTCCATCCGGCTGGCCGGGCGGTCGAACGGCAAGCCGTGGCGCCGCGTGACGATCCCTGGGATGCTCGCCCCGAGCCCCAGGGTGAACCGCCCGCCGGAGAGTGCGTCAATCCACGCGGTGGCCGAGGCAAGCAGAACGGGGCTGCGGGTCGGGTTGGCGACGACGCGGGTCATGAGCGCGGTGCGCTCGGTCTCGCGGGCTAGCACGGCCAGCAACGGGAACGGGTCGGAGACGGCCCAGTCAGCGACCGAGACCGTGTCGAACCCTTCGGCTTCGGCACGGCGGGCCCGGGCGATCACCTCTGCGATCACGGTGGGGCGGTTGGGGGTCGGCATGGGGTTAGCCATCATCGCAAAGCGCGGTGCCTCGCTCATGGGCGGTGGACCTCCTGGCCGAGCGCGAACTGGCGGGCAGCTGGTGGCGTGAGCCCCACGAAGGCGTCCATCTCGAGTGGCACGGCGAAGGTGGTGACACCAAGTGCACGGCGCTCGGCGCACCACTGGCGGAAGCGCGCGGGGGCAGTGGCACGCGGGCCACTGACGGCGATCTGCGGGATGATCTCCTGCTGGGCCAGCCGTTCGGCCTCAGCGCGATCCCCTCGCTCCAGCGCGCGCCGGGCGGCGCGGGCAGCGGGTAGCAGGTCGGCCGGCTCCCAGAGATGGTCGAACTGGGGCCAAAGGCAGTGGTTGAGCAGGGCGGTCAGCCAGCTCTGCTGACGTGCCTGGAGGGCGGGGTCCTCGACCTCGGTGTGGAAGGTGGTCTCGGCGCACAGCTCGAAGGTGGCGAGCGACCGGCCGGTTGCAGCGGCGCCCGCCGCGATCTGCTCCCAGGCCCAGCGCAGGTAGCCTGGCGTGGTGTACTCGAGAATGGCGCCATCGGCCCAGGCGCCCGCCACCTGGAGCATGCGTGGGCCGCTCGCCGCGACCAGCACCCGCGGGCGCGGGCCTGCCACCGGCAGGTCGAGGAGCGCGCGCTCAACCCGGAGGGTCTCCCCGTGATAAGCAACGCTGCCATCCGGCTGGCGGTGGGCGCCCGGCACCGCTTCCCCATAGAGCGCGTGGTACAGCTTGAGGGTATCGCGCATGCGGGCCACCGGCTGGTGGAAGACCCCACCGTGAATCCCTTCCACGATCGACTTGAGGCTGGCGCCAAGCCCGAGCGAGAACCGCCCCCCTGAGATGTGGTGCAGCCAGGACGCAGCCGAGGCGAAGAGGGTGGGTGAGTGGGTGAACACCCCCATGACCCGTGTGCTGATGGCGACCCGCTCCGTCCGGACGGCGACGAGGGTGACGGCCGGCAAGATCGCGGCGTAGCCGAGGTCGGCCAGGCAGACCTGGTCGAAGCCGACGCGCTCGGCCTGCTGAGCCCGGGCTACCACCTCCTCGGGGGTCCCGACGCGAACCCGAGCATCCCGCCGCAGCACGGTCGCGAGCGTTGAGAAACGGGGCGCCGGGGCACCCGAGTTGGGCGGGCGCCAGCTCACCGCCCCAGCCTCGTCCGGATCAATGGCTCGGCCATCAGAACGGCCAGCGCGCTCTGCCCCTCAAACTCTTCGGCCCGGCGCGCGAGGGCAAGTGCCTCCTCAGCGGGCAGGCAATGAACTTCGAGCAGTTCGGTATTCTCGTGCTCGGTCGGGCTGGTGAGCGTGACGCCCAGCGCCAGGTAGGTGTTGCAGCGCAAGCGCAGGTGGGCAGCGGCGCTGAAGAACTGGCCGAGGTACAGCAGCTCGCGGGCGGTGCCACCGACCTCCTCGCGCAGTTCGCGGCGAGCGGCTGCCTCGCCGCTCTCGCCTTCGAGCCGGCCGGCCGGGACTTCCCAGAGCCAGCAGTCGACCGGATAGCGGTACTGACGGATGAGAATGATCTCTCCGCGGTCGGTCAGGGGGGTAACGAACGCCGCTTCGAGGGTCTCCGCCCAGCTGTAGGTCACCACCTCGCCGCTCGGAAGCCGCACAGTATCGAGATAAAAGCGGCGAAAGCGGTCCTGATGGAGGACCTGGCGCCCGAGGCGGACCCAGTGGCCATCGCCCACAGGCTACTCGACATCCGAGGCGAACTCTTCGCGCAGCGCCTGTGCCCAGGCGGCAACATCGCCGACCAGCGCCTCTAGGCTTTCGGCATCGAGGTCGTCCAGTGGATAGGAGGCCATCACCATTGCGTCGCCCTCGTCGGCGGCGATGAAGGTGTAGCCCGGGCTGAAGTTGCGCGAGAGCAGGTCAACCGGGTCGAGGTCCGCCAGCCGGCCGAAGACACTGTAGACCATGGTCCAGGGCTCACCCTCTTCCTCTTCGAGGAAAATCGAGACGGCCTTGCTCCCCCCACCCTCAAAGGGATAGTCGAGGGTGAACTCCCCTTCCTCTTCCTCCGGCGGCTCGATCTCGAGCGTCTCTGCCACCTCGCGCAGCAGGTCGCGCAGCCGCGCCACGTCACTCATCTCTGGCATCGTCTGGTCCTCGCCTCCGCCGGTCGTGTGCCCCATCTTAACATGGAATGCCGCTCGCGCGTGGAGTGGGGGATCTGGGCCCAGATCGGGTTGTCCTTGAATTGTGGAATGCCGCTCGCGCGGGGAGCGGGGAGCGCCGGCCGGCTGGGCAGGCAACGCGGCTGACCGCGCCTGAGCAGGAAGGCTGGTGCTGCTCCGGGGGCGGACGAACGCTGCTGGGTGGGGAACGGACTGCATTGCGGGCGGGGCGAGCAGCCGCCATAATCCGCTGCGGTCGATGGCTGGCCCGGAGGTTCTGGCGCTTGGGCACGCCGCCCGCGACCTGGTGCCCGGAGGGTGGACGCTCGGTGGCGGCGTGGCGTTTGCTGCGCGCACGGCCTACGCCCTCGGGCGGATGCCCGCGGTAGTCACCAGTGGCGACGTGCGTGACCTAACCGGCCAGCTTCCTGGCCTGCTGAAGGTGAAACCAGCAGTGACCACCATCTTCGAGAATCGCGAGACTCCCACCGGGCGCCGCCAGCGCTTGCTCGCCCGTGCCGCCGAGCTTGACCTGGAGGATATCCCCCGGGCGTGGCGCGACGCGCCGATCGTGCTGCTCGCCCCGATCTGCCAGGAGTTCGCCCCCGCACTGGCAGCAGCCTTCCCACGCAGCCTTGTGGTGGCATGCCTGCAGGGCTGGTTGCGCCAGTGGGACGCCCAGGGGAACATCTCGCCACGGCTCACCCCGCCGCTCACGGTACCGGGAGCGCGGGCGCTCACCGCCTCGTGGGAGGACTTCGGGGGGGAGGAGGTGGCTGCAGCGGCCTACTGCCAGCCCGCGGTGGCGTTCGTGCTGACCCGCGGGCGGGCGGGCGCGACACTCTTCTGGGAGGGTGAGGCCCACGCCATCCCAGCAGTGCCGGTGGACGAGCGCTCGCCGACCGGGGCGGGGGATGTCTTCGCCACTGCGCTCGCCATCCGGCTGGCGGAATCGAACGACCCCCTGGCAGCGGCGCACTTTGCGAGCCAGGTCGCTGCCCGGGCCGTGGCGACGGATGGCTGGCTGACGCGGGCTGATCTGGCCGACCTGCGGCAGGAACAGCGGTGATCCTGGCCATTGCTAACCAGAAGGGTGGGGTGGGCAAGACGACCACCGCGGTCAATCTGGGAGCTTACCTTGCTCGCTTGGGGCGGAATGTCCTCGTCGTCGATTGCGACCCCCAGGCGAACGCGACCACCGCACTGGGGCTGAGCCGGCCGCAGGTCGCCGGGCGGACGCTCTACGAAGTGCTCAGCGGTGCCCTCGCTCTCGAAGAGATCGTGCTCCGCACCAGCATCGAGGGGCTGGAGCTGGCTCCCTCCTCAGCGGTCCTGGCCGGGGCCGAGGTCGAGCTGGTAGAAGGAGGGCAGTTCGAGACCCGGCTGCGCGACGTGCTCCGCCCCCTGGCGCACCGCTGGGATATCGTCATGCTGGATTGCCCGCCCTCGCTCGGGGTGCTGACGGTCAACGCCCTCGTTGCGGCGGATGCGGTGGTCGTGCCCGTGCAGTGCGAGTACCTGGCCCTGGAAGGGCTCGCCCAGCTCCTGACCACGATCGACCTCGTCCGGAGCCGTGCGAACCCGGCGCTGCGGCTGGCGGGGCTACTGCTCACGATGTACGATAGCCGGACGAACCTCTCCCAGCAGGTTGCTGCCGAAGTGCGACGGCACTTCCCAGCGACCTTTGCCAGCGCGATCCCGCGGAGCATTCGGCTTGGCGAGGCGCCGAGCTACGGCCAGACTATCCTGGAATACGACCCGACCAGTCGGGGGGCGGCAGCCTACTCGGCGCTGGCGCAGGAGCTGCTCGCACGGCTAGAAGGCGCGGCTGGAGGGGTAGCATGAAACCGAAGGGCGGGCTCGGGCGGGGGCTGGCCGCGCTCCTCCCGACCGCAACCACTCAGCTCCGCGAGGTCGATATCGACCTGATCACCCCGAACCCACGCCAGCCGCGAGAGCAGCAGGACCCTGAACTGCTCGCGGAACTGGCGGAGAGCATCCGCCAGCACGGGGTGCTCCAGCCGCTGATCGTTGCCGAAGTGCCCGGGCCGGCGGGCGCACCGCCAACCTACCAGCTGATCGCCGGAGAGCGTCGCTGGCAAGCCGCGCGGCTGGCTGGGCTGACCCGCGTGCCGGTGGTCGTCAAGGATGCGACTGATCGGCAGCAGCTGCTCTGGGCGCTGATCGAGAACCTCCAGCGCGCTGACCTTTCTCCCCTGGAAGAAGCGGCTGCCTTCCGCCAGCTGGTTGAGGAGTTCGGGCTGACGCAGGAGCAGATCGCCGAGCAGGTCGCGCGCTCGCGGCCTGCGGTGGCCAATGCCCTGCGCCTCTTGCGGCTGCCCCCGGCGGTGAAAGCGCTGCTTGCGCGCGGTCTGCTCAGCGCTGGCCACGCCCGCGCCCTGCTGGCGGTCGAGGATGAAGTGCAGCTGGTGGCGCTCGCCCAGCGGGCAGCCACTGAGGGCTGGACGGTGCGACGACTGGAACGGGAGGTCCGCCGCCCAGCGCGTCCGCCGCGTCTGCCCGCCGAGCCGGAGAGCGAATGGCGAGCGCTCGCCGGGCGCCTGCGCGAGCTACTGGGGACGCGGGTGGACCTGGCGCGTGGTCGCCGCGGTGGCCGCCTGGTCATCCACTTCTCGAGCGAGGAGCAGCTCACCGCCCTGCTCGACCGGCTGGGCTGGCAGGAGCCGGCTGCGCGGGAGTACACCTGGCCGGAGGGGGGGGGCACCCCGCTCCCGGGCCAGCCTTCCTAACGCTGACCTCCCAGCAGCTGCACCACGCGCCGGGCGATGGCGGGCGCGTTTTCAGCGACCTCGCGGCCAAAGCACCAGAGCAAGCGCCAGCCGTGGCCGCGGAGTTTGGCTTCACGCTCACTCAGGGGGCCAGCGCGGCGCTCCCACCCGTCGATATCAAGGCCGAGACGAGCGGAAGGGAAGGCGAAATCGAGCCGCAACTCGCCTAGGCGGTACTGACAGCGCGGGTTCAGCCCCTGTTCGACCAGCTGCGTGAACAGCAGCCGTTCCAACACGGATTCGCACTTTGCCAGCTCGGCTTGCAGCGCGGGCGAGAGGCGCTGGCGAGCAGTGGGCGCCGGTGGGGCGAGAACGGGTGGTGGGTCGGCCAGGGTGGCGATTGCCTGCTCGGCCGCGCGCGCTTCCGGCGACTGTGGGGGGAGCATCCCGGCCGGCCAGTCCACCAGCTCCAGGCGCACGGGCTCTCCCACTGCTGTCGCGACGGCGTTAGTCAGGAGGGCTCGGACGCCGGCATCCGCCACAGTGCGCTGGTAGCCTGGAAGCCAGCAGCCAACGACGACGACCAGCACCCCATCGCGACGGCGGTCGGTGGCGATCGGTCGGCAAGCGACGGCCAAGAGGGTGCCAGCGGCTGGCGCGTGTGGCCGCACGAGCGCTGGCACCAGCTCCCAGCTCCAGAACAGCCGCTGGAGGTCCACAGGGGAAGGATACGGCCTGCCGCGCCAGCGCTCAGGGACGCAACCAGGTGGGGTCGACCGTAGCGGCCCGGGCTAGCGCTGCCGGGTCGTAGCAGGCGCCGGTCAGGTCGATGGCGGCGAGGGTTGCGCCCGCGAACGAGGCACCGCACAGGTCAGCCCCGAAGAGGCGGCAGGTGCGCACCGTCGGTGCAACTCCATCCCAGTCGGCCCATTCGGGGCGGAGGAAGCGCGCGCCGTCGAAGCGGGCCTGGCGGAGGTCGGCCCATTCGAGCGAGCAGCCACGAAAGGTGGTGCCCGTCAGGTCGGCCCCGACGAAGGACACCCCGCTCAAGTCGAGCGGCAGTACGCGGTACGGTGCTCGCTCGGGCAGCCGCCCCGGGCGAAAGGCGACGCGGGCCGGCATGGCCGGGAGCAGCCGGGCCTCGAAGCGAGCCTGGCGCAGGCAGGCCCGGGCGAACACCGCGCCCCGGAGGAGGACATCCTGAAAGCTTGCCCCCGTCAGCATGGCACCAACGAAGCTCGCACCTTCACAGGAGGCGTGGGCGATCCGCACCCGTGGCAGGCGCGCCCCGGAAAAGTCTGCCTGGGTCGCGACCAGCCGAACCAGCGTGCTCGCACGGAGGTCCGCCCCGAGCAGGCGTGCGCGGGTCAGGTTGGCCCCGCGCAGGCTCGCCCCTACCAGGCGTGCCCCCGCGAGGTCAGCCTCGCTCAGGTCGGCCTCGTCCAGGATGGCACCGGTCAGGTCAGCGCCCGCCAGGCAGGCACCAGCCAGCTGGGCGCCACGCAGGTCGCGCCCGTGGAGGTCAACGTGGCGGAGGTCGTGCCCGGCCAGCTGGGCGCTGCGCAGGTCGCCGAGCACGCTCACGGTCGCTTGACGAAGCGTCAGGTCGTTGAGGGTCATGGGTGCTGCTTTCTCTCGCTGGGGTGAGATCCTCGAAGGTCAGGGAGGAAGATGACCGGCCACCGGTGGGGTCAGGGCACCAGCGCCACGGTGGCCGAGCCAGGGGTGGTGCGCTCGCCGCGCTGGTTCTCCGTCCACACTTCGAGGTCGATGAGCTTCTGCCCGTCCTGCTCGTACTTGCGCGTGATCCGACCGCGGACGGTGATGACATCGCCCGGGAAATCCATCCCCCGGTACTGACAGCGGAGGGCGCGCACTTCACTGTTCGGCCCCATCCAGCTGGTGACGAACTGGCCGAGGAAGGCCATCTTCAGCAGGCCATGGGCAATGACATTCTCCAGGCCGTGGGCGCGCGCGAAGTCCTTGTCGTAGTGGATTTCGTAGAAGTCGTAAGAGGCGCCAGCAAACATGACGAGCTGCCGCGTGGTCAACGGAGGCTTGATCAGCGGTGGCAACTCCTGCCCCTCGACGAGCTCCTCCCAGTGCGGCGTCGTGGTCATGCTCTCCCTCGATGGTCTCGCGTGATGCTGCCCTCCCGGTCGGCGGGAAAGGCTACCAGCAGTATAGGGCACCACACTGCTCAGCGAGGAGAGGAACGCTCACCCTGGCCGTGCTGCTGCTCGTAGAGACGCTGGCAGGCAGGGAGCAGCGCTTCGGCTTCCTCCCGGGAGCGCACCAGGAAGGCGACCCCCTCCTCGCTGACTGTCCCACCGAGTTCGTGTACCGCGGCCGCCAGGGAGGGAGGGAGTGGCAGGTCAAGCCCGACCATCACCCCGTAGGCTGCCGGCCCCAGTCGCCGCACGATCACCGGCACCCGTCCGAGCCGCTCTGAGGCATCGGTATAGGCAGCACCGACCGCCAGCAGGTCGGGATCACCGGCATCGTGGTCGCCATACAAATAGCCTGCCTGCAGCGCAGCCCGAACCTGTTCACGCTGGGGAGGGCGGAGCGGGGTGGCGAACTCGCGCAGGAGCCAGCTCGCGGCGGCTGCGATCGTCGCCGTGAGCTGCTGCTCATCGAACCTAGCCATCAGCAGGATCGTAGCGTCTTCTGGATAGGGGTTTCCTGTAGGACTGGGGACGCGCGCTTGGGACCAGGCGGGACCAGCCGCGGGCTGATTTCCCGACGATCGGCTCTAGTGGCCACTCCGCCGCCTGCCTAGACTGGTGGCCGTGAACGCCCGGCCAACGGTCAGCTTGTTTGCGCGTCTGAACGAGCGCTGGCGCCAGCTTTCACCCTGGCATCGCTCGCTGGTCGGTGCGCTCGCTGTGCTCGTTGCCTGCCTGGTGGCGCTGCGCAGCGTAGCAGACCACTCGGGAGAGGAGAGCGGCCTGCTCACGGCGCTTGACCTCGGTGCCAAACTGCTGCTGGTCCTCGTGCTGATCTGGACTTGCGCTCTCCTGCTGCGGGCGATGCAAGCGCGCGTGGCCGTGAGCGGACGCCGACGCAGTGTCGAGGTGCTGGAAGTGACCCCCCTTGCCCAGAACCGGACGCTCTATCTGGTGCAGGTCGGCGACCAGACCCTGCTGCTGGGTGCCACTCCCACGCAGATCACGACCCTCACGCGGCTGGACCTTTCCCCCACTTTCGCGGCTGCTCTCGAGCGGGCGAGGGAGGAGCGCCCGTGACGACTGCTGCCTGCTCTCCAGGTCGCGCTGGGCGGCTGGCCAGCTGTTCCCTCCGACGTTGGCTGGCCACGAGTGTCCTCCTGCTCGGGGTGATGCTCGTTCTCTCTGGCTGCGTCGGCGTGAGCGGGGAAGGAGCGCCAACGCTGAAGGTCACCGTTGAAATGGGGCAGTCGACCCGGCCGGCCGATGCGACCACCGGGCTGCAGATCCTGCTGCTCCTGACGGTGCTGGCGCTCGCCCCCGCCCTGCTGATCATGGTGACGTCCTTCACGCGGACGATCGTGGTGCTCGGCTTCGTGCGGAGCGCCATCGGCGTGCCTCAACTGCCCCCCAACCAGGTCCTGATCGGGCTGGCGCTCTTTCTCACCTTCTTCACCATGGCGCCGGTCTTCGCCGAAATCAACGCGGTGGCGCTCGAGCCCTACAGCAAAGGGCAGATCAGTCAGAGCGAGGCGATTGCGCGGGCGGTCGGGCCGCTCCGGACCTTCATGCTGAAGCAGACCCGCGAGAAGGACCTTACCCTCTTCACCGAGCTAGCCAGGGTCGAGCGACCACGCAGCCCGGACGATCTCGGCCTCCAGATCGTCGTGCCGGCTTTCGTCATCAGTGAGCTCCGTACCGCCTTCCAGATGGGGTTCTTCATCTTCATCCCCTTCCTGGTCATCGACCTGGTGGTCTCCAGCAGCCTGATGTCGATGGGCATGATGATGCTGCCGCCTTCGCTTATCTCGCTACCGTTCAAGGTGCTGCTGTTTGTGCTGGCCGATGGGTGGTACCTCATCACCCGCTCGCTGGTGGCGAGCTTTAGTTAGGAGGATGGCGTGAGCGATGCGCTGGTGCTGCAAGCCGGACGCGAGGCACTCCAGCTCACCCTGCTGATCGGAGGGCCGGTCCTGCTGGTGGGATTGCTGGTGGGGGTGGTGGTGTCCATCTTCCAGGCCGCCACCCAGGTGAATGAGATGACGCTGGCCTACGTGCCGAAGATCCTGGCGGTCTTTGCCACCGTGGCGCTGCTTGGCCCGTGGATGGTCGCGACCTTGGTGAGCTACACCAGCGGACTGCTCGCCCGCTTGCCGGAGCTGGTGCGGTGATCCTGCCCGAGGGGGTGATGGCTTACGTGATGGGTCTCGGGCTCGTGCTGGCGCGGGTCAGTGGGCTGATGGTCGCCTCGCCGATCTACAGCAGCCGGGCCGTACCCCCGCTAGTCAAAGCGGGGTTCGCGCTGGTGCTTGCCGTGGTGCTCTTCCCGCCGGGCACCGTTCCCCCCGCTGGCCTCCCCGGGGAACTCTTGTCCTTCACGGGGGCGCTGCTGCTCAACCTGGTGGTCGGGCTGGCCCTCGGCTTTGCTGCCACGCTGGTCTTCGCCGCAATCCAGACCGGCGCCGGGCTGATGGGAGCGCAGATTGGCTTTGGCCTCTCCCAGATCATCGACCCGATGTTCGAAGGGGCGGCCAACACCCTTGAGACCTTCTACACCCTCTTTGCCACGATGGTCTTTCTCACCCTCTCGGGCCACCACTGGCTGATCGCAGCCCTGCGACGCACCGTTGAACTCATCCCGCTCGTGGGGATGAACCTTGCGCCCGAACCAGCCACCGGGCGCCTCCTCGTGCTCGCAGCCGAGCTTTGGATGGTGGCCTTCCAAATTGCGCTGCCGGTAACCGGGGCGCTCCTCCTGACCGATGTGGCGCTCGGGGTGCTCGCGCGGGCGGCCCCCCAGATGAACGTCTTTGCGCTCTCCCTGCCCCTAAAGGTGATCGTCGGGGTGGTGGTGGCCCTGGTCACGCTGCCGGCCTTCGCGGCCTCCCTGGATGGCACCTTCCGGACGATGACTGCCCAGGCAGCAATGGTGGTGCGCTGATGGCGGGCGAACGGACCGAAGCGGCAACCCCCCGCCGACGGCGTGAGGCCCGCCAGGAAGGCCAGGTCGGCAAGAGCCTCGACCTGACGGTCGCGCTCACACTGCTGGCCACCCTCCTCATCGTCCAGCAGACGGGCGGTGCCTTCCTGAACGGGACGGCGGCGATCTTTCGCGAGGCGATGGCGACCAGCACCCGGCCACTCACCCTGCCCGAACTCCAACCGTTTGCCTGGCGGGTCGCGCTGCAGAGTCTTGTGCTTGTGGCGCCGCTCTTGCTCGGCTCGGTAGCGGTCTCGCTGGCGGCAGGGTTGGGGCAGGTGGGGCTGCTCTTCTCCCTCAAGGCCGTCTCGCCCCAGCTCTCACGCCTGAACCCCCTGCTCGGCCTGCAGCGTCTGTTCTCGGCCCGCGGCCTCGTCGAGCTGGGTAAGGCGCTCACCAAGGTGCTGATCGTCGGCCTCGTCGGCGCCAGTGTGCTCGCGGAGCATGCCACCACCATCATCACCACGCTTGCCCTTCCCCCACTAGCAGCAAGCACAGTTATCGCCAGCATTGGAGGTGAGCTCGCGCTTAAGAGTGGCCTTGCCTACCTCATCCTGGCCGCGTTCGACTACGCCTACCAGCGCTTCGAGTATGAAAAGAGCCTGCGGATGACCCGAGAAGAGGTCAAGCAGGAAGTCAAGCAGCAGGAAGGCAATCCCGAGATCAAGAGCCGGATCAAGCGGATCCAGCGGCAGATCGCCTCGGGGCGGATGATGGCGAAGGTCCCCAAGGCGACCGTCGTGATCACCAATCCGACCCACTACGCCGCCGCCCTCGCCTACGATGCCGTGAACGACCGTGCCCCCCGCCTGGTCGCCAAGGGGGTCGACCTGATCGCCCTCCAGATCAAGCGGGTGGCAGCCGAGCATGGCGTCCCCTGCGTCGAGAACGTTGCGCTCGCTCGCCTCCTCTACACCACCGTTGAGCTGGATGCCGAGATCCCCTCGGAGCTGTACCAGGCGGTGGCGGAGGTGCTGGCCTACATCTACCGCTTGCGAGGGCAGCGATGACCGTCGCCTCTGCCCCCGGCGGGCTGCGCCGGCTGGCCGCCAACAGCGACGTGGTGCTGGCGGTTGCAGTTGTCTTCATCGTCGCGATGCTGATCATCCCGCTGCCCGAGCTGCTGCTCGATCTCCTGATCATCCTCAACATCGCGACGGCCCTCACCATCCTGCTGGTGGCGATGTACACCCAGCAGACGCTGCAGTTCTCGTCGTTCCCATCGCTGCTGCTGATCGCGACGCTCTACCGGCTCGCCCTGAATATCTC
>JAILZB010000060.1 GCA_023512725.1 Chloroflexota bacterium | reverse complement strand
GGGGCGGGGGGTTTGGGAAGCTAAAAAACCCCCCCCTGTAACTGCGGGGGGGCCACGGGGGCCTTCAGGACGGGCGCGGGCCCCTCATTCTCGTAGCCGGGCGCGGGGTGGGGGGTGCCCGCACTGCCGGGAATGAGACCGGCCTCTTTGAAGACATCACCCCCGTTAGCGATCGTCACCTGGCCCGCCTTTGCCCAGGGCTGGTCGGTCTTCCAGAGTTGGATAACCGCTCGCTGCAGGCGGACCACCAGCACCGGGCCCAGGTCCTCGATGCGCGAGGTCGGCAGGCCATACTGGAGGATGGGGTCCCTCACCGCGAAGTACGCCGCGCGGATCTGAGGGTTGTCGTTGAGGACCGCCTGGCGAGCGACGATGATCTGCTCGAACGGCACTCCCTTCGCCTCTTCCGGGATGGTCTTGTTCGGTACCAGCCGCACCGTCCGCAGCCAGTCGTCGTAGCCAGCCTCACTCAATTTATCGAAGACATTGACAAAGACTGCCCGCCCTTCGTTCTTCCGCCACTGGAGGATCCCCTTCTGGAACGCCTGAGACGGGAAGCCATCCAGGAGAAAGCGGCGCGAGATGGGATATCCCAGCACCGCCACACCGCCGTAGCGCCGGAACTCACTGTAGAAGAGGTCGCCCCCGTTATCCGAGATCGTGAAGCCATAGGGGCTCTGCTCATCCCCGTTCGCCTGGGAGTAGAAGTAGCCGTTGAGGACAGCAAAGTCGCGTGGGGGGGCGCCGTGGGCGCGCTCAGCAGTCAACAAGCTGAGGGGGACGAGCGTCACCGCAACGAGCATCAGGGTGAGCGGGCGCCACCAGCTCATCGGCCTCCTGCTTCGGCGCATCGTCTCGCCCAGCCACTACCACCGAGCGGCCAGGCTAGCGAGCGTAATGCTAGGGAGCAGCCGGGGGCTTGTCAAGCCTCCATTCTTGTTACCGGGGTACCGAAAAACCTCGTAGGAAGCGAGCCAGGCAAGCGGAGGGCGAGCGCGTGCCGGCGCGCGGCAGGGTAACGGAAGCTTGGCGCATTCCTGAGCAGGGATGTATACTGGGGCAAGTCCCACTTGGAATGGTGGGACGGAGATTCAGGGTAGCGGTGACTTTCACACGCAGCTTTCCGGGCAACTCGACCGACGACAACGGTCTCACGATGCAGGACCTGTTGGGCGCTGAGGAGCGCTTGGGCTACCCTGCGCTCCGGCGGGGGGAGGTCATCGAGGGGACGGTCGTTGCTATCGAGCGAGACGGCCTGCTCGTCGACATCGGTGGCAAGTCGGAAGGGTATGTGCCGGCCAGCGAGGCGACGTCACTGGCGAGCGAGCCGGTCCAGGTGGGTGAGAGCGTGCTGGTGTACGTCCTCCAGCCGGAGGATGTGAGCGGCGGTGCTCTCCTCTCGATCGACCGGGCACGCCTCGAACGGGGCTGGCGACGGGTCCAGCGCCTGTTCGAGAGCCAGGAGATCTTCGAAGGGGAAGTCGTTGACTACAACAAGGGTGGCCTGATCGTCGCGATCGAAGGAGTACGCGGCTTTCTGCCGAGTTCCCAGGTCGTCGGGCTGCGGGCCGAGAGTGTGCCGGAAGGGCAGTTCGACGACCGCTTGAAGGAGATGGTGGGCCGGACGCTGCGGCTGAAGGTGGTCGAGCTAAACCGGCGACGGAATCGGGTCATCCTCTCAGAACGGGCGGCGGTGCAGGAGTGGCGGAGCCAGCAGAAGGAGCGGCTGCTCGGTGAGCTCGCGCCGGGCGATGTCCGGCGCGGGGTGATCACCAGCCTCACCGCCTTCGGCGCGTTTGTCGACCTGGGTGGGGCGGATGGGTTAATCCATCTCTCGGAGCTATCCTGGGACCGGGTGGAGCACCCGAGCGAGGTCGTCAAGCCGGGAGACGAAGTGAACGTCTACGTCATGAGCGTCGACCCGGAGACGAAGAAGATCGGGCTGAGCCTCCGGCGGGCGCAGGTGGAGCCCTGGCAGCGGGTGACGGGAAGGTATTCCCTGGGGCAGCTCGTAACTGGTAAAATTACAAAGCTCACGTCGTTCGGGGCGTTCGCCCGGCTCGAGGAGGGGATCGAGGGTTTGATCCACGTCTCCGAGTTGAGCGACCGGCGGATCACCCACCCCCGCGAGGTGGTCCGCGAGGGGGATGTCCTTACCTTAAAGGTGGTCAAGATCGAGCCCGAGCGGCATCGGCTGGGCCTCAGCCTCCGACAGGCGATCGAAGACCTGGGTGAGGATGTCTTCCACGGTCGGCGCGAGGAAGGCTAGCCCGCTGGGACGGCGGGAGCAGCAATTCGCAACGGGCGCCACGAGCGCCCAGCATGGAGCAGGCGGCAATGGCTGACCGCTTTGATAAATTCACCGAACGCGCGCGGAAAGTCTTGACCCTTGCTCAGGAAGAAGCGCAGCGGTTCAACCATAACTACATTGGCACGGAGCACCTGCTGCTTGGCCTGGTGCGGGAGGGGGATGGCGTCGCCGCCAAGGTGCTCGCCAACCTCGGGGTCGAGCTGAACAAGGTCCGGTCGGCGGTGGAGTTCATCATCGGCCGGGGCGATCGGATGGTGCTCGGCGAAATCGGACTGACCCCGCGGGCCAAGAAGGTCATCGAACTAGCCGTCGATGAGGCGCGCCGCCTCAACCACCACTACATCGGCACTGAGCACCTGCTCCTGGGGCTCGTCCGTGAGGGAGAGGGGATTGCCGCTGGCGTGCTGGAGAGCCTCGGGGTCAACCTGGAGCGCGTCCGTGCCGAGACGATCCGCGTGCTCAGCCAGTCGATGCCGCAATCGCACCCCGAGATGCGCAGCCCGGCGCGGACGCCGACCATCGACCAGCTCGGCATGGACCTGACGGCTGCGGCCCGGGCCAACAAGCTGGACCCGGTCATCGGTCGTCAGAAGGAGATCGAGCGGGTCATCCAGATCCTCTCTCGTCGGACCAAGAATAACCCCGTGCTGATCGGCGAGCCTGGGGTGGGCAAGACGGCGATCGCCGAAGGGCTCGCCCAGCGGATCGTCAACGGCGATGTGCCTGAGACCCTGCTGGGCAAGCGGTTGCTCACCCTCGACATCGGCTCGCTGGTTGCGGGCACCAAGTACCGCGGCGAGTTCGAGGAGCGGCTGAAGAAGGTCATCGAAGAGATCCGCACCTCCGGTAACTGCATGCTCTTCATCGATGAGCTGCACACCCTGGTCGGTGCGGGCGCGGCTGAGGGGGCTGTTGATGCCGCCAACATCCTCAAGCCCTCGCTCGCGCGCGGTGAACTGCAGTGCATCGGCGCGACCACCCTCGATGAGTACCGCAAGTACATCGAGCGAGATGCCGCCCTGGAGCGGCGCTTCCAGCCGGTGCTGGTCGAGGAGCCGACGGTCGAAGAGACCATCGAGATCCTGCGTGGGATCAAGGACCGCTACGAGCAGCACCATCGGCTGACGATTACAGACGAGGCGCTCAAGGCGGCGGCCGAACTGGCCGCGCGCTATATTCCGGACCGCTTCCTGCCCGATAAGGCGATCGACCTGATCGACGAGGCTGCCTCGCGCGTCCGCCTCCAGCGTTCGATGACCCCACCCTCCCTCAAGGAGGCGCTTAAGGGGCTGGAGACCGTCCGCAAGGAGAAGGAGGCGGCCATCAGCAGCCAGCAGTACGAGTACGCTGCCGAGCTGCGCGACCGCGAGCTGAAGCTGGCTGACAAGATCGAAAAGCTCGAGATGGGCTGGCAGTCGATGCAGGGCTCCGACAAGCCTGAGGTCACGCCCGACGACGTTGCCCAGGTCGTCTCGATGTGGACGGGGATCCCCGTCGTCCGCATCGCTGGCGACGAGAGCCAGCGTCTCGTCCACATGGAGGAGGCGCTCCACAAGCGGGTGGTCGGCCAGGATGAGGCGATCTCGGTCGTTTCGAAGGCGATCCGGCGGGCGCGCGCGGGGCTCAAGGACCCCAAGCGACCGATCGGCTCCTTCATCTTCCTTGGCCCCACCGGGGTTGGGAAGACCGAGCTGGTGCGGGCGCTGGCCGAGTTCCTCTTCGGCAGCGAAGACCACATGATCAAGCTCGACATGAGCGAGTTCATGGAGCGCCACGCCGTTGCGCGGCTGGTGGGCGCCCCGCCCGGCTACGTGGGCTACGACGAGGGCGGCCAGCTCACCGAAGCGGTGCGGCGCAAGTCCTACAGCGTGGTGCTGTTCGACGAGATCGAGAAGGCCCACCCGGATGTCTTCAACATCCTGCTCCAGATCCTGGACGAGGGCCGCTTGACCGATGCCAAAGGGCGGCGGGTCGACTTCCGCAACACCGTCATCGTCATGACAAGCAACGTGGGGGCCGACCTGATCAAGCGCGACGTGGTGACGGGCTTCCGCACCACCCGCGATGAAGTCAAGACGCGCGAGCAGGCCTACCAGCGGATGAAGGACAAGATCATGGCCGAGATGAAGAACCTCTTCCGGCCCGAGTTCCTCAACCGCATCGATGCGACGGTGGTCTTCCATCCGCTCTCGCGTGAGCAGATCCGCCAGATCGTGGACCTCGAGATCTCGAAGGTCCAGAAGCGGCTCGTCGAGCAGTCGATCACGCTGGTGCTGACCGAGGAGGCCAAGGACTGGCTGGCCGAGCGCGGCTACGATGAGACGTTTGGGGCGCGGCCGCTTCGCCGCGTGATCCAGCACCACATCGAAGACCGCCTCTCGGAGGCGCTGCTGGCGGGCTCCGTCCGCCCCGGCGACACCGTCACCGTGGTGGTCGAGGGCGACGACCTCGCCTTCAAGACGGCCGCGCTGGTGGAGACCTCCTAGGGGTGAACGGGATGATGACCCCCGGCCGCGGCCGGGGGTCATTTGCTTTTTGACTGATTGCTTGCCTCCCCTGAGGCTCGTTAGACTCGACCCATGACGGTGCGACGGATCGCGATGCTCACCGGCGGGGGGGATGCTCCCGGCCTGAATGCCGTGATCCGCGCCGTAACCAAGACAGCGATCCAGGAGTACGGCTGGGAAGTTATCGGCATCCGCAACGGCTTCGATGGCCTTATCCCTCCCGTCAGTGTGGAACCCCTGACCCTCGATAGCGTCCAGGGGATCCTGCCGCGCGGCGGCACCATCCTGGGAACCGCCAACCGCGGGAGCCCGCTCGCCCGGCGGGTGACCAGTGGCGGCCGCGTGGAGCTAGTCGACCAGACCCCAGAAGCGATTGCGACTCTCAAGGACCTTGGGGTCGATGCGCTGATCGTGATCGGAGGCGATGGGACCCTCAACATCGCGAACGCCCTGGCCCAGCGCGGGGTGCCGGTGGTCGCTGTGCCCAAGACCATCGATAACGACCTGCCCGAGACCGACCAGACCTTCGGCTTCGACACCGCCGTCCTCACGGCGACCGAAGCGATCGATAAGCTCCACTCAACGGCCGAAAGCCACCACCGGGTGATGGTCCTGGAGGTGATGGGCCGCGAGGCAGGATGGATCGCCATCCACGCGGGGATCGCCGGTGGGGCGGACGTGATCCTGATCCCGGAGATCCCCTTCAGCGTCTCGAAGGTGGTGGAGAAGATCGCCGAGCGCGATCGCCTCGGGCGTCATTTCAGCATCGTGGTGGCGGCGGAGGGTGCCCACCCCATCGGCGGACGCCGCTTCTACCTGCGCGAGGGCGACGAGCTGAGCCTAGGGCGGCTCGGCGGGGTCGGGGAGTGGCTCGCCAACACGCTCGCCATTACGAGCGGCCACGAGGCGCGCTGCACGGTCCTGGGGCACCTCCAGCGCGGTGGAACCCCCACCCCCTTCGACCGCTTGCTGGCCACGCGCTACGGTGCAGCGGCGGTACGGGCAGTGGCAGCCGGCCGCTTCAACCACATGGTCGCCCTGAAGGGAAACGTCATCTGCGAGGTGCCACTCGAGCGCTGCGTTGGGCGCGTCCGAACCGTACCCCCGGATGGCGAACTGGTCCAGACGGCGCGCGGCCTCGGGATCTCCCTCGGCGTGTAGCGGGCTGGCCTTCCCCACCACGCACCGGCCGCCCCTGGGGGCGGCCGGCAACGCGCGGACGGGAAGTGCGCCTAGCCGCGCAGGATCAAGAAGAGCGGCAGCATCACCAGCGTGATCGTGCTGAACAACTTGACCAGCACGTGTAGCGAGGGGCCCGCGGTGTCCTTGAACGGGTCGCCTACCGTGTCCCCGACCACGGCCGCGGCATGTTCGGGCGTGGACTTCTTGATAATCGCGCCGTCCGCGCCCTTCAGGTTCCCCGCTTCGATGTACTTCTTGGCGTTGTCCCAGGCACCACCGGAGTTGTTCAGAAACGTCGCCACGAGGATCCCAACGATCGTGCCGACAATCAGCAGTCCGCCGGTCGCCTGCCAGCCAAGCAGCGCGCCCACCACGATCGGGCCACCTACGGCCAGAAGCCCGGGAGCGATCATCTCGCGGAGCGCCGCCCGAGTGGTGATATCCACGCAGCGCGAATAGTCCGGCCGCGAGGTGCCCGCCAGGATGCCCGGGTCGGCCCGAAACTGCCGCCGGACCTCTTCGATGATCTTGGCGGCAGCATTCCCGACGGCACGGATGGCGAGCGAGCTGAACAAGAAGACGATCATGGCGCCGATGAGGGCACCGATGAAGACATCGATCTTGGAAAGGTCGATCGCGATCTGGGTCAGGGTGGCGAAGGTAGTTCCTGGTCGATTAGAGAGGAACAACCCCACGTTCTCAATATAGGCTGAGAAGAGCAGGAATGCCGCCAGCCCCGCCGACGCGATCGCGTAGCCCTTGGTGAGCGCCTTGGTGGTGTTCCCCACCGCATCGAGAGCATCGGTGATATGGCGGGTCGACTCTGGCTGGTGCGACATCTCGGCGATGCCACCCGCGTTATCCGTGATCGGGCCGAAGGTATCCATCGCCAGGATGTAGGCCGCCGTCATCAGCATGCCCATCGTCGCGATGGCGGTGCCAAAGACCCCGTAGATCCAGGGCGCCGACTGGGTGTAGAACGGCTTGGCGGTGGCAGCGAGGGGAATGGCCGCGCCCGCGCTCTGCCCCAGCCAGAAGGCCAGCCCAAGCGCCAGGCTGATCGCTACCGCCGTCGGACCGGTCGTCTCGAAGCCCACAGCGGTGCCACTCACGATCACCGTCGCCGGGCCCGTGCGGGAGGCGTTCGCGATCTCCTGGACCGGCCGCCAGGCTCCTGCGGTGTAGTACTGGGTGATATAGACGAAGGCGATGCTTGTCAGAATGCCGATGATCCCCGCCAGCGCGAGCTGCCAGCTACCGAGGATCAGCATCGTCGAGCCGAGCATGAAGAGGATCGAGAGGCCTGCGGCAACGAAGTACCCCCGGTTGAGGGCGGCCATGGGGTCCTCATTCTCGCGTCCACGCACGATCAGCAGCCCGATCGCCGAGGCGAACAGGCCGAGCGCACGGACGATCAGGGGGAAGAAGATCCAGGCTGGGTTGCCCGTGAGCTGGGTCACCGCCACGCCGAGGATCATGGCGCCGATGCTCTCCGCCGCCGTGGACTCGAACAGGTCGGCGCCGCGACCGGCGCAGTCACCGACGTTATCCCCCACCAGGTCAGCAATGACGGCGGCGTTGCGAGGGTCGTCCTCTGGCACGCCAGCTTCGACCTTGCCCACCAGGTCGGCGCCCATGTCGGCTGCCTTGGTGTAGATCCCACCCCCGAGTTGGGCGAACAGCGCCACGAATGAGGCGCCAAACCCGAAGCCGACGATCAGGTAGGGCACTTCTAGAGGATTGGTCATCCCACCGTAGGCCACAAAGAGGGCATAAACCCCAAGCAGGCTCAGTGCCACCACCAGAAAGCCGGAGACCGCCCCACCCCGCAGGGAGGCCGCAATCGCACCGCCGAGGCTCGTCCGCGCGGCGGCCGCCGTGCGGATGTTCGACTTGACGGCGATGAACATCCCGGTGAAGCCGGCGATCCCCGAGCAGAGCGCCCCCAGCAGGAAGGCCACACCTGTCCGCCACCCAAGGTCGATCCCGGACGGCAACCCCGGTGGCTGCGGGATCACCGCCAGCACCACGCCGATCACGACCGCGCCCACGATGGCCAGGATCGCGATCGTCTGGTACTGGCGCCGGAGAAAGGCCATGGCCGCTTCGTAGATGATGTCGGCGATCTGTCGCATCTCCGGGGTACCGGTGTCCCGTCGCAGGACGTCCCATGCCAGGTAAATCGCAAAGACGACTGCGAGGACCCCAGCCACCGGAACAATCCAGAAGAACTCCACGCTTGCTCCTCCACTCCGCGGCGGCTGCCTACCGTTCGAAGGTCAGGGCCACCCGCGGCACGCGTCGTTCAACCGGCCAGGTCGGCCGAGGATGGGCGCGCCAATCCACCCAGCCCGCCGGGCGCCACCACCCGCGGCCGGAGCACGGCGGCAGTCTACCACGGTCGACCGACAACCGCAAATGCGCCTCCCCTACCCAGGTGGCTCGCCTCAGGCGCTCCTCGGCCCCCAGTCCACGCGTTCGAGGGCACGATTGAGCGTCTCCTCCAGCCGCTGCTGCCGGATCGCCACCGTGAGGTCACCGCGCGTCCGTTCCAGGATGGCCCGCACGCCGTCGGTCGTGCGCCGCAGTCCACCGGTGAGCCCATCGGGATAGTCGACGGTAACCAGCACGGTGTAGATGGCATCCATCATCTCCAGCAGCGCCTCTGATCGGCCCAGCCCGCCCCGCCGCAGGATATCCAGGACCGCCCGCCGCAGCTCGCCCACGGCCTCCCCTAGCCCATTCAAGTAGGCTGCCACGGTGATGCCAAGCGCTTCGGGACTGGGCAGCGGCTGCTCGGCCAGGATCGCCAGCGTAAGCGACGCCTCGGCAAACTCCTTCTCGGCATCCTGCAGCACCCCGCCGTAGCGGAGGTCCGGGTGGTCGGCCATCTCGGTGCTCATCCGCACCAGCGCCGCCCCAGCCTGATCAAGGAGGGCCTGAGCAGCGGCAAACTCTCCCCGGTGGGTTGCCCGAATGGCAGTCGCCGAAGCCCGGATCACTTCGCGCTGGACCTGAAGGGCAGCCTCCCGGAGGCGGTGTTTCGTTTCGAGGGTTGCCCGAGCAGCCTCGACGATCTCCTCCAGTTCCGTCATCGCTCCCTCGCCGCAAAGAGCGCCGCGAAGCGACGCGCCATTGCCTCGGGGTCGTCGGATTCGGCGAGGGCACGGATGACCGCAACCATGTCCGCGCCAGCGGCGATCACCGCCGGCGCGTTCTCGAGGGTGATACCGCCGATAGCAGCGATGGGAAGGCGCACCGCGGCGCGGATCTCAGCAAGGCGAGCGAGGCCAGCCGGACGGGTGTCGGTCTTGGAAGTCGTGGGAAAAATGCTCCCGACGCCGAGATAGTCGGCCCCCTCACGCTCCGCCTGGAGTGCCTCGGCGACGGTATTCGTCGAGCAGCCCAGGATCAGGCGTTCACCCACCAGCGCCCGTGCCACCGAGAGGGGAAGGTCCTGCTGGCCCAGGTGCACCCCGTCGGCTTCGGCAGCCAGCGCGATATCCAGCCGGTCGTTGACGATAAATACGGCCCCGGCCTGGCGGCAGAGTTCATCCAGCGCCTGTGCCAGCCTGTAGGTGCTCACGGCGGGCCCGGCCTTATCCCGGAGCTGCACCACCCGCGCCCCGCCACGCAGCACCGCCCGGGCGAGCCCACGGGGGTCAGCCGTTACCGTCGGGTCGATGATGGCGTAGAGCCCCTGCAGGCGGCCGGCTGGTCTCAAAGCTCGCGGCTTTCTGCTGCAGCTTCGTACTCCTTGAGCAGCTGGCCAGAGCGCCCCTTTTCGACGATCTCATCGATCTGGGGCATCAGCTCGGTCATCCCCAGTTCAGCCATCCGCTTCTTGGCGTACAGCCCGATGTTGCGGCTATCACGGTAGTAATCCGGGCCGGGTTCGCGCGAGGTGTCAAGCTCCGCTAGGCGGTCGGCCTCCGTCCGATGATGGACGACCCGCGAGACCAGCCGCCGCAGGTCGCTGCTGCCGCAGGCATCGCAGACGGCCTGGTAGGGCTGGCCCACCGCGCGCACGAATACTTCCACCCGGCGACGACACTGGTTACAGCGGAACTCGTAGATCGGCATCAGTCCTCACCGAATGCCTCTTCCTCGCCGGTAGCGTCCTCCCCCCCGCCATCCATCTCGTCGGGCAGCTCTCCCGCTTCGAGCCGGTCGACCATCTCATCGAACTCCGGGCCAAGATCTTCTCCCATCTCGGCACTCATCCGGCGGGCCCAGCGGGCAACACTGCGGGGGTCGTTTTCATCCAGGTCGCCGAAAGTGCTCGGGTCGGAGAAGTCCTCCAGCCGGCTCTCCCCGCTGCGGTGGACGGCAAAGAGCGAGACCAGGCGGGTCATATCCGTCGAGCCGCAGCTCGGGCAGACGGGTTCCGCAACGGTGGCAAAACTCCGGAAAAACAGCGACTGTTTGCGACGGCAGGCGTTGCAGCGGTACTCGTAGATCGGCATCGCTTCGTCCCCTGCTGAGACGTCCCGCCGCCGAGTATAGCAAGCTCAGCCACTGGTGGGGTATGGGAGCAGGGTGAGCGCCTCGGGGATCAGGCCGAGGCGGGCCTCGCTCCCCGGCGGGTACCAACGCCCTGGTCTGGCATCGGGGTCCACCACCGAGAGCGAGCAGCCCGCCACTTCCACCTCGTAGGCCACCAGGGGGCCCAAGAATGCGGCCCGCCGGACCGTTCCCGTGAACGCCTCACGCTCGTGGACCAGGCGGACTGCTTCCGGCCGCGCGACAAGGAGCGCTCGCTCCCCAACCGTGTACCCCTGTCCAGCGCCTCCCGCCCCGGTAGGAACAGCCACCCGCTTCTCGAAGAGGCGGACCAGCACGACGCCACTGCCGACCCCCTCCACGATGCACTCCAGCACGTTCGCCCGCGCGACATAATCGGCAACAAAGGGGGTCCGCGGTCGGTAGAACAGATCCTGGGGGGGACCCACCTGCTCGATCCGGCCGGCGCGGAGAAAGGCGACCCGGTCTGCTGTCGAGAGCGCCGCGGTGCGCTCGCGTGTGGCAGCGATCAGGGTTGCTTCCTGGCGACTGGCTAAGGTCCGGGCAAGCGCCAGCCCGACCGTCGCATCTCCCACCGGCTCATCGACCAGCACCACCTTCGGCTCGACCGCGAGTGCGCGCGCCAGCGCCACCCGCCAGCGGGCCTCCGGGGCGAGGGTAGCGGCTGGCCGATCGAGCTGCTCCGCCAGACCGATCCGGGTCGCGAGGTCTTCCACCCGTTCCGCCAGCACATCCGCGGCCAGGCCGCGCACGCGCAAGCCGAAGCCCAAATTCTCCCGGACGCTCAGGTGGCCAAAGACCGAGTCTTCGTGGGCGACGAAGGCAGTCGGGCGCTGGCCGGGCGGGAGCGCCGTGATCGGCTCCCCGTCCACGATCACCCGTCCAGCCCGCACCGCCTCGAACCCACCCAGCGCGCGGAGGAGGGTCCGCTTTCCCGCCCCCTCCGGACCAAGCAGGACCAGCACCTCGCCTGGTGCCGCGGTGAAGCTGACCTCCCGAATGGACCCTACACTCAGTTGCTCCACCACCATCATGGCTGCTCGCTCCCCGCCTGAGGAGCGCCGCGCCCAGCCCAGCTTGCGGCGAGCCGGAGCAGCCCCACCAGGAGTAGGATCGTGACGGCCGCGCTTGCTGCCAGTGGCCGCCGGCTTACCAGTTCTGCCGACAGGCTCAGTACGAGCGGGTGGCTCGCACTGACGAGTGCAACCACTGCCAAGGTGCCAGTCCCCAGCCCCTCGGCCGCTGCCGCCAGGGCGCTCCCTGCGAGCTGCCTTGCCGGTAGGGGAGGAGCAACGAGCGCAGGGTCGGCGCCCAGGTCACGCGCTGCCTCGGCCACCGCTGGGGGGAGAGGGGGTGGAGGCGGCAGGGCGCGCTCGGCAGCAACGAGACCGACCGTTCCCCCGACGAGGGCGAGAAACAGCACGCTTCCCCACGGCACCACCCCGAGCAGCCCCGCAGCGGCGATCGCAACCGCCAGGCCAAGCCCCGCGGGGGGAAGCAGCTGAATGCCGCTCACCAGCCACCTTCCTCTTCCCGTGAGCTGGCGCCAGGCGATAGTCACGCCGGTGGCAAGGGCTCCACCGAGCAGCGCTCCTCCCAGCGCAGGGGACCAGCTCTCGAGGAGCGGCGTCATCGGCCCGTCAGCAGCGGTCACCAGCAGGAGCGGCGCCATGAGCAGCGGAAAGACGACCCCCACCGCAAGCGTCAGCACCAGGGATGCCCATCCCTGAGGCAGGGTGAGGGCCGCCCCGGGTCCGGTCCCGGTCGGGTGGGACTGGCTGCCACCGAGGAGCAGGGTGACACTGCTGGCAGCCAGGAACAGCACCGCTGCCGCGGCTGCTCCGGCAGCATCCCCAGCGAGAGCGTGGCGCCAGAGGAAGCCGGGCAAGGTCGGCAAGGGCCCAGCGAGCAGCACGGGCATGACCAGATCAGCTACCGCCAGCGCAAACACCAGGCCAACCCAGCCCGGCGCTGCTCGCGCAAGGAGCGGAAGGACCACAACCCGGAAGCGCAGCCACCCATCCGCCCCGAGGTCCTGAGCGGCCTCATCGGCGGGGCGGCTCGCTGCCAGCGCTGCTGTCACCATCCGGCGGGCGAGCTGGGGCCCAAAAACTAGACTCTGGCCGAGCACCACCGCCAGGACAGCAGCCCCAGGCTCCTCTGGCCGCCCAACCATGAGCAGCAGGGCCAGCCCTACTACCACGGCGGGCAGCCCGGAGACGACATCGACCACCAGGCGCGCTGGCGAGCGGAGCTCGCCAGGTCCTACAACGATGGCGAGAGCGAGCACTCCTCCCGTGGCCAGGCTGCCCGCACTGGCCAGCCCGGCAAGCACCAGCGAGTTGAGGGCAGCAGCGACAAGGTCCGCGGGTGGCGCGGCCAGAAGGGCTGGGAACGCCACGACGAGCAGCACTGCCAGGGCATAGCCCACTCCGCCAATGGCAAGTACCGCCAGCCAGCGCAGGAGGATGGCGCGGGGAAACCCGGCTGGAGCTGCCAGCGCCTGGCGTCGCATCTCCAGGTCCGGAGAGAGGGCAAACGGCCCGCTGGGAGGCCGGAGAAGAGCAGGGACACGAGCCATCGGATCGCGCTCCTTTCCGGAGCCTCATCCTAGCATTGCTCGCTTGCCTGCTCTAGCTGTTAGCGCCGGGGCATGCCCGCAAGGAGCACTTACGCCCGCAGCTGGGCGAGCCGCCACCCTGGTTCCGGCGGGACCATCCGCCGTGCGAGGGGAGTGGTTGGGGGGCGGGTAGGCTGGCAGAGGACAACTGCGGGAACGCAGACGGTCGGGACTTCCGGGAAAAAGACGATGAACCCGTCCTGGCCAGCCGCGGCGGCCTCCGCCAAACGCGCACGGATCGTATCGCCGAGCATCCTGCACCTCCTGCTGGCCGTCACCGTTGACGGGGCGTGGCTGCAGCCGAGCGCAGCTACCCTCTTGCCGCAGCGAGGCAACTCTAGCGGGCGTGCCTGAGAACGATCTGAAGCAAGCCTAAGTGATTGCTAAGAAGGCCAGACGGGGGCCGTTACCGCACCGGTAGCAGCCGAGGAAACGCTCGCGGCGTACTTCGCCATCACACCACGAGTGTAGCGCGGGGGCGGGGGAGACCAGGCAGCGAGCCGGGCGCGGATCACTGCCTCCGGCAGGTCGAGGGTCAGCAGCCGGTTCTCGATATCGATGATGATCGGGTCACCCTCCTGGACGATGGCGATCAGCCCGCCGCGAGCGGCCTCGGGTGCCACGTGGCCGACCATCAGCCCACGGGTAGCCCCGCTAAAGCGCCCATCGGTTACGAGCGCGACGACCTCGCCCAGCCCCTCGCCAACCAGGGCAGCGGTGACGCCGAGCATCTCACGCATGCCGGGCCCACCAACTGGCCCCTCGTAGCGGATGACCACCACGTCCCCGGGGCGGATCTGGCGGCTGGTCACGGCAGCCATGGCAGCTTCCTCGCGTTCGAACACCCGGGCCGGGCCGCGGTGGTACATCCGCTCGTGGCCCGCGATCTTGACCACACAGCCCTCCGGCGAGAGGTTGCCCTTCAGGATGACCAGCCCACCCTGCGCCTTGAGCGGCCGCTCGACCGTGGTAATCACCGTCTGGCCGGGGGTCTCGACCGCCACCTTTGCCTCTTCGAGGATCGTCCGGCCGCTGGGGGTGAGGGCCTCCTGATGCAGGAGCCCCGCCTCGGCCAGCCGCTTTGCGATCAGGATGGTGCCGCCGGCACGGTCGACGTCGTAGGCAGTGTAGCGGCCGCCCGGTTTGAGGTCAGCGATGATCGGCGTCCGCCGGCTAATCGTGTCGAAGTCGTCGATCGTCAGCGGTACCCCCGCCTCGTGGGCGATCGCGAGCAAGTGGAGCACGGCGTTGGTCGAGCCGCCGGTCGCGGCCACCGACGCGATCGCGTTCTCGAATGACTGGCGGGTTAGGATAGAGCTTGGCGTCCGGCCGGCGGACAACATCTCCATCACCAGCTTGCCCGCCGCAAACCCGATGGCATCTTTTCGCGGGTCGATTGCAGGCGCGCTCGCGGTGTTCATTGGGGAGAGGCCGAGAAACTCGAGAGCGGTCGCCATGGTATTGGCCGTGAACTGCCCGCCGCAGGCGCCTGGGCCGGGGCAGGCGACACTCTCCAGCTCCCGGAGTTCGTCGTCCGACATTAGGCCCGCGGCGTTCGCCCCGACCGCCTCGAAGACATCCAGGATTGTCACGTCACGGCCGCGGAACTTCCCGGGGAGAATGGTCCCCCCGTAGAGCACAAAGCCGGGGATGTCCAGGCGCACGAGCCCCATGGCGGTGCCTGGCAGGGTCTTATCGCAGGCCGCCAGGCAGACCATCGCGTCAAAGAGGTAGCCCCGCCCGACCAGCTCGATCGAGTCGGCGATCACCTCCCGGCTGATCAGCGACGTCTTCATGCCCTCGGTGCCCATCACCACCCCATCGGAGATCGCAATCGTATTGAACTCCATCGGGGTGCCACCGGCCGCGCGGATCCCTGCCTTGACCTGCTCGGCCAGCCGACGCAGGTTGAAGTTGCAGGGCATCGTCTCGATCCAGGTGTTCGCCACCCCGACCAACGGTCGGGCTAGGTCCTCATCGGTAAAGCCGATCGCCTTCAGCATGGCGCGCGCGGGTGCGCGCTCCCGACCGTTGGTGATCGCCGCACTGCGCGTTTTCGGGTCGTAGGCCATTGGAACGCACCCCAGGGGAGAATGGTCAGCGCCATTATGCCAGAGCGAGAGCCAGCTCGTGCTGCCTCCACTGCGGCCGGAGGTACGGGCCAGGGTGGGGACGTGTCGTCGGTGCCGTCTGCTCCCCGCTGGGACGCCGTTTCAGCGCGGCCGCGAATGGTGCGCTGTTTTCGGCCGCAGGTGCGCGGAAAGTGCTCACCGCTCCGGTAGCAGCTCATTCTGAGCGCTCCCTCGCCCGGAGAACCCTGCCCAACACCAGGCAAGGGCTCGCTGGGTACCAGGGGGAGAGACATGATACGATTGGTGAAGGAGCATGGCAGCGCGGATCCTGGTCATCGACGACGACCAGAAAATCCTCAATACCGTACGGCGTGGCCTGGCCTACGAAGGGTACCAGGTGGATGTCGCAGAGAGCGGCGAGGAAGGGCTGCGCAAGGCCCGCGAGCACGAGCCAGACCTGGTGATCCTCGACGTGATGCTGCCGGGGATAGATGGCTTCGAGATCTGTCGGCGGCTGCGAGCGGGGGGCGATGTCCCGGTGCTGATGCTGACCGCTCGCGATGAGGTCTCGGATCGGGTGCGCGGTCTCGACCTGGGAGCGGACGACTATATGGTCAAGCCGTTCGCTTTCGAGGAGCTGATCGCGCGGGTGCGAGCGCTGTTGCGCCGGCGTGAGCCGAGCAGTGCGAACGTCCTCCGCTTTGCCGACCTTACCCTTGACCTGGCGACCCGTGAGGTGCGACGCGGCGAGCGCATGATCGAGCTGACCAACCGCGAGTTCGAGCTGCTCAGCCTCTTCTTGCGCCATCCCCGCCAGGTGCTGCCTCGGGCGACGATCCTCGAGCGCGTCTGGGACTACGACTTCGGTGGCGATTCCAACGTGCTCGATGTCTACATTGGCTACCTTCGCACCAAGCTGGAAGCGAACGGCGAGCCGCGGCTGATCCACACCGTCCGCGGCGCTGGGTACGTCCTCCGCGAGTAAGGGGTGTCGATCCGTCTGCGCCTCACCTTCTGGTACGTCAGCTTGCTGGCGGTGATGCTGGCGCTGTTCAGCTCCTTTATCTATGTCCTCTTTGAGCGCAACCTGACCGAGGAGATCGACAACTCGCTGAACGACCGCGCGACCGAGATGATCCGGATTCTCGCGACGGCGCCGACACCCTTCGCCTCGCGCATTCCGACTGCGGTCGATGCTTTCGCGTCCGGTGAGTTCTTTATCCAGCTCGTCGGGGCTGATGGAGAGATCCTCGACCGCTCGAGCAACCTCGGCCGCCAGCAGATCCCCGTCCTTCCGGAGTCGCTCGCTCGGATTGCGCGCACGGGCGCTGACTTTGAGACGATCGACGCCGACCGCCATCGCCTGCGCGTCTTCACCCTTCCCCTCGTCAGCAACGGCCGCGTGATCGGCTTTCTCCAGGTCGCCCGCTCGCTCGAAGACCTGAAAGCGACGATGGGACGGCTCCGCCAGGTCCTCCTGGTTGGTAGCGGCTTTATCCTGGTTGTCGCGTTCCTGACGGGGTCGCTGATCGCCCGCCGCGCCCTGCGGCCGATCGACCGCATCACCCAGACGGCGCAGCGGATCGGCGCTTCCGGCAACCTGACCGAGCGGGTCAAGACGCGCAGCCCCCAGGATGAGATCGGGCGCCTGGCCAGCACCTTCAACTGGATGCTCGACCGCCTCGCCCAAGCCTACAGTCGGCTCGAGCAGACCCTGGCCGCCCAGCGTCGCTTCATCGCCGACGCTTCCCACGAACTCCGCACTCCCTTGACGACGGTCCTGGGCAACTTGGACTTCCTCACTCGCCACGGCAACCTCAAGGACCCCGACCTGCGTGAGGCGCTGGCTGACGCCCGCTCCGAGGCCGAGCGGATGAGCCGGCTAGTGGAAGATCTGCTGTTCCTCGCCCGTGCCGATGCTGGCCAACGCCTCCAGAAGACGACGACCCGCGCCGATGAGATCGTCCGCGAGGTTGTCCGCCAGGCGCGTCGGCTGGCCCGCGGGCAGACGGTCGAGGCGGGGCCGATCGATCCGGCGACGATCGTTGCCTCGCCAGACCATTTCAAGCAGCTGCTGCTCATTCTGGTGGACAACGCCATCAAGTACACCCCGCCGGGGGGTGAGATCCGGATCTCGGCCTGCCTGGAGGGAGACCCCCCGGAGCTTGCGATCGCGATCGCCGATACCGGCCCGGGCATTGCGCCGGAAGCGCTGCCGCACATTTTCGAGCGGTTCTACCGGGCGGAGCAAGCACGGGGCGGCACGGGCGCTGGCCTGGGGCTGGCGATCGCGCGCTGGTTGGCCGATGAGCATGGCGGCCGGATTGAGGTGAGCAGCCAGCTTGGCGTCGGCTCGGTCTTCACCGTGCGCCTTCCTGCCCTCGCGACCCCCGAGGCCGCACCACTCCTCAACGCCACCACTGCAGCCTGACCACCCGGCCAGGCCACTCAACCTCGGAAGATGGAGGACCAGTGAACATCGACGTGGTGCAGAGCGACGTCACCCGCGTCGCGGCCGATGGCCTGATCGTCAATCTCTTCCAGGGGGTGACGACCCCTGGTGGCGCCACGGGCGCAGTCGACCGAGCCCTCGGTGGGCTGATCAGCCGCCTGATTGCTGCCGGCGACCTGAAGGGCAAGCTCGGTGAAGTGGTGATCGTTCCCGCTGGAGAACCGATCGCGGCGACGCGGCTTGCCATCGTCGGCCTGGGCGAGCCGGGAGCGTTCACGCTAGACCGCGTCCGCCAGGTGAGCGCCGAGGCTACCCGGGCGCTGCGGGCGCGTGGCGCCCGACGGGTGGCCACCATCGTGCACGGGGCGGGTATTGGTGGGCTTGATCCCTTCGAGGCGGCAGTCGCCACGGTCGAAGGCGCGGTGCTCGGCCTCTACCGCTTCCGCCACTATCGGAGCCAGCGGGATGAGCAGGAGGTCGAGGAGGTGCTCCTCGTCGAGCGTGAGGGCGACCGCGTGGCAGCCCTGCGCACTGCCGCTCGGCGAGGGCAGATCCTTGCCGAAGCCCAGAACCTCGCGCGCGACCTTCAGAACGAGCCCGCCAACATCCTCACGCCGCGGGCCCTCGCCGAGCGGGCCCAGACGTTACTCACCCCCCTGGGGCTGAGGGTCGAGGTGTATGACGAGGCGTGGATGCGATCCAAGGGGATGGGTGCTCTGCTCGGGGTCGCCCAGGGCAGCGCCGAACCGCCGCGGCTGATTGTGGCACGCTACGACGGCGAGGTAACCC
>JAILZB010000006.1 GCA_023512725.1 Chloroflexota bacterium | reverse complement strand
ACAGGGTCTGGGCCGGGAGGGTGACCGTCGTTCCCTCCCGGACGTAGATCTCCCGGTAGCCTGCCGCCGCCGCACGGAGGACCCCCCCGGTATCGAGCACTTCGCCGCGATACTCAGCCGCCTCCTGCTTCCTGCCGTTGGTCGCCATGTGCGCTCTCCGCTCTGGTGTGGAGTTACTGGCCCGGCGGGCCGGTCCGGCCGCGGAGGGCGCCGATCGCCTGGATCACTGCCTGCCGCGCGGCCTGGATCTGGGATTCGGTTCCGGAGAGGATGATTCGCCCCGCCGGCCCGATCGAACTGATCGACACCAGCTTGATATCTGCGGCCTTCTCCGCTTCGTTGGCAGCCAGGCAGGCGTAGCCCGCCGGGGCGATCTCCATCACCAGCATCGCCTCGCCTGGCACGAGGAGGGAGCCGCGCCGCATCTGATTGACCAGCTGCGCCTGGTACGGGTCGACGTTACTGATCACCTGGGCCGAGACGATCTGGGCAGCGAGCCGGTCTTCCTCAGCTAGGTGGAGGTCTTCAAGCATCGCGCTGGCGGCCGCCCGCACGGCCTCCTGGCTGCGCGAATGCAACTCCAGGATGCCGAACTGGCGCTCGACCAGTTGCATCCCGGGGCGGACATCTGCTGATTTGAGGGCGATGTCGGCGATCCGGTAGATCGCGTTGCCAGGCGCAACCTCGACGTACAGCTCAGCCTGCCCCGCGATCGGCATATCGCCGTTCATCATCGTGCCCATGAAGGCCGCGTACTGCGGCTGCATGCGGTCGATGAAGGCAAAGGTGCGAAGCTGGACTCCTCCGCGGTTCTCCTGCATCGGCTAGTCAACAACACCGTCTCGGCTAATTGCGCTCAGAAGGCTCGCCAGCTCAGGATGGGGCCGCGGGATGACGTGGACGGACACTACTTCCCCGACGCGCTCGGCTGCCATCGCTCCGGCATCGGTCGCTGCCTTGACCGCCCCGACATCCCCCCGCACGATGACCGTGATCAACCCGGCGCCCACCTGGGCGCGGCCGACCAACTCGACATTCGCCGCCTTGACCATTGCGTCCGCAGCCTCGATCGCGGCCACGAGACCGCGGGTCTCAATCATGCCAAGCGCTCCGCCCATGGCTCTCCGTTCTCCTTTCCGGCTGTACTTTCCTTACTCCTCGCTCGGCGCTTGGGCACACCCGTCAGGGGAACTGATCGGGCGCACCGCCACTGCGCTGTGTACTCGCGCTCTCTCTTCGTCGTCTGGCGTCCTCCCCGCTTACGCTCCCCTAGGAGCGGCCTGAGCGCGCATCGATGGCGAGCCGCCGCCGACCAGCGGCGCCCTCCTCCGCCTCGACACTATCGACGATCCCGACGATCGTCGCATCGGTCGGGGCGTCCTTGGTCACGTCGGTGGCGCGCGCTGATGCCCCCGTCACCACCAGCACCACCTCGCCCGTGCCCGCACCCACCGTATCGGTCGCCACAAACACTTCGCCGCTGAGGCTGCCGTCGGTGTTCCGCCGCTGGACGAGGAGCAGTTTCACCCCCCGCAAGCCGGGGTCCTTCTGGGTTGCGACGACCGTCCCGAGCACCTCACACACGATCACCGGTTCCCCTCCGGACGGATCACCAGGTTACCAAAGGTGTCAACCTCAGCGGTATACCCGGGCAAGATCAGCGTCGTCGAGTCCATCTCCGTCACGATCGCAGGACCCGAGATCCGATTGCCCGCCAGCAAGCGTTCCCGGTCGTACAGGGTGGCGGTATGGAACTCCCCTTGATAGTAGATCTCCTGCTGGCCACTGCGCGCCGGCGAGGGGTCCACCCCCCCGCTCGCCAGCGGTTGGACGGTTGGCGGCTGGGAGTGGCCCTGGCCGATCGCGCGCAGGTTGACCATCTCTTTGACCGTCTCCAGCTTGAAGCTATACAGCCGCTCATGGGCCTCGTCAAACCGACGCCCGACTACTGTGAGCCCCTCGCGCTGGAGTTCGTCCAGCCCGACGTCGATCGGCAGCTCGAACCCTTGGCGATGGTAGCGGACGTCCATCTGGTAGCGAACTGTCTGCTGCTCGGGGGGCACGCCCTGCTCGCTCAGCCAGGCCCGGGCACGCTGGCCCAGCTCCGCGAGCAGCTGCACAACCTCCGCCGGGGTCGTCTGGTCGAAGGTGCGGATGAAGGTGCGGGCAAACTCGTTGCGGAAGTCGGTCACGAGGTCACCCAGTGCACAGAGGAGCCCCGGCCCTTTCGGAATGATCACCGGCCAGGAGCCCAGCACTTTGGCGATCGCGTTGGCATGGAGTGGGCCCGCCCCACCAAAGGCGACCAGGGCAAAGTCACGTGGGTCGTAGCCGCGCTGGACCGAGACCAGGCGGAGGGCACCGAGCATGTTCTCGTTGACAACGTTGTAGATGCCTTCGGCCGCCCGGTACAGGTCCAGCCCGAGCGCGTCCGCGATCCGCTGGACAGCACGCTGAGCAGCCGGGAGGTCCAGCGTGATCTCGCCCCCGATCAGCGTGGTCGTCAGGTAGCCAAGCACCAGGTTCGCGTCGGTGACCGTCGGCTCGGTGCCCCCTTTCAGGTAGCAGGCAGGCCCAGGGTCGGCACCCGCGCTCTGGGGTCCGACCCGCAGCGCTTTCGTCAGGAGGGGCACGTGAGCGATCGAGCCGCCACCCGCGCCGACCGTCCGGACTTCTAGCGCGGGGATCCGCACGGTGAACTGCCCGATCGTAGTTTGGCGGCCGATGTCCGGCTCGCCGTTCAGGCAGAGCGCCACGTCAGTCGACGTCCCACCGACATCGATTGTCAGGATATTCCGGTAGCCAGCCAGCTTGCAGATATAGAGCGCACCCGCCACGCCACCAACTGGCCCGGAGACGAGTGCATTGACCGGCCGCTCCTTGGCCGCTTCCAGCGTCATCAACCCGCCATCCGAGCGGAGGAGGCTCACCCGCGCGGGCACCCCACGCGCCTCCAGGCGACTGCGCAGCGAGTCGAGGTAGCGCCCAACCTGGGGGGCGACGTAGGCGTTGAGGGCAGCGGTCAGGGTGCGTTCATACTCCCGGAATTCTGGGAGCACTTCCGAGGAGAGGGTAACCGGCAGCTCCGGGGCAAGCTCGCGGATGATCTCTCGGATCCGCTGCTCGTGGACGGGGTTGGCGTAGGCGTTGATCAGTGAGACAGTGATCGCTTCGATCTGAGCGCGGCTGAGGAGCCGACGGAGGTCCTGCCGCACCTGTTCCTCGTCCAGCGGCCGGATGATCTCGCCTCGGGCGCTTATCCGCTCGTCAGCCTCGATGGTGTTCTCGACCAGAGCAGGCGGGTCCTGGGGGATCATCGTGATCCAGCCGGCCAGCGGACCTGGCGTCCGCGAGCGGGCGATCCGCAGGATGTAGCGGAAGCCGCGCGTCGTGATCAGGCCGACGGTCGCGCCGCTGCCGGTCAGCACCGTGTTCAGCCCGACGGTAGTGCCGTGGCGGATCTCCGCGATCTCGCGCGGGCTGATCCCCGCCAGGCGGCAGATCTTTTCGATCCCTTCCAACACCCCCAGCGACTGGTCGGCCGGGGTCGAGGAGGTCTTAGCCCGAAAGAGTGGCCCGCCGTTCCGGTCGTCGGTCAGGACGAGGTCGGTAAACGTGCCACCAACATCAACTCCCAGGCGATAGGCCATAGCTCCGTTCCGTGTGCGCCCTCGGTTCCACCAGCCGGCAGAACGTCGGGGGCGGAGATGCAACAAGGCGGGCCCAACGTTCCCCGCGGCGGGAAATTTCTATCAGCTTTGGGGAAGCAGTGTCAACGCCGGCTGGAAGTGTAGCTCCGCTCCGCAATCGGCATCACCTGCGGGGGATGGATACGTTTATCTTGTCCGATTAAGCCGAACTTTCCTCCGATCGTTCGCCAGCGCGTAGCGTTCCGAGGTGCCAGGTAATCTCTTCTCGCCCGGCGAACCGGCGCGCCATCGCCTGGATCGCTGCCGGGTTGTTATCGACCAGAAGAAAGCGGCGCCCCAGCTCCAGGCAGGCCGCTCCCACCGTGCCACTCCCCGCAAACGGGTCGAGCACCAGCCCACCCGGCGGTGCCGAGGCGGCGACCATCCGGCGCACCAGTGCGAGCGGCTTCTGGGTGGGGTAGCCCGTGCGCTCTTTGCTGCTGGTGGGCACGATGGTGTGCCACCAGGTATCCGTCGGGAGCTTGCCGCGCGCTGCCTTCTCCGGCCCGACCAGCCCGGGCGCCAGGTAGGGCACCCGCTCGACGGCGTCAGCATCGAAGTAGTAGCGCCGCCGATCGCGGACGTAGAGCAGGATGGTATCGTGCTTGGCCGGCCAGCGCCGCCGGGGGCGCCCACCGTAGTCGTACGCCCAGATGATCTCGTTCAGGAAGCAGGACCGCCCGAAGATCAGATCGAGCAGGACCTTGCAGTAGTGTGCCTCGCGGTAGTCCAGGTGAAGATAGAGGCTGCCGTGCGGCGCCAGCACCCGGTGAAACTCGACCAGCCGTGGCTCGAGGAAGCCAAGGTAATCGTCGAACCGGTCAGGAAAGCTGAAGCGGGTGAGCGCGGTGACCCGGTAGCGCTGGCCACCGAACCCACGGCGGGTGCCATCCGCCGCCCGCTCGACCCGCAGGGTGGTCTGGGTGCGGAGTTTGCGGGTGTTGAAGGGCGGGTCGGTGACGATCAGGTCGATAGAACCACTGGGAAGGGCGCGGAGCACCTCCAGGTTGTCGGCGTAGTAGACCGCGTTCATGCCCACCCACGGAGCAGCCCGAGCAGTTCGCCGCTGCTCCAGCAGAGGAGGAAGAGCACCAGCCAGGGGAAGCTCGCCAGGAGGAGGGGGAGCTCGGCCGGCGGCGTCCGGCGCACGGTCCGGAGCAAGAGCGCCCCCAGCCCGAGCGGAACAAGGGCTGCCCGCCAGCGTCCACCCCGCTGACGCGCTCGCCAAGCACCGAATCGGCGGCCATGGCGCCAGCGCTGGTGGCAGAAGGCCACCACCCCACCGACGGTCTGCACGGTCACGAGGGGGCGCGGGTCGAGCACGAGCCGCTCACCACGAGCGCGCAGGGCTGCGTTCACCTCGTTCTCCCAGAACCCCTCCCGCCAGTGCTCGGCCACTGCCTCCAGCGCACGGCGGCGGTAGAGGGCGTTATCCCCGGGCACCTGGTCAACGGGCCGGCGCGGGAACGGCGGACGGTAGGCGGCGTAGCGCAGGAAGAATGCTGCTGCCGTGGCCGGTGAATGCGTTCCCAGCCGGAAGGCCCCGCCAACCGCTGCACTGGTCGCATCGAGTGCGCTCAGCAGCGCTCCCAACCAGCCCGGCTCAGGAACACTCTGCGCGATCGTGAGGGCCACCAGGTCACCGGTGCTGGCCAGGATGCCCGCGCGCCACAGTTCCGGCACCAGCGCCTCCCCCGCGACCGTCACCAAGCGACCGGCGCGGACTGCCCGCGCCTCTCGGCTCGCGGCCGGGGCCACCACGACCAGTTCCCCCGCGACGCCTGCCAGCTCCCGCTCCACCGCCTGAAGGCACGGGCGCAGGGACGCTGCCGCCTCCCGCGCCGCAACCACTACCGAGACGGCCGGCAGCCCTCACCCCCTCGCGCCCCCTCCCGACGGGAGGGAGAGGCGCGGTGCGGTGGCGACGGCGGCCCGGGGCCAGAGGAGGTCGCGTAGGTACCACCCGATCCCGATGAGGATGCTTGCCGCCGAGTAGAGGTAGTAGAGCAGGTGGAGCGGTACGACCCGCACGGCGAAGCGTAGCCCACGCCGCTGGGCGAAGAAGCGGTAGAAGCGGCGGTTCAGCCAGAGCGTCACCCCAAGCAGCGCCACGCCCAGGGTGGCGAGCGGCCACCAGAGGGGCGCGAGCAGCAGCCCACCGGTCCCCAGCACCGCACACGCCGCACTCACCCGCTCGCTCGGCCGCAGGTTCAGGTCGGCGGGGAGCTGGCGCGTGCGCAGGATCAGTGCTGTCCAGGGCGCGCCGCGGTCGAAGATTTCGGTCTGAAGCAGGCCGAGCAGCGTCCAGCGCTTGAGGTGGCGCACCTGGAGTTCCGGATCAAGCCGGATCCGCCCACCCCGGGCTCGCAGCCGCACCCCCAGCTCGATGTCTTCGATCGACGGCCGGCGGAAGGCCGGGTCGAAGCCGCCCAGCGCCAGGAACACCGCTCGCCGGATGCCCCCACAGCCACTCCAGAACGTCGTCGCCTCCCGGCTGGCCTGCTGGTGGACCCAGTGGTGGAACAGGTTCTTGTACTGGGAGAGGAACCCCGGCTCGGCTGGCTCAGCATCGTAGGAGCCGATCACGGCATCCAGCGTCGGGTCAGCCAGGGAGGTTACCACCCGGCGGACCGTATCGGGATGGACCTCACAATCCGCATCCGTAAAGAAGAGCAGCTCGCCCTGAGCCACGGCTGCGCCAGCGTTCCGTGCCACCGCCGGGCCGTAGGGGCCGCCTTCCAGCCGCACCACCCGCGCTCCGAAGGACTCGGCGAGGGCCGCTACCGGTTCGTGCGAGGAGTCATCGACCACGATCAGCTCGATCGGCTGATAGCTAGACGCCTGCAGCGCCGCCAGGCAGCGGCGGAGAAGGAGACTCCCATTGTGAGCAGGCACAATCACGCTGACGAGGGGTGCAGCAGCCACCGGCGCTCCCGTGCGAGGGTCGACGCCGGCAACGATAGCAACTGGCCGCGGGCGCGTCAACGGTGACGGAGCGCGGCGGGCGCTGTCTCCGGTATACTGTGGTCCACCAACGGGCTCGGTTACAATCCGGCGCGCCCTACCACCCGTCTCTGAGGAGCGGATGAACACCATCGAGTTCGTGCGCATCCCGGCATCGACCGTGCCGGAGCAGGAGTGCCTGGTCTTTGAAGACCGCCGCTTGAACTATGCGCAGGTGTTCGAGCGGATCCAGCGGCTGGCTGCTGCCCTCGCCCGCCTGGGAGTACGCCCGGGCGACCGCGTCGCGCTTCTCCACACCAATAGCAACGAGTCCATCGAGGCCTATTACGCTGTCGCAATGCTCGGGGGGATCTTCGTTCCCCTCAACTACCGAGCGCGGAGCGAGGAACTGCTGCATCTCCTCAGCGATTCTGAGGCTTCGACGGTGCTCGTCGGCGACCGGTACGTCGGGCTGGTACGTGAGCTGAAATCCCAGCTGCCCCGGCTCCAGCGCCTCATTGCCATCGAGAGCCCCCAGGAAGGCATGGAGTACTACCCTGCCTTGCTGGCGGCCGCCTCGCCGGAGGAGGCGCCCGAGGCCGAGGTCGACGATAGCGACTGCACCATCCTGATGTACACCTCCGGCACCACCGCGCTGCCCAAGGGCGTGGTCCTCACCTACGGTGGGTTCACTGAGTACGTGCTAACCACGAGCGAACCTGCCTCCCCCGAATCGCGTGAGGCTACCTTGCTGGCCGTGCCGATCTATCACGTGGCGGGCGCAAGCGCCATCATGACCTCGCTCTACAGCGGGCGCAAGCTAGTGGTAATGCGCCAGTTCGACCCCAAGGAGTGGCTCCGCCTGGTGGAGCAGGAGCGAATTACCCACGCCTTTCTCGTTCCCACAATGATGAAACGGATCGTGGACGACCCCGACTTCGACCGCTTCGACCTGAGCAGCCTGCAGTTCCTCTCCTACGGGGCCGCCCCGATGCCGGTGCCGGTCATCCTGAAAGCGATCGAGAAATTCCCCAAGCACGTCAACTTCATGAACGCCTTCGGCCAGACCGAGACAACCTCGACCGTGACGATCCTGGGCCCGGAAGACCATCGTCTCGAAGGGAGCCAGGCCGAGATCGAGCGGAAGATCGCACGATTGCACTCGATCGGGCGCCCAGTGGATGACGTCGAACTGGCTATTCTGGATGAGGCTGGCAACCCCTTGCCGCCGGGGGTGGTGGGCGAGATCGCGATCCGGACGCCCCGCGAGATGGCCGGCTATTGGAAACGGGAGGATGAGACCGCCCGCACCAAGGCCGGCGGCTGGATCCGCACCCGGGACCAGGGCTACATCGACGAGGAGGGCTACGTCTTCCTAGCGGGCCGGAAGAGCGACATGATCATCCGCGGGGGAGAGAATATCGCTCCCGAGGAGGTCGAGCGGGTGCTGTTTGCCCACCCAGCCGTCGAGGATGTGGCGGTGATCGGCGTGCCGGATGAGGAATGGGGTGAGCGAGTGAAGGCGGTGGTGGTGCTAAAGCCGGGGGCCGAGTGCACCAGCCAGGAGCTGAACGCCTTCGCCAAGAGCCGGCTCGCCTCCTTCAAAGCACCGGAGATCGTCGAGTTCGTCGAGACCCTCCCGCGCAACGCAATGGGCAAGGTGCTGAAGAACGTCCTGCGCGAGCAGCACCGCATCTACCAGGAAGAGCGGCCGCCCGAGGAACACCTCTCGGCCTGACGACCCGCACGTTCATTCCCCCGCGCCGAGCGCCACCACGCGGCTCTGGGTGGCCGCTGCCCGGATAGCCTCCAAGACGCGCACAGTGTGGAGGCCATCTTCAGCAGGCACGAGCGGCGGCTCTTCCCCTCGCGCGGCAGCCACAAACTGCTCGACCATCAGGCGGTAGGGGTCCGCCGGGGGAAAGGCGAGGGCCTCCCTGCCGCGTGGGCTGCGTAGCAGGATCGTCGTTTCCTCATCGCGCCAGGCGGTAAAGGGCCGCTCCAACACCAGGGTGCCCTCGCTGCCGAGCAGGGTCAGGCGCTGGTGCTCCGCAGCATCGAACGCGGCGACGAGCTGGGCGACCTGGCCGGCCGGGAACTGCAGGAGGGCAATAGTCGCCCAGTCGATGGCCGCCTGGCGGGCGAAGGCGGCGACGGCAACTGGCTCCCCACCCAGCAGCCAGCGCGCAACATGCACGCCGTAACAGCCTACATCCAGGAGGGCGCCGCCGCCATACTCGGGCACCAGGCGGTAGGTCTCCGGGGTCTGCAGGGGGAAGGTGAACGCGGCTTCCAAGCCGCGCAGTGCTCCGATCGCTCCTGCCCCCACCAGCACGGCCAGGTGGCGGTTCCGGGGATGAAACCGTGCCATCACCGCTTCCATCAGCAGCACCCCGGCCTGGCGGCAGGCTGCCACCATCTGGGCCGCCTCGGCTGCGGTAGGTGCGAGCGGCTTTTCGCAGAGCACGTGTTTGCCCGCTTCAGCCGCGCGGATGGTCCACTCGGCGTGGAGGTGATTCGGCAGCGCCAGGTAGATCCCATCCACCGCGGGGTCGGCGAGCGCGGCGGCATACTCGCCGTAGCAGCGGGCTCCCCCGTACGGCCGACTGGCGGCCTCGGCGCGGGCGCGGTCCCGGCTGGCGACCACCGCGAGCACGCCGTTGGTCGAGCGGGCGATGGCTGGCATCACCGCCCGCGTGGCGACCATCCCAGGCCCGAGCACAGCCCAGCGGAAGCGACCGTTAGCCGACCTGGTCATCGAGGGGAACGGGCGCACCACCCTGCGCTGCCGAGCGGCGCGCTGCTTCCAGCACGGCGATGGTTCGGCGCGCTGCGGTCGCGGGAACGGCCAGCGGCTCGCCATCGGCGAGGTGGTCGGCCAGGTTCACGTGGAAGGGCCAGCGCGGAGGGATGGGCAGTTGCACGTGCTCGACGTGAACCGCGCCATCGGACGCTCGGCGGTAGACCGCCACCGTCGCCGGGGCATCCGTCGGCAGCAGCCGCTCTTCGACGAGGGCACCACTTGGCCCGCGGCGTGTCAGCACCTCGTGCCGCCACTCGGCGACCACCGCCCCCCGGGTCCCGAGGAGGTACCACTTTGGCTTGAGCGCGGCGGCGATCTCGGAGTGGATGAATTCTGCCTCGACCCCATCGCGGAAGCGGAGCAGCACCCGCACCATGTCAGCATTGGTCACATCGAACCAGACGCGCTTCTGCTCGCTCGCGGCGACCGACTGAACCGGGGCGGGCATCAAGGTCAGGATCCAGTCCAGGTAGTGGGAGCCCCAATCGTAGCTCAGGCCGCCCGAGATGGGGGCGTGGGAGTGCCAGAGGGCGCAGGGATGCCCAAATCCGCCGACAAACGTCTCGACGTAGAACACTTCGCCGACCTCCCCCTGCTCGACCACACGGCGAATCGCCAGGAAGTCGGCATCCCAGCGTCGGTTCTGGTAGACCGTGAGGACCCGCCCCTGGACGGCCGCGAGGGTGATCAGCCGGTCGGCTTCGGCTGTGGTCAGGCAGAACGGTTTCTCCACCACCACGTGCTTGCCTGCTTCGAGGAGTCGGTGGGCGAGGGGCGCATGGGTGTTTGGCGGCGTGGAGACGATCGCGACGTCGATGTGCGGATCCGCAAGCACCTGCTCGACCGTCTGGTAGCCACGACTAGCCGGGAATGCCTGCTGCGCTTCCGCCAGCCGTGCAGGGTTCTGGTCGCAGATCGCTACTAGCTCCAGACCAGCGGTTTCCTGGACCGCCGTCGCATGGTCGCTCCCGATCGCCCCCCAGCCGATCAGCGCTACCCCGAGCGGGGGCAGAGCGTGCTCGCCGGCACAGGAGCGTGCCGCTCGCAGGAGCAGCCGCCGCAGCGAGGGGTTGGCGAGGGTGGTGACAGCGCCCTGCAGCGTCACCACCACGACCTGTCCCGCACCGTGCCGCCGGCGCACCGCCACCGGATAGCGCTGGAACTGCCAGGAAAGGGTGAGCAGCTCCTCGCCCGGCGAGGCGAGGCCGGGAAGCAAGGAGCAGCGGTCCGCGACGACGATGGGGTCCTCGAGCCGGACCGTCAGGGGATGGCCAGGCGTCGGACGGAGCACCAGCTCACAGCGCGGGGTCGCGGGCACGTCCTCACCCGTCCCGAGCCAGCGCAAGGCCGGGTGGTCCAGCCGCCCCATGGCCACAAGGCCGCCGCCGCGCTCGACGAAGTGAGCGAGCGCCGCTGCTTCGAGGGAGCTCACCGGCGTGCCATCGAAGAGCGCGACGACCACTGCCACGCCATCCAGGGGCGGCAGTCCATCGTAGGGGGTCACCAGGGTTGTCGGCCAGCGCTGGGTCAAGGGGGTGAGGGCAGCGAGCAGGGCATCCCCGACAGGGCCGGGTGGCCGCACAATCAGGAGGCGCATCACCTGCATCCCAACGTTGCTGCAAGATGTCGCAGCAACTGCCCCCAGGCTGGCCACTGTCCGGTCCTCTGGGGGAAGGTCCAGAGCGACCGCAGCGCCAGAGCGAGCGCAGCGCGCGGCGAGGCGGCCTCCTATCGGCGTGCGATTTGCAGGTGCAGTGTATGCGAATCCCGTTCGCACGCCAAGGCGCGTTACCGGTCGGAGAACAACCGATTTCTCTCAAGAGCAACGGCGCCCGGCCGTAACCGGGCGCCGTGCCAGGAGGGAAGGGGCAGATGCGCGCTACTTGACGATCAGCTTCCCGACCATCCCCGAGGCCTCATGGCCAGGCAGGGAGCAGTAGATGACGTACTCCCCGGGCTTGGGGAAGGTGAACGTCTTGGTCTCCTGCTTGCCTGGTTCGGCGTAGAGAGTCGGCTCCTCGGGAAGGCCGGTGCCACGCACTCTCCAATCGTGGATTTGGGTATCCGGGTTCTTGAAGGTGAGGGTAACCGGCTGGTTGGCTGGCACGGTGATGGTGGCCGGCTCGAAGGCGAAGCCCCCTTTCTTAGCGGTAATCGTGTTCCCGCCACTGCCGCCACCCCCGCTGGTGCAAGCCGCCAGCACCAGCGCGAGCCCAGCCAGGGCACCGATGAGAGCGCCAGACTTCCAGAACGACCGCATGCTTCCTCCTTGGGCATCCCTCGTTGGACTGCCCGACACCGGCGTGAAACGCCCCCGTGGGCGCTCAGGCCGTTATTCACTACGCTGGGGAAGTGGTCCTGGAACCCGAACCGGCATCAGTTCGCTGGCGCTCGCGGCCGCTTCTGGTCACCACGAGCGCGCTTGTGCATGATTTCACGAACCGCTACGATTGTATCCTGTTGGCGCCGGGCTGTCAAAAGCTGCCGGAGGGAGGGCATGCGACCGATCACGCTCGCCCTGATCGGGCTAGGCGGAGCAGCCGAGCAGCTGCACCTTCCCGCCCTGCTCCAGGTGCCGTACACCCGGCTGGTCGGCGCAGCCGACATCCGACCGGAGCGCTTGCGCTGGGCGGCTGAACGCGGGATCGCCCTGCCACGTCACCTCTTCGACGACCCAGTGCGCTTGCTGCGCGCGACCCGGCCGGAGGTGGTAATCCTCGCCACTCCACCCGAGACCCACGCCGAACTCTGCTGCCTGGCCCTGGAGGCCGGCTGTCACGTGTTCTGCGAAAAGCCCCTCGCCCCGACGCTCGCCGAATGCGATGCCATCCTCGCGGCGGCCGCCGCCCACGGGCGCTGGGTGGCGGTGAACAACCAGTATCGCCACTTTACCTTCTACCGGCACGCGCGGCGTCTCCTGGACAGCGGGGCCTTCGGGCGACCGCACCTGCTCCAGCTCTGGCAGCAGATGCCCTCGCCCGGCACCGGCTTTCCCCCCTGGAAGGAACGCCTGCAGCGCCTCATCCTCTACGAGTTCGGCACCCACGCCTTCGACCTGATCGCCTACCTGCTGGGTGGCCCGCTCGGTCCCGCCCGGGGTGGCGAGGCCCACCCGAGTGCGCTCGCGACCCGAATCCTTGGCCCCGCAGACGCGCCGGACCTGACCTCGATCACGCGGCTGGACTTTCCCCACGAGGTGGTCGCAACAATGGTGCTGAACTGGCGGAGCCACGCCCCCCAGCGCTATCTCGAGATCCGGCTCGATTGCGAGCAGGCTTCGCTCCGCTTCTCGCTGGGCGGGGTGGCCCGACTGCGGCTCGGCTGGTCCAGCGAGCGACGTCGCCCGACCCTGGAATGGAGCCTCGTCCGCGGGGGAGAAGCGCGGGTCGAGCGGGCCGGCCGCTCGCAGGTGCTCGCCCAGGAGCGCAGCGTCGGCTGGGTGCGCGCCGTCGCACGCGCGCTCGAGCAGTTCCTGGCCGCAGTGCAGGCCGGCCGCGAGCCGGAAGGCTCCGCTCGCCATGCGCGCGAACTGTTGCGGACGGCGCTCGCCACCTACGAATCGGCGGAGCACGGCGGGGCGCTCATCCCAATCGCCCGCCCGCACTAACGCCCCTTGCCAGGCCCGGTGCTAGCCGCCGATGATTGCGGCCGTGCATACCCGCCTGCTCCGCCACCCTACCTTCCTCGGGCTGGCGGCCGGCCAGGCCTGTTCGAACACCGGGATGTGGGTCAGCATGTTTGCCGTTGGGCTGGCGATGAAGGCCGTCACTGGCTCCGACCTCCAGCTGGGGCTGGTGGCACTGGTGCGCGCGCTGCCGCTCGTCGGCTTCTCGCTGATTGGCGGGGGATTGGCCGACCGGATGGACCGCCGACGTCTGCTCCAGCTCACCCAACCCACCGGTGCCGTCGCCCTCCTCCTCCTGGCGCTGGCCTTTGCGCTCGACCTACCTCCGCCCGTGCTCGTCGGGCTGATGTATGCCGCCACCTTTGTGATCGGAGCGGTGGGAGCCTTCGATGTGCCCGCCCTCCAGGCTTCGATTCCGGCCATCGTCGGCCGCACCGACCTGGTTGCTGCCCTGGGGATGCTGGTGCTCTCGCGCCAGGTCACCAGCATCCTGGGGCCAGCGCTAGCCGGGCTGCTCGTCGGGCTGGCGGGCTATCCGGCGACCTTTGCGGCCGCCGGGCTGCTGTATTGCGCCTTCTTCCTGACGCTCCTCACTACCCGCTGGCAGAGCCTCCCGGAACGTCGCCCGACGGCAGGCCTGACCCCGATGATCGGGGAAGGGTTGCGCTTCGCGCTCCAGAGGCCGCTCATCCTCGGCCTGCTGGTGATGGACTTCGTTGCTACGGCCTTCGCCCAGCCGAACGCGCTCGTCATCATCATCGGGTACGATCTCCTCGCCCTCGAGCCAGCCCAGATCGGGGTGCTGGCGAGTGGCTTTCCCGCGGGAGCCGTGGCAGGCGGCCTTGCGCTTAGCCTTGTGGGGAGCCGGCTTGCGCCCAGCCTACGCCCGATCGTGATCGCGAGCGTGCTCTACGGGGTCGGGGTGATCGGGTTCGGGCTCGCTCCCGGCTTCTGGCCCGCGCTGCTCGCGCTCATCCTGATGGGAATCGTCGACGTGGTCAGCGAGACGCTCCGCAATACCTTGCTCCAGCTGGTAGTGCCGGATGAGCTCCGCGGCCGGGTCTCGGCGCTGATGCTGGTCTTCGTCCGGGGCGGGCCGAACGTGGGGCAGTTCCGGGCCGGGGCGGTGGCCAGTCTCTTCGGGCCCGTCGTCTCGGCGGTGAGCGGCGGTATCCTCTGCATCGTCGGCACCCTGCTCATCGCTGCCTGGGTCACCCGCCGAGTTGGGCAATCGCCCGTGAAAGCGTGGGCAGCCATCATTGGCCAGGAGCATCGCGATGGCGCAGAAGCGTGATCGGTTCATCCCGGGGCCAGCCGGGGCGCTCGCCGTCCGGGCCAGAGTGCTGCCCGATCGTCCTATGGTAGTCCTCGTCCACGGCGCTCGCCTCTCCGGCGTCACCGCCTTCGACTTCTCGTTCCCGGGAGGGCAGGACTACTCCCTCCTGGACTGGCTGGCAGCACATCATCTGGGCGCCGTTACCTTTGCTATTCCGGGGCTATGGCCGTTCTACCCCGCCGGCAGACCCGCTTACGGTCGACACCGAGGCTGCGCTGGCCGACCTGGCTGCCGTCATTGCCTGGCTCAGCGATGGACAGGGCAGCATCCCCGTTCATCTGAACGGCTGGTCCTGAGGTAGTCGGATCGCTGGCCACTATGCTGCGCGCTGGCCGGAACAGGTCGACCGGCTGGTCTTGCTCGCCCCAGCCCTGGGTGGCGGACCGCCGGTGGGAACCGCGCCGCAGGAGCCCTAACGAGTCACTGTGGGAAGCGAGATCGTTCAGCGACTGGAGCCGGAGTTCACGGAGGAAGCCGTCTACCCGGCGCTTGCCGCCCATATCGACCGCTATGAACCTCGCTCGCCCAACGGCATTCTGACGGAGAACGCCCGCGATGCGCCGGGGGTGGCCCCCGCCGCCTGACCCGACCGACGCTCCTGGTCCGCGGCGCAGCCGCTGGGCGCGCCGCCTATTCTCCAGGGGGCGCTCCCGCTCGAGCAATTTTTTGCGGCCCTGGCGACGGACGACAAGGCGCTAGTCATTGTGCCGGGCGGAGGGGACTACCTCCAGTTCCAGCAGCCGCCCAGAAGACCCAGATGTCTGGCAGCTGGACGAGCAGCGGGAGACCGAGGACATGCCGGGAAAAACGCCCGAGGGGTGCGGTCTCTGGTGTCCGGCGAACGTACCACCCGAGGCCCTGGATCGTCTCGCGCACTACCCCCTCTGGGCCAAGTTCGGGTCAGTGTGCCACACCTCCTCCCATCAGGGGCAGGTGCTATACGCGTGCCGTGGCTCGCGCGGCCAGGGCGTTGCGCGCCGCCAGCCGCCCGAAGGAGAAGGCTGGACCGGCGGCGAAGCCGCTGCAGAGGCCGTCGCCCATGATCTGCCCTTTGCCGAGCACCTCACCCGCTGCGTACAGCCCTGGGACTGGCCGGCCATCCGGCCGCAGCACCTCGAGACGCTCGTTCACCTTGACGCCGCCCATCGTTCCCAGCACTACGCCGTAGGTCACCACCGCGTGGAACGGCGGGGTATCGATCGCCTTGGGCATCTTCTCGCGGCCAAAGTCTTCGTCTACTCCCTGGATAACGAAGGTGTTGTAGCGGTCGACGGTGGCACGCAGAGTCGGGGGGTCGATGCCGAGCCGGGCCGCGAGCGCTTCGATAGTCGGTGCCGAGATGACCACGTTCGGGTTACCCCGCCCGCCTTCGAGCTCACGCTTGGTGAAGAGGGAGACCCGCTCGGTGAGCCCTTCGCGCATCGGTTCGTCGAAGACGGCGATCATGCAGGTGTCGGGCTGCTCCATCAGCGCCCGCTCGCGGACGTCCGGTCGCTTCTCGTCCTCACGGATGTAGCGCTTGCCCAGCTTGTTAACGTAGATGTCCCCCGCCTCCGCCGGCGCCCGCTGATTGACGATCATCACCCAGTACAGGCACTCGCCCGGCACGCGCGGGTCGGGCACGCCGCCAGGCAGGGGGATCAGCAGGTCCATGTTGGTGAGGGCGGCGCCCACTTGCTCAGCCAGCAGCATGCCCGACCCATCGGCCTCGCGGGGCGCCAGGGTGATGACGTGCGAGAACTGGGGATGGAGCCGCCGCATCAGCTCGAGGTTGCCAGCGTAACCACCGGTCGCGAGGATGACGGCATCGCCCCGCACCTCCGCTTCCTCGCCGAGCACCCCCCGCGTGCGGACGCCTATCACTGCTCCCGTGCCTTCCTCGCAGAGGAGAGCGACGACCCGCGTCGCGAGGCGCAGGGTGACCTTCCCGGCCGCGATCCGTCGCTTCAGCTCGCGTTCGAGCGGGATGATGGCATTGATCCCGGCAGCCTGGGTGCCCGGAAACGGCTGCAGGTAGTGACTGCGCGGGTTGGTGTACAGCTCGTGCTCGGGAGCGAAGCGGGGCGAGTCCTCGGTAAAGGGAACGCCCAGGTCCTGCAGCCAGTCGATCGTCTCTGCCGCTACGGTCGTCGCTAGGCGGAGCAAGGCAGAGTCGTTCCGGCCGCGACCGATCGCGAGGCAGTCCTCGAAGTGCGCCTGCGGGCTATCGTGGTAGCCTTTCGCCCGCTGCATGCGCGTGCCCGCTCCACTCATGATCGCGCTCGAACGCCAGAGCGTGCCTCCCACGCGGTCGCTCTGCTCGATCAGGGTAACCCGCGCCCCGAGGTCAGCCGCCTCGATCGCCGCTGGGAGCCCGGCGTTGCCTGCGCCGACGATGATCAGGTGCGTCATTCCCCCTCCTTCGCCAGATAGCTCGATCGTACGCTTGGGGCGTTCGCCACCCACCAGCGCCGTTTGGCCCCTCATTATGGCCCAGGGGGACCGATCGCGGGAAAATGCTGCGCCAGGCTTCACGCTGGCATCTCCTTCCCGCGGGCACAAGGGGCACCGCGTTGTGCTTGCCACTCCTCGCTCGGAGCAGCTGGGTGGTACGGGTGCACTGGTACCGCTACGGGCGCCCCCTCGCCTACGGACTGCCCCTTCTAGGGAGGGCGGCCGAGCGTGGGCAGCGTGGCGACGCGGCTATCGCTCTGCGCTTGCTACGGCCGCCGAGCGGAGAACGGTGGGCACACCATTCCGACCGCGGGCCGGCTCAACGCCTGCCCGCGGGACGCGCGAGCAGGTTCCCCACCCGATTGGCTAGCCAATCCAGGAGCGCGGCTACCTGAGGCACGCCCGCCACCACAAAGTCAGCTGTGGCGGTCACGGCGGCGGGGGTCTCCTCATTCGCCACCGCAATAGCAATCCCGAAGCCACCTCGCTGGCGCAAGCGCTGGACCTCCGCGAAGGCCGGCAGGTCGCTCCGGTCGTCGCCGAGGTAGAGCGCTCCCCGCACCCCGTACTCGGCGAGGAGGGCAGCCACCGCCCCTCCTTTGCCCGGCTCGTCGAGCGGGCGCAGCTCAATCAGGCAGCGCCCTTCGACCAGGCGAAACTGGTGTGCCTGCTCCCCGGGTTGCAGGAAGGCGAGCAGCTGCTTGCGGGCCTGACGCGGGTGTTTGGCCGACCGCCAGTGAATAGCGGCCCCCGCACCCTTCGCCTCAACGATGAGGGCACGGTCGCCGAGCCGACGCACGGCCTCCTGGGCCAGGGTGAGCAGCCGCTCATCCGGTCGCACCCGCTGGGTGAGCTGCCCAGTGCGGTCGATGCGCTCGCTCCCATGATTGCCGAGGTACAGCACCCCCTCCACACCGACCACCGCCCGCGCGAGCAGGGCGGGCGCACCGGAGACGACGGCGACCAGGTCGAGGGAGCGGGCAAGGGTGCGGAGGGACGCCCGCACCGGCTCAGCGACGCTGACCTGCTCGGGGTGGGCCGCGATCGGCGCGAGCACGCCGTTGAGATTGACGAAGAGAGCGGTCGGCCGGATGAGGGCGGGAAGGAGCAGCGAGGGGTCGAGCACCGGAATGGCCATCGTTGGTTCCTCCGCTCCCGCGCACCACGCTGTGCGCGGGCTCGTTGTGCCAGGCAAGGCGCGAGCGCCGCCGCTTCAAAGGTAGCAGACACCGGGCACCTCTGCCCAACACTTTCCCCCACGCCGGAAGCCACTCGCCACGCGGGCCAGCGCCGGTGGCACCCTCGCCCTGCCCACCTTGCCGCCCGCGCGCTAGGGGGCGAGCGCCCAGATCCGGAGTTCGCGGTAGGCGACTGGCTCGCCTTCGCTGACGACGCTTAGCCTCCCCGCGTCCGCGTGCGCTCCAAGGTCGAGCGCGCCGGCAAAGCCGTCATTCACCCAGAGGTATCCCCGTGGGCCGGCCGCTACCAGCACCAGGCGGTTGCTGGACTCGGGCGAGGTGTTGAAGATCGGGAGGCTGCCCTTCGCGAGCACCTGCGGGGGATTGCGGAGCAGTACCAACTCCCAGCGACCGGCTTCCCCCAGCAGAACCCACCCCGGCGGTCCGACCAGCACGCGGTAGGCAGCCCCCTCGCTCTGGCGGAAGGCGAGGCCGTAGCGCCAGGAGGCACTGGCAGGGTTGGAGATTTGGACCTCAGCAACGAGATCCGCCAGAGCGAGTGCCGGCCCCGCGGCATCGCTCGTGCCACTGAGCGGCCCGACCAGCGGTGGGCGCGCACGGGCAGCGAGGAGCAGCTGCTCTCCTTCTGCTGCCTGCGATGGGGGTAACCGGCTCATGCCACCGCTGGCCACGAGCAGCACCCCGCCCAGGAGGGCCGCACCCAGGATGCTTATCAGCGCCACCACGGCCGCCACTCCGGCCCACCGCGCCCGCTGCGACGAGCGCGCAGCGGGGAACGAACGGGGCGGGGTCACGTGGGCGCGGCGTCCAGGCTCGCTGGGTGGGCCAGGCTCCCCCAGGCCAGGCGGGGGGTAGTCCACCCGGGGCACCTCTGGCAAGCCAGGTGGCGGGGTGGTCAATTGAGCGAGCGGAGTATAGGGCTGCAGCCGGGCAGCCGCCCGCAGCGCGGTGAGGAATGCCTGCGCGGAGGGATAGCGGGCAGCTGGCGTCTTCGCCAGCTGCTTCAGCAGCACACGCTCTACGGCCTCTGGCAGGTCGGGGCGCAGGCTCCGCGGCAGTAGGGGTTCCCCAAAGGCGATCAGCCAGATGAGCCCCTGGGAGGTGTCAGCATCGAAGGGAAGCTGGCCGGTGAGCATCTCGTAGGCGATCACGCCAAGGGCGTAGCTATCCACACTGGGGGTGATGGCTCCTCCCTGAAGCTGCTCAGGCGCACAGTAGGCCAGCGTCCCGACAATCTCGCCTTCGCGACTGACGCGGGTGGCCGCCAGGGCCGTGGCAATGCCAAAATCCACGATCGCGATCCGGTCCTGGGGGGTGACCAGAATATTCGAGGGCTTGAGGTCGCGGTGGACGACCCCCTGCTGGCGGAGGTAGTCCAGGGCCTGTGCTACCTGGTCGAGGAGGGCCAGTGCCCGTGGCAGCGGAAGTGGCCCGGCGTGCAGGAGCTGGTCGAGCCCCTGGCCAGCGATGTACTCCATCGCCAGGTAGTAGTGCCCTTCATCTTCGCCGAAGTCGTAGACCTGGGCGATCTGCTCGTGCTTCAGCTGGGCAGCAACCTGGGCCTCGCGCAGAAAGCGCTCCCGGGCGAGCGGGTCGCGGATGAGGAAATCGTGGATGATCTTGAGGGCCGCCAGCCGGTCAAGGTAGGTGTGGCGGGCGCGATAGACCACCCCCATCCCCCCCTGACCGACCAACTCCTCGATCAGGTAGTTGCCGAATTTCAGCGGCAGGTAGGCGTCGCTCACGGCCCCTCCTCCGGGCCTGGCGCTCCTGGCGAGCGTACCAACAATAGCATGCCCCTAGCCCATTTCGGCTAGCACATCATGCGCATCTCGCTCGTTGCCGCTCGCCGTTTCCCCCAGGACGACCTCGACCGCTTCATCCGATCGCTCCCTCCCGACCTGGAGGTCATCCTGGTCGATGGCGTGGGCGACCTGACCACGCTCCCCGGCGTCCGTCTCCTCTCGCTTCCCGGCCAGCCAACCCCCGTCCTGCGTGCAGCGGGGATCGCCGCCGCCCACGGCGAGGCCATCGCTCTCGTCGACCCCGCCTGCCAGCTCGCGCCCAGCTGGCTGGCCGCCGCCCGACAGGCGCTCGCCCAGGCTTCCCTCGCCAGCGGACCGGTCGCCTACGGTGGTGGCCGCCAGCTGATCACCTGGGCAGCGTTCCTGGCAGAGTACGGAGCCTTTCTTCCACCCTCGTCGGCGCGCGCTGGTCTGGCCGGCACCAATCTTATCGTCCATCGCTCCGCCCTCGAACAGGTCGGCTCGGCCGGCGAACCGTTCTGGAAGGACGTTGCCGTCGCACGCTGGCAAGCCGCTGGTCTCACTGGGCAGTACGTGCCGGCACTGTTGGTGGTGCATGCTCGCCCTTGGCGCCTCCTCCCCTTCCTGCGGGACCGCTTTCAGCAGGGGCGTTGCTTCGCTGGCCGCCGCCGCGCCTTGCTCAGCCCGGGCGAGCGCATCCTGCGTGCGCTTGCCTTCCCGCTCGTTGCCCTCGTCCTCGGCGTGCGGCTCGCGCGCGCGCTCTGGTCGAAGCGTCACGCGCGCTGGGCAGCCCTCCCTGCCGTCCCACTCGTCCTGCTGTTCCTGCTGGCCTGGGCGGCTGGCGAGGCGATCGGCTATCTTCTCGGGCCAGGCGCAAGCTGCCAGCAGTGCTAGCGAGGAGCGATGAGCAGCACGGCACCACCGGACCAGCACCCAGCGGCTTCTCTTCCCACCTTCTCCGTGGTGATCGCGGCAGTAAACGGCTATGCCCCCCTGGCGAGGTGCCTGCAGGCGATCGAGCGGCTGGAAGGACGAGCTCACGCGGAGGTGATCGTCATCGACCGCGCGAACGTCGCGCGCCGCCTCAAAGCCGAGTTTCCCGCAACCACCCTCGTGACCGTCTCGCCGGAGATGACCATCCCGGAGATGCGCAGCCTGGGGATGCGCCTGGCGCGGGGGGAATGGGTGATCGTGACCGAGGACCACTGCGAGCCTCGGCCAGACTGGCTGCAGCGGTTCCAGGCCGCTGCGAGCGGCCCCTGGGACGTGATCGCCGGAGCGGTCGTCAACGGCCGGCGCCAGCGGCTGGTCGACTGGGCAGCCTTCTTCACCGAGTACAGCGAGTACATGGCCCCGCGTCCCGCCGGGGAAACGGCCGACCTGCCGGGAATGAACACGGCTTACCGCCGCCAGTCGCTGCTGGCGCTCCCCGGCCTCGTCGAGGCGGGCCTGTGGGAGACCTTCCTCCACGCCCGGTTGCAGGCGGCCGGGTGCCGGCTCTACGCGGCGGCCGATGTGCTCGTGGACCATTGCAAGTCGTTCGGCTACCGGGAGTTTCTCAGCCAACGGTTCTACCTTGCGCGCTCGTTTGCGGGCATGCGGCTCCGCGGCGCACCTCCCGTGAAACGACTGGCCTACGGCCTCGCTGCTCCCGCCTTGCTGTTCCTTCTCCCCGTCCGGACGTTCCGGCGCATCTGGCGAAAGGGGGCCCACCGCCGGGAGCTGCTTCTCTCCTTCCCGATCCTGCTGAGCTTCTTTGCCAGTTGGGCGGCCGGGGAGATGGTCGGCTATCTCTTCGGTGAGGGAGATGCTAGCCGGAAGGTAGAATAGCTGCCGGCACGCTCCTGGCCACCACGATGTCCGACGAGCCGGCCCGCCTCCTGCTACTTCAGGCCCGCCTCTGGCCGACCGCTGCAGCCGCGAGCCGTCGGCTCCAGACGCTCCTTGCCAGCGTCCAGGCGGACCTGGTCGTGCTCCCGGCCGCTTGCCTGGGAGAACGGCCGCTTGCGCCAGCAGCAGGGCTGAGACGCCTGGACCCCCTCGCCCGGGCGCCGGGAGCGCTGCTGGCAGGCTCCTTTACCACTCCCGAAGGCGAGCTCCCGTTCTTGCTCGCGGGCGATGGCAGTGTCCTCCAGGCGGGGGCAGCCGAGCAACCAGCGCTCACTCCCCTGGGAGCGGTCGCGGTGCTCACCGAGCAACAGCTTGCCCTTCCCGAAGCGGTGCGCGCGCTTGCGCTAGCCGGGGCCGAACTCCTCCTGGTGCCAGTGCGGACTTCACGCAGCCGGCGGCTGGGGGAGGCCATGCGGGCGGCCGCCTGCGCCCGGGCGTTCGAGAACTGTCTCGCCATGGCCCTGGTCGATGCCGGTGGCTACGCCCCCATCAGCCCTCAGCCCCACGATGGCAGCAGCGGCGTCACGGCCTGGATTGCGCCGAGCGGCCGGGTGCTCGACGCGACGGACGGCCCCGGCGAGGCCAGCCTCGCGGTATCCTTTGACCTGGCCGCCCTGCGCCGCCAGCGCCGCAGCCCCGCCAACCCGCTGCTCCAGCTCCGGCCACCGCTCTATGCCCCGAGCTACCATCGCCTGCGCATGCCCGAGCTGCCCCTCGAGGAAGCACCACCACCGGTGACCCTCTGCTGCCTCCAGGCAGATATCGCCGTCATCGAAACGGTTGCCCAGAAGGACGCGGTCGTGGATCGGAACCTCGCGCGCACAGCCGACCTCGTTGCCGAAGCGGTCGTCGGTGGCGCGCGGGTGGTGGTCTTTCCCGAGTTCTGGCTTCAGGGGTTCGTCTGGGGGCGCTCGGTGGCAGAATGGCAAGCGGTCTGCTTCCAGGTGCCGGGCCCGGAGACAGCGGCGCTCGGGGCGATCGCCCGCCGCTGGGGGGTATATCTCGCTGGCGCCGTGTTCGAAGTCGACCCGGCCTGGCCTGGCCGCTGGTTCACCACGGCGCTCCTCGTGAGCCCAGCAGGCGAGGTGGTGCTGCGGGCCCGCAAGCTCCACAGCTCGAACATTCTCGGGCAGCTGCCGGATAGCTCGCCGGGTGATATCCTGGCTGCCTACGGCACCGCCGACCTCTTTCCGGTCGCTCCCACCCCCTACGGGCGGCTCGCCGTTACAGCTTCGTCCGATCTCTCCTGGCCGGAAGTAGCCCGCGGCTTTCGCCTGGCGGGGGCGGAGATCCTCCTCCAGGCTGCTGGCTCGCCTCACACCCCCCAGGCCACCGTTGCCGACCTCCTCCGCCAGACGCGCGCCCGCGAGAACGGGATGGTCATCGCCAGTGCCAATTACGGGCGGCTGCTGGGAGGGCGCCACCCGGAAGCGATGTCGCGCGGCTACTCGCAGGTCGTCGATTGGACCGGTGAGGTCCTCGGTCGGATCGAAGGGCAAGGCGAGGCCTATCTCCGGGCCACCATCGACCTAGGGCCACTGCGACAGGCCCGCGCTCGCCAGCCGCTGGCCGCGCTCGCGCGCTATGCTTCCTTCTGGGACGACCGCACTCTCTGCCCGGTCAACCGCTGGCTGGAGCGGCCGCTTACCGACCTTGCTGAGGCCCGCGCTGTGCTGCCGGAGGTGATTGCTGCGCTGAACGCTGCGGGGGTCCTGCGCTAGCTCGGCTTCTGGTAGCTGGCCTCGCGCTTCTCGGCAAAGGCGCGCATGCCCTCGATCAGGTCCTTATCGCGCTCTTGGGTAGCCCGCAGCGCTTCGATCCGGCCGCGCCGGCGCTCGGCTGCTTCGGCAGGGTCGGCGATGTTCCCACTCATGATCTGGCGCCGGATCGACCCTTCCTTCAGGTGGCGGAGGGAATCTGGCCCGCTCGTCTTCACCATCTCCGCCAGCTCAAAGGCCATCTCCATCAGCTTCTCTTTGGGGCCAATGCGATTGACAAAGCCGAAGTGGAGACACTCCTGAGCCGAGAGGCGGCCGTTTGCCATCGTCAGATAGTTCGCGATCGGCCAGGGTAGCTCGTAAGCAAGGGCATTCATCCCACCGACATTGACTTTCGCGTGCAGGTCCGCGATGTAGGTATCCTCGGCCATCACGCGAAGATCGCACATCAGCGCGATCTCGAGCCCACCACCGACGCAGACCCCGTTGATCGCCCCGATCAACGGCTTGGTGACGATATAGTGGTTACAGAGCTTGCCGAACATCGGATGGTTGGGATCGTCGATCGGCCGGAGCTTCTTTTCGCTCTCCTTCCCGTAGAATTCGAGATACTCCTTGATATCGCGACCAGCGCAGAAGAAGCGCCCACGCCCGGTGACGATTGCAACCCGGAGCTCAGGGTTGTTGTTGATCTCCTCCCACGACCAGACGACGTCGATATGCATCTGGGTGTTGAGGGCGTTGGCGTTATCCGGCCGGTTGAGCGTGACGACCGCGATATCGCCCACCCGCTCAAAGATGGCCGCCTCCATCTCTTTGCGATAGGTCACGTTCTCTGGGTAGCCCATCGTCCCTCCTGTGCGTCTGCGACGCGACTGTATACCGTCCGGCCGTTGCCGTCAAGCGCCCACGCTCAGGCCAAGGGCCGCTCGGCCGGGGTAGCCGGGCGCGGCGGCGGGACAACCGCAAGACGCCGCACTTGCCAGCCGACCACGGCGGCGATCAGCGCTTGTAGCCCGATGACGAGGGCAAGCAGCAACGTGGCATCGAACCAGAACGGCGGCGGAAACAGGGCGATGAGGTTATGCTGGCGGGGGTCCAGCAGCCAGTAGTCGTTCGCCCGAAAGCTGAGCAGGTGAAACTGGAGGAAGAGCTGGTCAAAGTCGACCAGGGCGAGCACCGCGAGCGCTGCCAGCAGGGCCAGAGTCAGGGCACTGCCCCAGCCGAGGACGGCGCCGATCGCCGGGAGGGCGGCTCCCCGCGCGCGCCACAGCGCCAGGCCGGCCAGCAGCACGAGCGCCACCAGGGCAAGCTCCTGCAGGCGAACGAAGAGGCGTACCAGCGCCTTGACATCCACCAGGTGCAACACCTCCCGCTCGCTGAAGAGCGGACGCACCACCCCGCGCTGGGTCACCATCAGGTTGACGGTCGGGTCGTCGTTGGCGAAGTAGGCGATGAGCGCTTGGCTAGCCCGCTGGAGGTCGTCCGGTGCGATACCAGTCCGGTCCGCGATCTGGTAGCGCGTCAGGGCGTACTCATACAGGGGCGGCCAGGTGAACAGGAAGCGCACGGCGGTGCCGGTGAAGAGGAGTGGGAGCGCCAGTACCGCCAGCAGGCGAGCGACAACAGAGAGCAGCCGTGCCACGGGGCAAGGATAGTCGTCGCCTCGCCAGCAGTCAAAGCTAGGCAGCGCCTTGCATCCGGCCCCTGGGCGCGGAATAATCGCCAGCGATGATCACCGTCGTCGGCCTCGGACCGGCTGGTCCGGAGCTGTTGACGTGCCAGGCTGCCGAGGTGCTGGCCAACGCACCCCGGGTGTACCTCCGCACCGCTCGCCATCCCGCGGTTGCCGCGATCCCCGCGAGCATCCCCACCGAGTCGTTTGACGACCTCTACGAGCGTGCCGAGACGTTCGAAGAGCTCTATACCACCATTGTTGCCCGCTTACTTGAGCGTGGTGCCGAGGGGGACCTGGTCTACGCAGTGCCCGGGCACCCGCTCGTTGGCGAAGCGACCGTCCGTCAGCTGCAAGCCGCCGCTGCTGAGCGAGGGATCCCGCTCCGCCTGATCGCGGGGCTGAGCTTCGTCGAGCCAGCCCTGATGGCCGTGGGGGTCGATGCCCTCGAAGCCGGGCTCCAGGTGGTGGATGCCTATCAGCCGGACCTCGATCCCTTCCGCCCAGCGCTCGTCGGCCAGCTGCATAGCCGTCGGGTCGCCGGGCTGCTCAAGCTCGCTCTCCTGGAGCACTATCCCCCTGAGCACAGGGTGGCCCTGATCGCCCACGCCGGCCTGCCCGAGGTGCGGGTGACCTGGCTACCACTGGCCACTCTGGACCGGCGCAACGATTTCGACCACCTGACCTGCCTCTACCTGCCTGCCCTCCCGCTGCTGGCCGGCGTTGGGAGCGAGCGGACCTTCAACGAGGTGGTCCACCGCCTGCGCCGCGAGTGCCCCTGGGACCGCGCCCAGACCCACGAGAGCCTGCGCCAGTATCTGATCGAAGAGACGTTCGAGGCGATTGACGCGCTGGAGAGCGGCGACCTCGTCGCCTATGGTCACGAACTCGGCGACGTGCTGCTGCAGGTCTACCTGAATGCTGCCATTGCGGAAGAGCACGGGCACTTCACCCTGCGGGATGTCTACCGGTGGATCACCAGGAAGCTCATCCGTCGCCATCCCCACGTCTTTGGAGCGGTGGTCGCCGACACTCCCGAGCAGGTGGAGGCGAACTGGGAGCGGATCAAAGCGAGCGAGCGTGGGGAGCACAGCTCCCGGTTGGCAAGCGTCCCGCGGAGCCTCCCGGCGCTGGCCCAAGCTGTTGCTCTGCAGCAGCGCGCTGAACGGGCTGGCCTTCCTGCCAACGACCACGAGACCCTCTGGAGCGAGGTGGAGCGGAAGCTCGCCGAGCTGCGCGCAGCCACAGGGGAGGAGGCGCGCTTCCAGGCCGGGGGTGAGGTGCTCTGGCAGCTGGCCCAGCTGGCCAACCAGCTCGGGTTTGCTGCCGAGGATGCCCTACGGGCCGCGGCCAGCCGCTTCCGCCAGCGCTTCGCTGCCCTGGAGGAGCGCGCCCGAACGAGCGGCCGCTCGCTCGACCAGTGCTCGGCAGTCGAGATCAGCCGCTGGTGGCAAGAAACTGCGCGGGCTGAGTAGTGCTCCGGGCTCAAGTGCCGCCCTGCGACAGCCGAAAGGGGAAACAGAAGAGCAAGAAAGGAGCCGGCCCGTGATCCACCGCGCCCTTCCCGTGACCGAGCCGGCGACAGGAGGCCTCCCGCGACTCCCCTTCGAACTGCGCTGGTTGCTGCCAACGGGCCGCGAGGCCTCTGCACGGGGTTACCTGACCGACCTCCAGCGCGACCAGCTCCTGGTCGAGCTGGCGGAGGCGTCTGGCGGGCAGATCCTCCCACACCTCAACCAGATCGTGCGGGCCCATTTCTCCACAGCCAGCGGCCGTTATGTCCTGTTCTCCCGCCTGGCTAGTACTCGCCCGCGTGGCCGCGCCACGATCGCTCTCCAACTGGTGGTCGACATCCGCCAGTACGAGCATACGAACGGGCCGCGCCGGGTGCTCCAGCACCCGATCCTGACGCAGGGACGGCTCTGCCACTCGGAGGAGGGCTGCACCCCGTTCGCCATCCGTATCTACGACCTGAATGCTGAGAGTATCCGCCTTGGAGCCGACATTCCCCTCGCGCTCGGGGCGGCGCTCGGTGTCCGGCTCGAAGTGGGAGATGACCCGCCGGTTGAGCCGATTGCCATCGTCGAGGAGGAGCTCCCGGCTGCTGGCCTCGTGCCAGAGACGACCTACCAGTGCCGGCTGGAGGAGCTCACGGCGAGCGAACAGAGCCGCTTCAAGCGCTATCTCTTCCGCGAGCTGGGAGCACACGTCCGGCGGCGCCGCTTTGCTCGCGTGCCGGTCGACGGCGTGAGCGGCTGGGCCTATCGCCTGAGCCCCTTCGGCACCCGGTTGGGCGGCCGCTTCACGCTGGAACTGCTCGACCTGAGCGGGGGTGGGCTGCGCTTTCAGACGACCGAGCTGCTGCAACCGGCCGAGCGGCTGGAAATCGGCTTGCGGCTGGATGATAGCCCGCCGCTGGGTGCGGTGGTCACGCTGGCTGATGCCCTCCCGCCACCCAGTGAGGGGAAGCTGATCTACCGTGCACGGTTCACCACCCTGGCCGAGAGTGACCGTCGTCGGATCGTGCTTTTCGTCTTCCGGAGCTTACTCGCTAGCTATCAGCCACCCGCACGCTGAATGGTTCCTCCTGTGGAGCACGCGCTGGCCTGCTCGGGGTCAGCGCCCACGCCCTCTCGGTCGACCGAGCAGTGACGGGCAGCGGCAGGGAGAATCGGGAGGAGAGCCCGCGCTTCGCTGGGCAGCAGGGACCGGTTGGGGGTAGCCTTCCGGCATGGCGGACCATCTTGCGATCCTGGCACCCGAGCCGCTGGCGGAGATCCTAGGGGGGAGAAAGACGGTCGAGAGCCGGCTGGCCCGCGACCGACGCCCACCCTGGGGTCGGGTCGCACCGGGCGACCGTATCTGGCTGAAGCGCGCTGGGGGGCCAGTCATGGCCGTGGCCCGGGCCGCCTGGGTGCGCTTTTGGCTCCTCGCCAGCGAGGAGGAACGGGAAGCGCTCTGGGCCACGCCCGGGCTCTGCCCCACCGCAGCCTACCGCCAGGCAAAGCAGCAAGCGCGCTACGCCACGCTGATCGGCCTGACAGCGCTCACCCCGCTGGCGCCGTTTCCGCTCTTGCTCCGCGGTCGAGCGGCCTGGCGACTGCTCGGGAAGGACCTTAGCCACCAACTGGAACAACAAGCATCCCCAGCGCCAACGTGAGTAGGCGCGACACATTCTCAGCACGCCTGCGGTCGGCCTGCTCACGCGAGACCATCAGTCGCTGGCTGGCCGCCCGCGCTGCGAGCATCCCCCGCATGGCGAGCGATCAGGGGAGTGAGGCCACACCACCCTGTTTCAGCATGATGCCGCCCCGGCAGCAGAAGGCGAGGGTATCGAGGCCCACAAGGGGCCAGTCGGCGAGGCTATGAGACGTTCAAGGTGACGGCCGCGAGAGCGAACACCGTCCGACCGGTAGCTCTGGCTGAGCTGCTGGCCGCGCCACCAGGCGAGCCAGCTGGCGATCCGGTGGCGAGAGCAGGACCCGCAGCGTCCAGTCCAGAAGGTTCAGTTGGCGGATGGCCCGCGGCGAGTGCGTGCCGGCCACGCTCTCGGCTCCCCACAGGCCTGTAACCACCCGCTGAGCTTCACCAGGCTCAGGGCGAGCGGGAGAAGCAACCTCGGTGGCTACTTCTCGGCCACGCGCATCGGGAGGAAGCTGCCCGACGTGTAGTCGTCGACCACCGTGCGGAAGAAGCGGCGCAGGTAGCCGTTGAAATCCCAGGTGACGAACTCCCACATGTAGGGCTCGCCGTTGTCGGTGGTTTCGAAGCCCCAGATCACCTGCTGGGTGGGCGTTGGGGCCTGGGGGTCGATCGATCGAGCATCGACGACGATGAACAGTCCGCCCGGCCGTAGGATCCGGTGAGCCTCCTGGACGACGCGCTCACCGACGGCGCGCGGGATTTCGTGGAAGAGGATGAAGGCATAGACGATGTCGAAGAAGTTGTCGGGGAACTTCGTCTCCTCGGCCAGGCGCTGGGAGAAGATGACATCGATCCCCAGGTCGACAGCACGCTTGTGGGCATAGCGCACCATCGGCGCGGAGGCATCGATGCCCCAGACTTCGGCATTGGGGAAGCGCTCCTTCCAGGCCGTGGTGCTCTGGCCGATCGAGCAGGCGAGGTCCAGGATCCGGCGCACCTGCCCATCCCGTGGGGCTGGTGCGAGGTTGATCAGCTGGCGCTGGACGTCGTCGGTGTTATTGCGACCGGTGAAGAAGACCTTGGTCCCGAGGTGATAGATATAGCCGGCGAGGGGGTCGGTCGCATACCCACCCGGCTGGAGGTGGTAGTTCACCTGGGCGTAGTAGTCCGGATAGACAAAGGCGGGGTCCCACTCGACCCGGCCAGGGCCGCGGCGCTCGGCCGCATCGAGTTCGCGGAGCAGCTCGTCCTGGCGCTTGCGGTAGGTCTCGATGACACCCCGCCACATCATCTCCTGTTGCGAGCGGTAGAGGCGGTTGCGGCTCGCCACGATCGGCAGCTGGTCGATTGCGCCTGGCTCGGTGGCTGCCCGCTCGGCCATGGCCGCCTGCACCTTGCTCATGTTGAAGACCCGCAGCCCCTCGACAAAGTCGAGGTAGCTTTCGTCATCCCGCTCGGTGGGCGCAACTGCCGTTCCAAGATGCCCGCGGTCCATCCGTCCTCCTTACGTTGGCCATCATCGCTTCCATCTGCGAAGTATTGCACACTCGTTGCAGGGGTGCCAGCACCCTGCCACCCGGGCCGCTGGCGCGCGGATCGTCGTAGGGGGTCATGGCCCGGTCGAACCGCTCACCAAAGCAGCGAGCGTTCATGCTCGGGTCTGGACAGCGCGGAACGATGGTGTGCAACCGTCCTCCGCGCTGCGCCCACGCGCCGCGCGAGAACTCCCCCCAGGCGGTTAGCCCACACGCTCTCCCTCATCGTGTCGAGGAAGGCCACTGACAGGGTATCCTGATGATGACGGCGACCATGCAGGCAACTGGCTGATGCGCCTCCCGAACCGCTACCGCCTTCGTGCGATCGAGCAGCGGAAGCGGCTGCTCGAGGCTGTCCAGCCCCGCGCGCCGCGCCAGCGAAAAGGGGTCAGCCGGGGCAACCTGGCCGCCGTTCTCCCTGCGCCCGCAGCGCGCCCCCCACTTCCCCTACTTGCGCTGACGGCGCTGGTCTGGCTGGGGGCAACGCTGTTGGTCGCCCGCCAGGGGATGCTCCGGGCCTATGCTGACGCCCTCGCTCACGAGCTGACCGCCCGGCGGGTGGTGGATGCCCTCGAGCCCGGCCTGGCCCGATTGGGAACCGTCTGGCTGCCGCTACCGCCGTTGCTGCTCCTGCCCCTGGTGAGCATCGACCCCATCTGGGCGAGTGGCCTCGCGGGCGCGCTGCTCGGCCTGCCGGCGCTCCTCCTGGCAACGGGCTCGCTCTTTCTCGCCGGTGCTACCGTGGGGGGGCGCGTGGCCGGGATGCTGGCGGCCGCGCTGCTGTTGATCAACCCGAACGTGGTCTATCTCTTCACCACCCCGATGACGGAGGCGCCTGCTCTCGCCTTCAGCTGCCTAGCGCTCGCCGGGCTGGCCCGCGCGCTGGCGAGCTTCCAGCAGGGGACCGTGCCCACCAGCGCCATCCTGGCTGCCAGCATCGGCTCGGCCGGAGCGCTCCTCTCCCGCTACGATGGCTGGGTGCTGACCGCGTTTGTCGGAGGGGCGCTGCTCGTGGGAGGCTGGCTCCGGCCTCGCGGGGAGGCGGCCGAGCGCTCACTCGCCGTGGGGATCCTGTTCGCGCTCATCCCGCTCTATGCCATTCTGCTCTGGCTGCTCTATAACCTGGCCACCTACGGCGACCCACTCGCGTTCCTGCTCGGCCCCTACTCCTCGGGAAGCATCGTCCAGGACCTCGTCCGGGCAGGCCAGATCCCGACCGTCGGCGGTCGACGGATCGAGGAGGGGGATCCGCTCCAGGCGGCCGCGACCTACACCCAGGCGGTGCTGGAGTGCTTCGGGCCGGCAGCGCTCGTCTTCACCGTGGCCGGGCTGGTCGCAGCTGCGCTCCAGCTTCCCACCCGCTGGGCTGCCCTCACCCTCGGGGTCGCGACGGCACCGTTCTGGTTCTATCTTCTCGCCCTCACTACCAGTCAGAGCGTCATCATCACGCGCGCCGAACTCCCCGAGGGGCTGTTCAACGTGCGCTACGGCACCACCCTGGCCCCTCTGGTGGCCCTCGCTCCCACCGCGCTGCTCGCGCTGTTCCGCGGTCGAGTGCAGGGAACGCTCGCGCTGATGATCGTGAGCGTTGCCCTCGCCTCAGCGGTGCTGCTGGCCCTGGAACCGCGCGGGCCGGTCGTCTACGCCGAGGGTGTGCTGCAGCGGAGCGCCGTCAATGCGGTCGCTAGCCAGCAAGCTGCCACCTGGCTGGCCAGCCAGCCGGATGACGGCTTCGTCCTGATGGCCGATTTCTCGCAGCCCCTGGCGAAGTACCTGCTCACCTATGGCAGCCGACCGGTCCGCCGCTTCATCACCGAGAGTGATTACCGGTTCTGGGACGGCGCCCTGGCCGACCCGGTCGGCTTTCGCGCGGGTCAGCCACCCCAACCGATTACTTACCTGGTGATGCTCGCTCCCACTTCCAAGCAGTACCACCTGGACCCTATCGCCGCTCGCTTTGGGCAAACCCCACCGCGAGGTTTCCGCGTGGCGTTCCGCAACAGCGAGGTGGTGATCTTCCGCCGCGAGGTGGGGGGAAGCCCCTACTCGTAGTTGCGCACCAGGATTTCCGGGATGCTCCCACGACCGGTCGGGTCGGCATTGATCGGGCGGGGAGCGTGCACTTGCTCAATCCGGTACTCGGCGTAGAGCCAACGCGTAAAGGGCGTATCCGAGTTCGAGAGCAGAACACGGCAGCCCCGTTCCGTCAGCCGGTCCACCTGCGCCTTTAGCCACTGCTGGTCGCTGGCAGTAAAGCCAAGCTGCGAGTAGCGGGTGAACGAACTGGTCACGTCCAACGGCCAGTAGGGGGGGTCGAGGTAGACGAAGTCGCCCGCCCGGGCAGAGAGGAGAGTCTCCTCGAAGGAAGCGCAGCGGATCTCCGCGTGGGCGAGCGCGGCGCTCGCTGCCCAGATCACGGCGGGGTCGTAGAGGCGACGGGGTTCGGGATAGCGCCCCATCGGCACGTTGAACTCACCTCGGCGGTTCACCCGGTAGAGGCCGTTGTAGCAGGTTCGGTTCAGGTAGAGAAAGCGGGCCGCGCGCTCCTGGCGCGAAAGCGTTGCCGGCTGGAGCGCCCGCACCCGATAGTAGGTCTCCCGATCGTAGCGATAGCGGTCGAGCGTGCGCATCAGGCCAGCCGGGTCGTCGCGCACCTCCAGGTACGCATCGATCAGCTCGGCATTGATATCAGCGAGCACCGCCCGGAGCGGCCGCACGGCAAAAAAGACCGCGCCCCCACCCACGAACGGCTCGTAGTAGGTGCCGAAGCGCTTGGGAATGCGGGGGAAGATCTGGGGGAGGAGGCTGCTCTTCCCGCCTGCCCACTTGACAAAGGGGACCGCTCCGGGTCGCCAGGCACGCGCCGCCGCCAGGAAGGGCAGGGGAGCAGGAGAAGCGGTGCCAGCTAGGCCGTCAGTCATCGGCTCCCACGCTGGGTCGCTCGGGGGAATCGAGCTCGGGGGCGCCGGTCACCGCTGTGGGCGCACCCGGCCCAGCCGGCCGATGGGCCTCCAGGATCGACAGGAGCACGGGCACCACGGCCTCGGCCTCGGCGAAGCTCCGCTCGACGAACTCGTTGAGGAACCAGGCCCGCAAGCGTGCCTCGACCGGTCCTTGCTGGAACCAGCGCGCGAGGAGACGGGCTAGGCCGGCCCGGCTCAGGCCACGGTTGACTTCAACGATGAGCCGCAGCCCCTCGCCGCGGACCTCGAAGTCGCTGCTGCCGGGAGGGAACACCAGCTCCCAACGCCCACCCAGTCCCCGTTCCTGCCCCCCACGCTCAACGGCGGCCACGATCCGCTCCGCGACCGCCCGCGGTGCTTCCGCCACGCTCTGCTCCTTCTGTTGGGTGTTAGGATACCTGCTCGGCTGCCTTCTTTGCCGCCGCGATAATCCCCTGCGCCAGATGGGCGGGCACTTCTTCGTAGTGGCTGAAGCTCATCCGGAACGTGCCGCGCCCCTGGGTGAGCGAGCGGAGGTCGGTCGCGTAGCGCTGCAGTTCGGCCAGCGGCGCCTGGGCGGTGATCACACTCACCCCACCACTACTCGTCATCCCCTGGACCCGCGCTCGCTTGGTGTTGAGATCGCTCAGGATATCGCCCAGAAACTGCTCGGGCACGGTCACTTCCAGGTTCATGATCGGCTCGATCAGGACGGGGTTCGCCTGCTGGACCCCTTTCTTGAGGGCCTGCATCGCCGCGATCTTGAAGGCCATCTCCGAGGAGTCGACCGGGTGGGAGCTGCCGTCGTACAGCACGACGCGGAGGTCAACGATCGGGTAATGGGCGAGCACCCCCTCGTGCAGTCCCTCCTCGATCCCTTTCTGGACGGCGGGGAAGAAGTTCTTCGGCACTGCCCCCCCCACGACCCGCTCGCTGAACTCGAAGCCCGCTCCGCGCGGTAGCGGTTCCAGCTCGATGAGGACGTGCCCGTACTGGCCGTGGCCACCAGTCTGCTTCTTATGCTTGTACTCGGCGTTCGTCTTGGTGGTGATCGTCTCCTTATAGGGGACCTTTGGCAGGCTGGTCGCGAGGTCGACCCCGAAACGCCGGCGGAGTTTATCGAGCGCGACTTCGAGGTGGGACTCGCCCAGCCCGGAAAGGATCGTCTCGTTGGTATCTGGGTCCCGCCGGACGCTCAACGTGCGGTCTTCCTCGACCAGTCGGGCGAGGGCAGCGCTCATCTTGTCCACATCCGCCTTGGAGCGCGGGTGGAGCGCCAGGGAGAAGACCGGCTCCGGGAACTCGATCGGCGGCAAGACCACCGGCTGGTCGCGGGTGGTGAGCGTATCGCCGGTTCCCGTCTCCGCCAGCTTGGTCACTGCCCCCAGGTCACCGGCTACCACTTGCTGGGTCGGCTCCTGCTGCTTGCCCCGGAGGAAGTAGAGGGTGCCGACCCGCTCTTCCTTCCCTTTGACGCTGTTGTAGACGTGGCTATCCGCCCGGAGGGTGCCGGAATAGACCCGGAAGTAGGTGAGCTTCCCCACGAAGGGGTCAGCGACCGTCTTGAAAACGAGCGCTGCCAGCGGCCCCTGGGGGTCGGGCGGGAGGAGCGTCTCTTTGCCTGCCACTGTCGCTGGCACCGGGCCGCGGTCCACCGGGGAAGGCGCAAGCAGCACCAGCGCATCGAGCAGGAGCGCGCAGCCGGTAGTCGTGAGCGCCGAGCCGGCCAGGATGGGGAACAGCTTGGCGGCCAGGATCCCCGCCTTGAGCCCTCGGACGACTTCCTCCTCGCTCAGCGCCTCCCCCTCGAGATACTTGGTCATGAGCTCATCGTCCTGCTCAGCAGCGCTTTCCAGCAGCATCTCGCGGTAGCGGGCGACCTCACCTTCTCGCTCGGCTGGCACCGGCCCGCGTTCCAACGCCTGCCCACTCCGCGCCTCCTGGGTGATCAGGTCCACCACGCCGGTGAAGCGCTCTCGCTCTCCCAGCGGCACCTGGAGCGGTACGCAGCCCGTGCCGAACATCTCGCGCAGCTGCTGGACCGTGCGTGCGAAGTCGGCATTTTCGCGGTCCAACTTGTTGATGAAGAAGAAGCGGGGCAGGTGCGCCGCCTCGGCCACCTTCCAGTTCAGCTCAGTGCCAACCTCGACCCCCGCGACCGCGTCGACGACGAAGACGGCGGCATCCGCCACCCGCAGCGCTTCGCGCACTTCGCCCACGAAGTCGGCGTAGCCGGGTGTATCGAGGAGGTTGACCTTGTGATCACGCCACTCGCAGGGCAGCAGGGAGAGGGAGATCGAAATCCGCCGGCGCTGTTCGTCGGGGTCGTAGTCGGAGACGGTGTTGCCTTCCTCGACCTTGCCCAAGCGGGTGATCGCCCCGCTGGCGAACAGGAGCGCTTCCGCCAGGCTGGTCTTCCCCGCGCTGCCGTGGCCGACCAGCGCCACGTTCCGCAGCTGCTCGGTGCGGTAGCTCTTCATCCGTCGCTCCTCCACGCGAGGTTCATCCGCCGCTCGGCGCGGTCACGACTGTCGGGGCCGGAAGAGTGAGAGGGGCAGTCGTGAGACGGGGAGCACGAGCTGTCGGGTCACGCCGAACCGGCATCCGATATTTTATCGGAACCGGAAGGGGGCGCAACCTCAGAGGCCGAAGGCCCGCCGAATGGCCGGCCGCGTCAGCAGGCCGACCGTCACGAGCGTGTGAGCCATCGCCAAGGCGCTGGGCGGCTGGCTACCAACGAGGGGAAGGAGAGCAAACAGCCCGATGATGAGCGCCAGCACCAGCGCCAGCGTGCGCCCCCAGGCGCGATAGGAGAGCATCCCCGCCCCAGCCACCACCAGCGCTCCTCCCATCACCAGATAGAGGGGAGCGAGCAGCAGCGGCGGAGCCTCTGGCGGTGGCGCGACAACCAGTAGCGCGGCGCCGATCAGTGAGAGCGTGCCCAGCACCACGTGTTCCCAGGCGAGCAGGCGCAACAGGAAGAGCCAGCCCGGCGGGGGCCGGAGGTCGAACGGGGAGCGGGGCGTCACCGCGCTAGCGCTCCGCGGGGGTAGCCACCAGCAGGGGGCTGACCACGCTGAGGAACCCGGCCAGTACCCGGCCGGTCACTCCCCAGATCACTCGCTGACCAACCACGAACGCCGGGCTCGAGAGGATGACTCCCCCACGCTGGTAGTGGACGATCGTCTGGCTCGCTGGGTCCAGCAACTGGGCCAGCGCGACCTCGAACACCTCAGCCACCTCCCGTGGCTGGGGAACGTAGCGCGGCTCACTCGTCAGCCGCCCAACAAAGGGGGTCAGCGCGTAGCCGCTGGTGGTGGCCAGGTCATCGAGGACACCGAGGTACTGCACCGTTGCCGGCGCGATGCCAATCTCTTCGCGCGCTTCCCGCAGGGCCGTCTCCCAGAGGGTGGCGTCGCCCGGTTCACGCGCTCCGCCCGGCAGCGCAATCTGCCCCTTATGGGTAGCGACTGCATCGGTCCGCCGGGTGCAGACGATGACGTAGCCCGCCGGGGTCGCCCGCAGGAGCAGGAGCACGGCACCTTCGCGTAACCCCTGGCGCGAGGCAGTCGGCAGCACACCCCGCTGCCGCTCCGCGAGGGCGCGCGCAAGCCGGGCGGGAAAGTCGTCAGTCGAGATAGCCGCGCAACCGTTTGCTGCGGCTGGGGGCGCGCAGCTTCCGGAGGGCCTTGGCCTCGATCTGCCGGATCCGCTCGCGGGTGACACCGAACTCACGACCAACTTCTTCCAATGTGCGCGAACGGCCATCCTCCAGTCCAAAGCGGAGGCGCAACACCTTCCGCTCCCGCGGCGGCAGGGTTTTCAGAGCGCCATCGACCTGCTCCTTGAGGAGCTGGAAGGTGACTGCCTCCGGCGGTGCAACGACCGCGGAGTCCTCGATGAAGTCGCCCAGATGGCTCTCGTCCTCCTCCCCGATCGGGGTTTCGAGCGAGATCGGAAGCTGGGCGGCTTTCAGGATCTCATATACCCGTTCGACGGGAATGGTCAGCTCCGCGGCTAGCTCCTGGGGCGTGGGCTCGCGGCCATACTGCTGGGTCAGCAGGCGGGCGGTGCGGATCAGGCGGTTGATCGTCTCGACCATGTGGACCGGGATGCGGATGGTGCGGGACTGGTCAGCGATAGCACGGCTGATCGCCTGGCGGATCCACCAGGTGGCGTAGGTGGAGAATTTGTAGCCCCGCCGGTAGTCGAACTTCTCGACCGCCCGCAGGAGGCCGAGGTTCCCTTCCTGGATCAGGTCGAGCATCGACATGCCGCGGCCGACGTAGCGCTTGGCAATCGACACGACTAGGCGCAGGTTCGCCTCGATGAGTGTACGCTCGGCCGCTTCCGCCTCGTGACGGACTCGCTCGAAGTGGCGCGCGATGGCTGCCTCGTGGAGCCGCACCTGCTGGCGGATCTGCTCTTCGCTCGGAAAGCTGCGCCCTCCCTCCGTCAAGAGCGGGTCGGCCAGCCAGCCCGTCAGCTCCGGTTCCAGCAAATGGAGGTCGACCGAGTAGTGCAGGAAGGCAGCCTCGGCCTCCTCGGGAGAACAGCCGAGTTGCTCGGCCAGCCAGGGCAACTCGGGTGGGGAACTGAGGGCGAGCACGTCGCGGAGCGGTTCGCCGTAGGCAGCTTCGAGCACGGTCGACGGCTCCTCCCGCCCGAGCAACTGCCAGAGCGCTCGTCGCAAGGTGGTAGCCCCAGCGATCTTCCGGTAGATGGCGAGAAAGACCTCCCCCGGCGTGGCGGGAGCGGAGAGGACCGCCGGCAGACAGGCCTCGATCTGACGCAACCGTTTGCCATCCTCGATCTGGCGGGCCAGCAGCCGTTCCTGCTCAGCAGTGAGCAGGGCCACCCGGCCAATCTCGCGCAGGTACATCCGAACCGGGTCCGACCCACCCTCGTCACCAGCCTCGGCGAAGTCAAGCTCACCGGGTTGGGGCAGGAGGTCAGGCGAGAGCGGGAACTCCGCGAGGCTCGCCGGCAGCATCGACCCATCGGCGGGGGATTCTCCCAGCTCCTGGAGATGAAGGGCAACAAGCTCCTGGACGTGGTCGCGGCCGTCAGTCATAAACGGTCTCCCTTGTGCTGCCGTGCCTTCCACACGGCGAGCAGGCGGCCGGCTTCGTCACCGGCCGGTGCAAGTTGGTCAGGTGCCTCGGCAGCGGCAGCGCCACCGAGGATGCGCCGTCGGTGGTAGCGGTCGCGCAGCTTCTGGGCGACATCCTGCAGCGCGCGCACCGCGGTCGTTTCATCCAGTTCGGGCAGCGGGAGGGTGGCGAGCTCCCGGCGGAGGGATGCGAGCGCCTCGTCGTCCCCCGGGAGGGCGGTCAAGAGCGCCCGCTCAGCAGGCCCCTCGAAGAGTTCCGGCGCGAGGCCCACCGTCGCCGGGTCGATGGTGGGGAAGCGCAGGAGCACGGCCAGGGCGTAGCGTTCCTGCTGGCGCCCGGGGGGAAGCGCAGGCGGGGGAGGATCAGCCGGCGCGGGAGCCGGCGGCACCCCACCGGGGCGCCTCGCCCACAGGCGGGCCGCCCCGGCTGGGAAGCGCGCTAGCAGGGTCTTCTCCTCCACCCGGAGCGCCCAGGCGAGCCGCTGGAGGTAGCTCGCCCGCAGCAGCGGGTCCCCGATCTGCTGGATGGTGGGGAGCAGCAGGTCAGCGGCGCGGGTCTTGGCGACGGGGTCGTTCAGGTCAAGGTCGGTGAGAACCTGGGCAAACAGATAGTCCAGCAAGGGCTGCGCTGCCTCGACCAGGGCGGGCCACGCTTCCGGCTGCTGGCGGAGCAGCTCGTCAGGGTCTTTCCCGGTCGGAAGGCTGAGCACCCGCAGGTCGAGCGTGCTCTGGCCCAGGAAGCGCACGTAGCCCTGCCAGTCCACCACCGGCTGCACCTCCTGGGCGGCTGCCTGGGCAACCGCGAGGCTCCGGAGGGTCGCCTCGCGGCCAGCGCGGTCGGCATCGAAGGCGAGCACGATCCGGCGGGTCAGGCGGGTCAGCAGGCGCAGCTGGCGCTCGGTCAGCGCCGTGCCCAGTTGGGCGACGACGTTGGTGTAGCCAGCCTGGTGAGCGCTGATGGCATCGAAATACCCCTCGACGATGACCACCCGGTCTTCCTGCTGGATGGCGCGGCTGGCACGGTCGAGGGCGAAGAGGACGGCCCCTTTCTGGAAGAGCGCTGTCTCCGGCGAGTTGAGGTATTTCGGCTGGTCTTCGGCGGCGAGCGCCCGCCCCCCGAAGGCGATCGGCTTCCCCTCGCGGTCCCGGATCGGCACGATCAGGCGATGGCGGAAGCGGTCGTAGGCGCTGCCATCGGGACGTGGCACCGCCAGCCCAGCAGCGATCACCTCCTCGCGCGAGAAACCCAGGCCCGTGAGGTAGCGCAGCCCATTCTCCCAGCCCGGCGGTGCGTAGCCAAGGCCGAAGGCATCGCTGGTGGCCGGGCGAATGCCCCGCTCGGTGAGGTACTGACGTGCGGCTGCCCCCAGCTCGCCGCGCAGGCACTCCCGATAGTAGGCCGCTGCGGTTTCGATCAACCGCGCGAGCCGGCTGCGGCGCTGGGCCTCAGCCCGCTCACGCGCCGAGGCTTCAAGGGGAACGCCTGCCCGCTCGGCGAGGCGGGCCAGCGCCTCGCGGAAGCTGAGCCCCTCTTTCTTCATCAGGAAGGTGAAGCCATCGCCATGCGCGCCGCAGCCAAAGCAGTGGTAGCTCCAACTCTCGGGGTAGACGACGAACGAGGGCGAGCGGTCCTCATGGAAGGGGCAGCGACCAGTCAGGCCACGGCCGCTTTTGCGGAGCGCCACGTAGGGCGCGAGCAGTTCAGCGATATCGATCCGGGCTTTGATCTCGTCGATCGCGGTCACGGCCGCCCCTGGCCCGCCACGGACGCTCCCCTCACCGGTCGCGCTCGCGCTGCGTGAGCGCGGCCTGCGCCGCCGCAAGCCGGGCGACGGGGACGCGGAACGGCGAGCAGGAGACGTAATCGAGGCCGACCGTATGGAAGAAGGCAATGCTGGCGGGGTCGCCCCCGTGCTCACCGCAGACACCGACCTGGAGGTCCGGCCGGGCCCGCCGGCCGTCGTTCACCGCCAGCGCGATCAGCTTGCCGACGCCGGCCTGGTCGAGCTGCTGGAAGGGGTTGAAGGGCAGGATCTTGCGCTCGACGTACTGGAGCAGGAACTTTCCTTCCGCGTCATCGCGCGAGATCGCGAGGGTCATCTGGGTAAGGTCGTTGGTCCCGAAGGAGAAGAACTCGGCGTGCTGGGCGATCTCGTCGGCCGTCAGGGCGGCGCGGGGCACCTCGATCATGGTGCCGAACTGGTAGGGAATGGTAACCCCGCGCTGCTGCTGGACCTGGTGGGCGACGGCCTCCAACTGCTCGCGCACGATCTTCAGTTCGTTGACGTGTCCAACCAGCGGGATCATGATCTCTGGCCGCACTGGCTGTTGCTCGGCCAGGAGGTCGGCAGCGGCGTTTAGGATCGCACGTACCTGCATCGCGTAGATGTCGGGGTAGAGGATGCCGAGCCGGCAGCCCCGCAGCCCGAGCATCGGGTTCGCCTCGCGCAGCTCCTCGGCGGTCGCAAGGGTGCGGCGGAGCTCGGCGAGTTCCTCCTCGACCCCGCCCGTGCGCTCCAGTTCGGCGATCCGGCGTTCGAGGTCCTCGGCACGCGGCAGGAACTCGTGGAGCGGGGGGTCGAGCAGCCGGATCACCGTCGGCCGACCGGCCATCACCCGCAGGATCCCGCGGAAGTCCTCCGTCTGGACCCGTTCCAACTCGTCCAGGGCCGAGCGATAGTCGCGCACGGCGGGGTCGGCGGAGTAGGCCGTGCGGGCGGCTTCCTGCTGTTCGGCGGGCAGGGCTGCGAGCTGGTCCAGCTTCGCCTGGGCCGCCCGCGCGTTCAGGATCATCCGCCGGACCACGGGGAGCCGGTCTTCCTCGAAGAACATGTGCTCGGTCCGGCAGAGGCCGATCCCCTGGGCCCCGAACTGGACGGCACGTTCGGCATCACGCGGGTAGTCGGCGTTTGCCCAGACCTCCAGCCGGCGGAGCCGATCGGCCCACTCGAGCAGGGTGCGCAGGTCCTGCAGTTCGGCGAAGGAACGCTCGATCGTAGGAATGCGGCCGATGAACACCTCGCCGGTCGCGCCGTCGATCGAGATCTCGTCGCCTTCGCGGTAGAACCGGCTATCGACCCCGAAGGTACCCGCCTCGACATCGATGATGAGCGCCTCGGTGCCAGCGACGCAGGGCTTGCCCAGGCCGCGTGCAACGACTGCAGCGTGGCTGGTGGCCCCCCCGCGGGCGGTGAGCACACCCTGGGCCACGATCATGCCGTGAACGTCATCCGGGTTCGTCTCCGGGCGCACGAGCACGACCGGCTGCCCGGCGCGCGCCCACTCGACCGCCCGGTCGGCGGTGAGTACCGCTTTCCCACTGGCAGCCCCGGGGGAGGCGTTCAGCCCGCGGGCGAGCAACCGCCCCTCGGCGATCGCTTGCTGCTTCGCTGCTTCGTCAAAGCGCGGCATCAGGATCTGGACGACTTGCTCCGGCTCGACCCGCTGGACGGCTTCTTCCTCGCTGATCAGCCCCTCGCGGACCATCTCGACTGCCATGCGAACGGCCGCCTCGGCCGTGCGCTTGGCCGCCCGGGTTTGGAGCAGGTAGAGTTTGCCCCGCTCAATGGTGAACTCGATATCCTGGGCGTCGCGGTAGTGGCGTTCCAGACGCTCGGCGACCTCGACCAGTTGGCGGTAGAGCTCGGGCATGACCTCAGCAAGCTGAGCGATCTTGAGAGG
>JAILZB010000059.1 GCA_023512725.1 Chloroflexota bacterium | reverse complement strand
GCTGCGCACCCTGCTCGCCCAGCTGGTGGCGAATGGGCGGCCTGGTCGGCTGCGGGAGCTCCCGGCGGTGCTCGCATCTGTGGGCTGGGGGCTCTGCTGGCGCGGGCTGGTGCCCCTGGCGCTCGGGTTCGCCGTGCGCGCGCTCGGCCTGAACTTCCGCCACTGGGCCCTCTTCGCCCTCGGTGTGGGGGTGGTGCTGCTGGCTCTCGCCCTGATCGCCCACTGGCTGCTGCGTGCTGGCTGGGGCGGGCGAGTAGCGCTCTCGCTGGGAGCGATAGTGCAGCTGGCCTTCTGGCTGGAGGAGACGGACCTGTTCGGCTTCGGACGCTGGCCCGGTGCGGACCCCGGGGTGGGGGCCTCTGCCCTCCGGGGCTTAGCGGTCGTGGGGAGCCTCGTCTGGCTGGCGGCGGTGAACCTGAGGCTCGCCCTGCGTGGGTTGGCCCTCGTGACTCACCCCATCCGGATGCTCGCGCCCGCGGTACGGCTGGCGGTGGCCTATCCTGCGCTCCGACCCTGGCGGACGGCGCTCGCCGTGCTGATGGTGGCACTGGTGGTCTTCACGATGACGCTCGCCCAGGTGCTGCTCCACATCGCGATGGTGGCCTACGCGGACCCCAGCAAGGCGCAGCCAGGGTATGACATTCGCGGGGAGCCAGCAACCGGCGATGCCCCGCCGGACGTGCGGGCAGGGTTGGCGAGCGCGGTGGCGATCAAGGCGAGCGACTTTGAGGCGATCGGTGCCCTCGCGACCCTGCCGGCCGAAGTGATCAATCTCAACGAGCCGGTGGCGGCCTGGCGGGCGACCCCGCTCCTGCTGCTGGATGAGGAGTTCCTCCGTGCGATTCCCTTGCGGCTGGTCGCCTGGTCGCCCCGGCTGGGCGGTGCCGAGGCGGCCTGGCAGGCGCTCCAGGCGGGCGAGCCGGTCGCGGTGCTCTCCTCGCGCGACCCCCTCACGACGACGACCTTTACTCCGGCGGTCATCTGGGTGCGCCAGCCGGGAGGTGGGCCGCCGCGGCGCTTGGAGCTGATCGGGCGGGTGGACCCGGCGGCGGGGGTGCCACCGGGGATCGTTGCGGCGCGGGCGAGCTTCGCGGGGGCCACGGCCAGTGTCCGCGGTTACTACTTCCGGGTGCGGCCCGGGGTGCGGGTGGAGGATGCAGCGCTCGGGCTGACGCTCTCATTCGGTGATGCTGGGCTGCGGACCCAGATCGTCGGTCAGGAGGCAGCTCGGGCGGCGGCCATTCGGGCCGTCCTGACCGCGCTGCTCCAGGTCTTCCTTGGGCTGGGGCTGGTAGCTGGCTTCGCGGCCCTGGGGATCCTTGGCGTAATGGCGGTGGTCGAACGGCGAACCCAGATCGGGGTGATCCGCGCGTTGGGGTACCGCCGCTGGCTGGTGATGGCGGCTTTTCTCCTCGAAACGCTCCTGACGGGGGCGCTCGGCGTGCTGCTGGGGAGCCTCGCCGGATTGCTCCTGGCGGCGCAGATCACGCTGGTGCTGGCACGGGGGCGCCCCGAAGTGCAGTTTGCCGTGCCCACCACCGAGCTGGCAGTGCTCCTGGGTGGGGTGCTGGGAGTGGCGCTCCTCACGGCAGCGCTCCCAGCCTACCAGGCCGGGAGGGTGCGGCCCGCCGAAGCGATCACGAGCTAGGCGGCTCCTCCTGGCGCAGCGCTTCGGCCGCCAGCCGATAGCCCGTTTCCAGCGATTCCACCTGCTGGACCAGCGATTCGCAGATGGCGCGGAACTCATCGGGGGTGAGCACCGCGGGCGGGACGTTATGCATGTAGCAGAGGGTTTTTTGGCCGTGAACAGTCTGGAGGCACCAAAACCCCCGGGCGTTTTGGGCATTGCGCTCCAGCAGGAAGGCCAGGAGCGCTGGCGCGAACCCCTCAGCCGAAGGCTCACGCACGGTCGAGAGACAGGAGAACTCCCAGAGGTCGCCCAGGTCAAGCACGACCACAACCTGGGTCGTCTCACTGTCGCCGACGCGGATAGGGATGAGCGCTCGCTGGTCGTCGAGGTCGCTAACCTCGAACCCGGCCGCGGTGGCGAGCACCAGGATCTGCTCCTGAAAGCTTGCCATCTCCCTCTCCTTGCCGCGGCGCTCGGCCGCCCTCGCTCCAGGAAGAACGTCGGACGCCGCTTGTAGCGGTGACTCTCTCGTGACGCTGGGGCGACGTCAATGGCATCGCTGCCCAAAGCCGGCCAGGATCTGGACGCTGCCGGCCCGCGGGGTGGAGGCGTGCTGGCGAGCAATCCGGCAGCGGCATGGTACACTTCAGCAGGCTTCCCCGCACGTGCGTTTCCCCCGCTGATGACAAAGCAGGGGCGCATGCGGTCCGGACCGGGCATGGACCAGCGCTATATCCGAAATTTTTGCATCATCGCCCATATCGACCACGGTAAGTCGACCCTCGCCGACCGGCTGCTGGAGTATACTGGCACCCTCAGCGAGCGTGAGATGGCCGAGCAGGTGCTCGACTCGATGGAACTGGAGCGGGAACGGGGGATCACCATCAAGCTGCACCCGCTCCGCATGTACTACACCGCCAGCGATGGCCAGGAGTATGAGCTGAACCTGATCGACACGCCTGGCCACGTCGACTTCAGCTACGAAGTCTCGCGCTCGCTCGCGGCGGCCGAAGGGGCTATTCTGGTGGTCGACGCCACCCAGGGGATCCAGGCGCAGACCCTCTCGAACGTCTATCTCGCGCTCGAGCACGACCTCCAGCTGATCCCGGTCATCAACAAGATCGACCTGCCGAACGCCGACCCGGAGCAGGTCGCCCACGAGATCGAAGATGTCATCGGGCTGCGGGCGGAGGAGATCATCTTCGCGAGCGCGAAGGAAGGGATCGGGACGCGCGAGATCCTCGAGGCGATTGTCCAGCGGATCCCACCCCCCTCCGGTGACCCCACTGCGCCGACCCGGGCCCTCATCTTCGACTCCAAGTACGACCCCTACAAGGGGGTGATCGCCTACGTGCGGGTGGTCGATGGAGTGTTGGAGCGGGGGCGTCGCTACCGCCTGATGTCGAACGAGAAGGAGATCGAGCCGGTGGAGATCGGCATCTTCCGGCCTGAGATGACGCCGGTCGAGCGACTGGAGGCGGGGGAATCGGGCTACGTCGCAACGGGCCTCAAGCAGGTGCGTGACTGCCAGGTGGGCGATACGATCACCTTGGCCGAGCGGCCAGCCACCGATCCCCTTCCCGGCTACCGGCCGGTCAAGCCGATGGTGTTCGCTGGGATCTACCCCGTCAACGGCGACGACTATCCCTTGCTGCGCGATGCCCTCGACAAGCTCAAGCTAAACGACGCTGCGCTCACCTACGAGCCGGAAAGTTCGGCTGCGCTTGGCTTCGGCTTTCGCTGCGGCTTTTTGGGCTTGCTCCACATGGAGATCGTCCAGGAGCGGCTAGAGCGGGAGTACGGGCTCCAGCTGCTGGCCACGGCACCGAGCGTGGAGTATCACGTCACGAAGACGACGGGCGAGGTGGTGGTGGTCGATAACCCGGCCGACCTCCCTCACGGCTCGGTCATTCAGGCGATTGCCGAGCCCTGGATGACGATTACGGTCATCACCCCCGCGCGGACGATTGGGGCAGTGATGGACCTGGTGACCGCGCGGCGGGGCGAGTTCGTAAAGATGGAGTACCTCGAGACGACCGGCCGCTCGACGACCCCAGCGGGCGGCCAGCGCGTGCTGCTGCAGTACGACATTCCGCTCAGCGAGATCCTGGTCGATTTCTACGACCAGCTGAAGTCGCGCACGCAGGGATATGCCTCGCTCGACTATGCCTTCAAGGAATACCGTGCCGGTCGGCTGGTGAAGCTGGACATCCTGGTCAATAACCAGCCCGTCGATGCCCTCTCGCTGATCGTGGACCAGAGCGCGGCCTACGAGCACGGGCGTCGCCTGGTGGAGAAGCTACGCGGGCTGATCCCACGCCAACTCTTCGATGTGCCCATCCAGGCGGCCATCGGCAGCCGGGTCATCGCGCGGGAGACCGTGCGCGCGCTGCGCAAGAACGTGCTCGATAAGTGCTACGGCGGCGACGTTACCCGCAAGCGCAAGCTCCTGGAGAAGCAGGCGGAAGGCAAAAAGCGGCTCAAGCGGATCGGCCAGGTCGAGATCCCCCAGGAGGCGTTTCTGGCAGTCCTCCAGCTCGGGCGCTAAGCCGGTTGACCCTGCCCTGGCTGGCATGGTACAGTGCTCCCGAGCGAAAGGAGGTGGTGTGCATGCGAGATGACCAGTGTCCGAGTCCGGCGGGTGAGCGCATGAACCAGGAGGTGCGTGCGGGCTGAGCCCGCTGGGCTCGGGATCAGGGCCGGCAGCGCCGGCCTTTTTTATTGCCCGGCCTCCGACGCTCCCACCGCTCGCCCCAGGCAGATGGCACCCCATCGCCAGAGGAGCACCACCACCCCGCCACTGACCGCCAGCACCAGCAGACCATTGGCCTGGCTCCAGACCTCCGCTCCGTACCGCAGCAGACCACTGCCATCCCGAAGCACCCCCGCGCCCCCCACCGCGATCAGCGGTATCCAGAGGGAGGGGCCGAGCGCCCGCCACGCCAGGAAGACCAGCCCAGCCGCGAGGGCACCGAGCAGGGCGTTCGCGAGCACCTCAGCTGGGCCACTGCCGGTCGCAGCGCTCCAGAGCGCGCCCGCTCCCGCTAGCCCGCCCAGCGCGAGCGGCCAGCGCCAAGTGGTGAGGAGCAGCAGCACCACGGCAGCGCCCGTCCCAACGGTGGCAGCGGCCGCGAATGCGCTCGCCAGCGCTGCCAGGAACGGCGGGGCGCCATCGAAGGGCGGGAGCCCGCCAGGAGCTCGCAGGGTGGCCGGCGCCAGCCAGTTCCGGAGGGTCCAGGCAGCCAGCGGCGCAAGGAAGAGGGCGAGCGCACCAGCGAGTCCGCCAGCCACCTCGCGCGGGCAGGGCGGAGTGAGGGGGTGCCCCGCGCGACGAAGGAGGGCTGGCGCCAGCGCACCGAGGGCGAAGGTCGCTGCCCCGAGCAGGAGGGCCTCCCGGACCCGCCCGCTAAGCAGCCAGAGCGTGTAGCTGGTCAGGTCGAGCGTATTGACATAACCAGAAAGCTGCTTTGGCAGGGTGAAGAGCATCGTGAGTAGGGTACTCCCGCCGGCGAGCAACCCCAGCAGCCACCCTACTCGCAAGTCGGTCTCCCCGCGGCGGAAGGCACGCAGGAAGAGCAGGGCCAGGGCGAGAAGGGCGCCCATCGGTAGCAGGTCCCGCGCGGTGCGTAGGGTGCTCTCGAGGGTCGTCTCGCGCTGGAGGTCGCGCAGGAACGCTTCCGGCAGCTTGACGAAGGGAAGGTAAGCGCCCAGTTCGTTGCCGTAGAGCAGCACCTGGGCCCGCAAAGTCGCCTCTCCGGCCCGCCAGTCAGGGCGTTCCCAGAGGAAGCTGCTATCGACCCGCTGGTCGCGTCGGGTCTGGCCGGCTGAGACGAGGGTCCAGTCATCCCGCCCAGAGAGGTTGGCCAGCCAGCGGAAGGCGATCTGCTGGGCCTCGGTCAGGGTGGGGGAAGCGCCAGTAGCCGCTTCTTCCACCTGACGGAGGAAGCCGGCGAGCTCCCCGCTCGGGCCGAGCTGAATGCTGACCTCATCTTGCTGGAGTGGGCGCGCAAAGCGCACCTGCCACACCGCTGGCGGACGAACCGTGGCGAAGAACTGGGTGGTGGCGGTGGGGCCAACGGTCCGCAGGAGATAGGTCGCATCCGCCCCGGCGCTGATCGTGCGCACGTCAGCGAGGACGATCGGCCAGGTGGTCGGGGCGCTAAGCTGCTCCAGGACGTGGGTGGCCTGAGCGATCGCCTGGTGGCGGCCGATGGCAAGCTGGAGACGGTCGCCCGGCTGGGAGGGGGCCAGCGCTGCGAGCAGCCCGACCCCGCCGAGCAGTGGCAGCACTAGCCAGGGGAAGGTGCGCGGCGCTGCGCCAAGTGGACGGGGCTGGACCACTGGCAGGTGAGCGGCAGGAGGAGCGGGCTGAGGTGGCAGGTTCGGCAGGCGCCCGCCACGAAGCCAGGCGCCCAGGGCAGGCAGGAACAGCACCAGGGGCAGCCCGACCACCGCGGCGGCCGCCAGCTGGAGCGAGCCGTTCCCCGAGAGCAGGAAGAGGGCCCCGACGATGCTCGCATTGCCGATGTAGTGGGTGAGCATGGTAGCGAGAAGCCCCCAGCGCAGCAGCACCCAGCCGGCGGCGAGACCGATCAGGGAGACTTCAAGGGCGCGAATGAAGAACGGCTGCTGTGGGTAGGTGGAATGAAGGCTACCCCAGATGACTGCCACCCCGGCGATGGCCAGAGCGAGCAGGCAAGCGCGCACCCGTCCCTCCGGTGGCTGGCCGCGCCAGCGCTCCCAGAGCCACCAGAGGGCGAGCGCGCTCGCCGGGATGGCAAAGAGCCGGAAGACCGCTTCCTCGGCGATGGCAGCCCCCGCGCCCACAAAGAGCGGGAACGCGAAGGGGAGCGCCCCGCTCATGACGTCGCGGTAGGGGAGTTCCACCGGCGACCAGACGCCGAAGAAGCGTGAGCCAAGCCAGTAGAAGAGGGTGAAATAGCCCAGCCAGGCGCCCGCGGCGGCATAGCTGAAGACGAGCGCGCTCACGAAGCGACGCGTCCGCAGGGCAGCCCAGGAGAAATCGGCCAGCGCTGCCGGCTGGTCGGGGAAGGCCCGGGGCCAGAGGGCGAAGCCCGCAGCAGCCGCTAGCGCCACTACCAAGGTGGTGGGGAGGAGCTGGAGCAGCTGGTCCCGTGCCTGCCCAAGCAGATAGGCGTCCACTGTGGCCGTGGTCGGTGCGCTCGCCACCCAGAGCGGGAGCTGATTGAGCAGGGCGGCCACGCCGACGACAAAGAAGGTCAGGGCGAAGGCGAATGGTACCCGGAGGCGAGTGCGCCCGGCGCGCCATTCAAGCAAGAAGGCGAAAGCGGCAGCGAGGGCGATAGCCGTGGTCAACGTCCAGCCGACGGTGGCGAGCACGACGCCGCGGTTGGTCTCGCTGCGCAGGTCGCGGACCCAGAGTTCGGGCGTCTTGAGGAAGTCGAACTGGCCGCCGACCTCGGCCCCCTGGACGATCACGGTGCGGCGGATCGTGGCGGCGGAAACGTTCTCCCCGGGAGGCAGGTGCCAATCGCGGCGCTCCCATGTGAAGCGGTAGTCAATCCGGTTGGGGCGGAGCTCGCGCAGCGTGCCCGCGGGGGTCCAGGCGGCGAGGTCAAGCCCGGCTTCTCGGAGGGCCTGCTCCGCTTGGGCGCGGGCGGCGACCTCATCCAGCCTGGCGCCAGGAGCGGTTTCGGGCAGGGTACGCACCCAGCCGACTACCGCGCCGTCCGGCCGGACCGAGACGACGTATTCGAGGGGGTCGAGCTCGCGGAAGAAGCGGACCCGCCAGCGCCAGATGGTCACCTCGCTGGCTGCGAGCTGGTCGAGGGCGCGGGGGCCGACGGTCCGCTCGAGGTAGCCCTGGGCGTCACGGTCGGTCTCGAAGGAGACCGCCTCGCGGAAGCCGCTCAGGTCGAAGCCGCGCTGGGTGAGGAATGTGCGCGCGATGGTCACCGCCTCGGGCCGGAGGACCCGGAAGTCGATGGCAGCGACCGGAACGCCGCGGTCGTGGAAGAGCAGCGCGATTCCCAGGCCGAGGATGCCGAGCGCAGCAACCACCACCAGCCAGCGTGGGGAAGGCGGGGCGGTGCGCTGCAGGGGTCGGGTGGTCACGGGGTGTCGTGCCAAGTATACGCGCTAGGGAAAGCAGCCGATTGACAGCTGCCGGTGATTGTGCTATTTTTCACAACGTCCGGCGCGGGGTGGCTTTGCTACAATGGCCGCGTGGACAAGCGGTTTGCGCCGCTCCAATTGCTAGGCATCGGCTGGTATATCGTGGTGGCGATTGGGCTGGGGTTGGGGGGTGGGATCTGGCTCGATGGGATCGTGGGGACGGCACCATTGTTCACCTTGCTGGGGATTGGGCTGGGGATCACCGTGGCGCTGGTAGGCGCGTTCCGTATGATGGTCCAGGCGACGGCGCCGAGCGAGGAGCCGCCGGGACGGAAGCGTTGAGGGAGTAGCCGGTGGGGAGAACGATCGCGATCCTCGTTGGCCTGCTGGCCGTGATGGTGGCAAGTGCCATCCTGATCCCGGCACCGAAGATGCCAGTCATCCTGGCGGCCGAGAAGGTGTTCTCGGTCGCGGGCTTTCCGGTCTACAACACCTTCCTGGCGGCGGTGCTGGTGACCCTCTTCTGGCTGGTCATCTCCCTGGTGGCGACCCGCGAGATGAAGCTGGTGCCCTCCGGGCTTCAGAACTTCGTCGAAGCGGTCGTGGAATTCCTGCTTACCACGGCGGAAGAGGTGGCGGGCAAGCAGAACGGCCGGCGCTTCTTCCCCTTTGCAGCCACGGTCTTCCTGTTTATCGTCACCGCGAACTGGATGAGCCTGGTGCCGGGCTTTCTGACCGTCGGGGCGGCGCTTGAGCACCATGGGGACCTTCCCTCCGTAGTGATGGTGCAGCCCTGGGCAGGAGGGCCGTGGATTGTGCCGCTGGGGGGGCGGCTCCCGGAGCCGAAGGATGAGCACGCGGCGGCACCACAAGAGGGGGCGGCCAAGCTGAGTGAGGCTGCCGAGCCGCTTCCCCCACCGGGGACACCGGTCAAGCGTGAGTTCATTCCCTTCCTGCGCGGCGCCAATACCGACCTCAACATGACGCTCGGGCTCGGGCTGCTGGCCTTCCTGTTCATTGAGTACTGGGGGATCAGTGCGCTCGGGTTCTTCCAGTACACAGGGAAGTTTTTCAACTTCAAGGAGGGGCCGATCGGCGTGTTCCTCGGCTTGATCGAGCTGATCACCGAGTTCGCGCGGATTGTCAGCTTCGGCTTCCGTCTCTTTGGCAACCTCTTCGCTGGCGAAGTCCTCCTGGGGGTGGTGGTGTTCCTGATCCCGCTCCTGGCGGTGTTGCCCTTCATGGGGCTGGAACTCTTCGTCGGCTTCATTCAAGCGGCGGTGTTTGCCATGCTCGTGCTGGTGTTCGGGGCGACGGCGGTAGCCGAGCACGGGCATGCCGGTCACGAGGAGGAGGCTCATCCGCGCATGCCGGCGCCCGGAGCGCCGGCGGCGCCCGCGCACCGCTGAACGTTCACGGCGCCCATCTCGCAGCGGAAACGACGGCGGCGCGAAGACGGCTGCCGGCAAGCTCAGGGAGAGGAGTAGCAGACGATGGATCTGGCGACGGCACGGCAGTTTAGCGCAGCTCTGGCGATCGCGATCGGGGCGATTGGACCTGGGCTGGCCATCGGGATTATGGCGGCCAAGGCAATGGAGGCGCTGGGACGCAACCCGGAGGCGGTCGATGCGATCCGCCCGAATATGATCCTGGCGATCGCCTTCGCCGAAGCGATCGCGATCTACGCCTTCGTCGTGGCCCTTATCATCAAATTCGTCTAGGGCGTGCGACGGATGCCCGGACTCGCGACGGAGGAGAGGCGGCATGGACCAGCTCGGGATTAACCTTCCCGGCCTGCTCGCGCAGATTGTTAACTTCCTGATCCTGTTCTTGATCCTGCGTGCCGTGCTCTGGCCGCGCGTGATCGGGATGCTCGATGAGCGGGCGCGGCGGATCCGCGAGAGTATGGACCGCGCCGCCGAGTTGCAGCAGCAGGCTGCGGCGGCGCAGCAGCAGTTTGAAGAGCAGCTCAAGCAGGCCCGGCAGGAGGCACAGGAGATCGTCGCGCGGGCTCTCCAGACGGCCGACCGGATCAAGAACGAGGCGGAGGTCGAGGCGCGTCAGCAGGCAGACGCGCTGGTAGAGCGGGCCCGGGCCGAGATCCAGCTCGAACGAGACCGGGCGATTGCCGAGTTGCGCCGCGAGTTTGCGGATGTCACGATCCTCGCCGCGGAGCGGGTCATCCAGCAATCGCTCGATAAGCAGCGGCACCTTCGCCTGATCGAAGAAGTGCTGGCCGAGGTCGACGCCCTCAAGAGCACCAGCCATGGCTGAGCGCACCCTGGCGCGTCGCTACGCCCAGGCGATCTTTCAGATCGCGCAGGAGCAGGGCCGGCTCGATGGTTGGGCGGCTGACCTCGCCACGATCGCCCAGGCGCTCCAGCAGCCGGAGCTGCGGGCGGTGCTCGAAAGCAGCCGGGCCCCGCTGGCCGTCAAGCGGCAGATCGTCGAGCAAGTGTTTGGCGACCAGCTCGACCCACTGGCACGAAACTTCTTGCTCGTGCTGGTTCAGCGCGGTCGGCTGCACCTGCTCGAGGCGATCCAGCAGGCCTACGGCGAGCTGGTCGACGAAGCCCGCGGCATTGCCCGCGCACGGGTGACCACGGCGGTGCCCCTCACGGCGGAGGAGCAACAGGCCGTGGCCGAGCGCCTCGCGGCGATCACCGGCAAGCAGATCCGGCTGGAAACGGCGGTTGATCCGAGCATCCTGGGCGGCCTGATCGTCCGCCTGGGAGACCGGCTCCTTGACGGGAGTACCCGTTCGCGCTTACTCGCGCTACGGCGCCGGCTGGCAACCGGCTAGGGGGAAAGAACAATGGCGGTTCGCTCAGAAGAGATCACCTCGATTATTCGGCAGCAGATTGAGCGCTTCGGGGCCGAGATCACGGCGGCCGATGTCGGCACGATCGTCGAAATCGGCGACGGCATCGCCCGGATCCACGGCTTGCAGGGAGCGATGGCCAGCGAGCTGTTGCAGTTCCCGAACGACGTCTATGGCCTGGCGCTCAACCTGGAAGAGGATGCGGTTGGGGCCGTGATCCTGGGCGATTACAGCAAGATCGTCGAGGGCGACGAAGTCCGCACGACCGGCCGGATTATCGAGGTGCCCGTTGGCGAGGCGTTGATCGGACGGGTAGTGAATGCGCTGGGCCAGCCCATTGACGGCAAAGGGCCGATCCAGACCGACCGCTACCGCCCGGTCGAGCGGATCGCCCCGAACGTGGTGACCCGCAAGTCGGTCGATGTGCCGGTTCAGACCGGGATCAAGGCGATCGACGCCATGATCCCGATCGGGCGCGGTCAGCGCGAGCTGGTGATCGGCGACCGTGGCACCGGCAAGACGGCCATCTGCATCGACACGATCCTGAACCAGAAGGCGGGGGACCTCATCTGCATCTACGTGGCCATCGGGCAGAAGGCCTCGAAGGTGGCACAGGTGGTGGGGATCCTCGAGCAGTACGGGGCGCTCGACCGCACGATTGTGGTGGCGGCGAACGCCGCGGAATCGGCGGCGCTGCAGTACCTCGCTCCCTTCGCTGGCTGCGCCATGGGCGAGGAGTTCATGGAGCAGGGCCGCGACGCTCTCATCATCTATGACGACCTGACCAAGCATGCCTGGGCCTACCGCCAGATGTCGCTCCTGTTGCGGCGGCCGCCCGGGCGCGAGGCGTACCCGGGCGACGTGTTCTATCTCCACAGCCGGCTGCTCGAACGGGCAGCCCGGCTCGACGAGCAGTACGGTGGTGGCTCGCTGACCGCCCTGCCGATCATCGAGACGCAAGCGAACGACGTCTCGGCCTATATCCCGACGAACGTGATCTCGATTACCGATGGGCAGATCTACCTCGAACCTGACCTATTCTTCGCCGGGATTCGTCCTGCCCTGAACGTGGGGATCTCGGTCTCGCGGGTGGGGAGCGCAGCCCAGACCAAGGCAATGAAGGCCGTGGCCGGCCGGTTGCGCCTCGACCTTGCCCAGTACCAGAACCTGGCCGCGTTCGCTTCGTTCGGCACGGCCGACCTCGACCGCGCAACCCGGCTCCAGCTGGAGCGCGGGCAGCGGGCCACGGAAGTGCTCAAGCAGCCCCAGTTCGAGCCGTTGCCGCTCGAGAAGGAAGTAATGATCCTCTACGCCCTGGGGAATGGCTACCTCGACCAGATCCCGGTCGAGAAGATCCGGGCCTGGGAGCAGGCGTTCTACCAGTTCATGGACGCGAACTATCCTGAGATCGGTCGGGCGATCGCCGAGACGAAGAACCTCGATGAGGCCACGGCCGCTCGCCTTGCTGAGGCGATCAAGGAGTTCAACCAGGCGCCGCCGATTTAGCGCGGCCCGCCGCGGGGCAGCGGCCGGCAGGGCGCCGAGGGGAAAGCCCCGTGTGAGCAGGGGGAGAAACGCGGATGCCGAGCCTGCGTGAAATTCGCCGACGGATCCGGTCGGTCCGCAATACGGCGCGGATTACCAAAGCGATGGAGATGGTGGCCGCGGCCAAAATGCGGCGGGCCCAGCAGCGGGTGCTCGCTGGCCGGCCCTACGCCCAGACGATCCGAGCGGTGCTGGCTGATGTAGCGGCAACGATCCCTCGCCAGGGGGAGGAGCTCGTCAACCCGCTGCTGGCCGTCCGGCCGGTGCAGCGGATCGCGCTGGTGCTGGTTACCTCGGACCGGGGGCTCTGTGGCGGCTTCAACGCTAATATGACCCGGCGCGCGGCCCAGTTCATCCTGCAGGCCGCGGTGCCGGTAGCGGTGGTCACGGTTGGGCGCAAGGGGCGGGACTTCATCCTCCGCTTCGGGCGCGAGCTGCGGGCGGAATACACCAACCTGGGGGATGCGCCCAGCCTGCTTGATACCACCGCTATCAGCCGGGTGGTGATGGACGATTTCCGGGCCGGCTATGTGGACGAGGTCTATCTGGGCTATTCGCGCTTTCTCAATACGATGGTCCAGCAGCCGGTAATCGAGAAGCTCCTTCCGATCGACCCGCCGCCCGACATCGACCCGACGGAGTATCTCTACGAGCCTTCCCCCCAGGCGGTGCTGGACGCCCTCGTGACGCGCTACGTCGAGATGGAGGTGTATCACGCCATCCTGGAATCGATCGCGAGTGAGCAATCGGCCCGGATGGTGGCGATGCGCAACGCAACCGAGAATGCGAACGAAGTCGTGAGCGAGCTGACGCTGACGGCGAACAAAGTCCGCCAGGAAGTGATCACCAAAGAGCTGCTTGACATCGTCGGCGGGGTCAACGCCCTCGTCAGGTAGGAGCACAGGGGCTCTCGGAGGGAGGGCCAATGGAGGAACGATGCCGGCAACCGGACGTGTGGTGCAGGTGATCGGGACGGTCGTGGATATCGAGTTCCCGCCCGATCAGCTGCCCGAGCTGTACAACGCCATCGAGATCCAGCGCGACGGCAAGACGATTGTCGCCGAAGTCCAGCAGCACCTGGGGAACAACTGGGTGCGCGCCCTCACGATGGACTCGACCGACGGGCTGCGCCGCGGGGCGCTGGCGGTCGATACTGGGCGTCCGATCGCGGTGCCAGTGGGTCCAGCGACGCTGGGGCGGCTGTTCAACGTACTGGGCGAGCCGCTGGATGGGCTAGGGGAGGTGAAGGCGGAGGAGCGCTGGCCGATCCACCGGCTGCCGCCCTCGTTCGAGGAGCAGGAGACCTCGGCCCAGGTGCTGGAGACGGGCATCAAGGTGATCGACCTGGTCGCGCCGTTCGCCCGCGGCGGAAAGGTGGGTGCCTACGGGGGCGCCGGGGTCGGCAAGACCGTCATCATCCAAGAGCTGATCCGCAACATCGCCCAGGAGCATGGCGGCTACTCGGTGTTCACTGGAGTGGGTGAGCGCTCGCGCGAGGGGAACGATCTCTGGCACGAGATGCAGGTCAGCGGGGTGCTGAGCAAGACGGTGCTGGTCTTCGGCCAGATGAACGAGCCACCGGGCGTGCGGCTTCGGGTCGGCCTGACGGGCCTGACGATGGCAGAGTACTTCCGCGATGCCGAAGGCCGCGACGTGCTACTGTTCATCGACAACATCTACCGCTACACCCTGGCGGGGATGGAAGTCTCGGCCCTGCTCGGGCGGATGCCCTCGGCGGTCGGGTATCAGCCGACGCTCGCCACCGAGATGGGTGACCTCCAGGAGCGGATCACCTCGACGAAGAAGGGGTCGATCACCTCGTTCCAGGCGATCTACGTGCCGGCTGACGACTACACCGACCCCGGCGTGGCGACAACCTTCGGCCACCTGGATGCCGTGATCTCGCTCGACCGGGCGATCGCTGCCCAGGGGCTCTACCCGGCGGTAGACCCGCTGGCTTCCTCGTCGCGGATCCTCGACCCGCGGATCGTCGGCCAGGAGCACTACGAGGTCACCCGAGGGGTGCAGCGCGTGCTCCAGCGCTATAAGGACCTGCAGGACATCATCGCCATCCTTGGGGTCGAGGAGCTGTCGGAAGAGGACAAGCTGACGGTGGCACGGGCCCGCAAGATCCAGCGCTTCCTTTCCCAGCCGTTCTTCGTTGCCGAAGTGTTCACGGGCCGGCCGGGGAAGTACGTGCCGATCCGGGAGACCGTCCGCGGGTTCCGCGAGATCCTCGAAGGTAAGCACGACGATCTGCCGGAGCAGGCGTTCTATATGGTTGGGACTATCGACGAGGCACGCGAAGCAGCCGAGCAGTTGCGCTAACAGCACGCGGGGCAAGCGCTTGCCAGCGCCAGTGGCAGGCGCCAGAATAGCGGTGGGCGAAAGCCCGGACGGAGAGCACGCATGGCGCCGTTGCAGTTCGAGATTGTGACTGCCGAGCGGCAGGTCTACGCTGACCAGGTGGACGTGGTGATTGCGCCGGGCGTAGAGGGGCAGTTGGGCATTCTGCCCCACCACACGCCGCTGGTGACGCTGCTGGAGCCTGGCGAGTTGATCGTGCGGCGGGGTGACCAGGAGGTCAGTCTCTTCGTCAGCGGCGGCTTCCTGGAAGTGCGGCCCGATAAAGTGGTCGTGCTCGCCGATGTCGCCGAGCGAGCCGAGGAGATCGACGTGGCGCGGGCGGAGGAAGCCCGCCGGCGGGCCGAAGAACGGCTCCGTGAGCGTCCGCGCGACCTGGATCTCATGCGCGCCGAGATGGCACTGCGCCGCTCCCTGGTCCGGCTGCGCATCGTCGAGAAGCGAAGGAGGCGGGAGCGCCCGCAGACGTAGATGAGCCGACCCCCCGACCCCAGCCCGGCGCCAGCAGTGGGAGCCCCCGCTCCAGGTGCTGCTGAGCACGTGCGCAGCGCCCGCTTTCTCATCCAGGGGCGCATCCCGTTGCAGGGGACCGTCCGAGTGGGGGGGGCCAAGAACGCCGTCCTGCCTGCCATGGCGGCAGCGCTGCTGACGAATGAGACCTGCATCATAGAGCACGTGCCGCAGATCGAGGATGTTGCCATCCTGACACGGGTGCTGACCACCCTCGGGGCGCGGGTCGAGTGGGTAGACGCGCACACCCTGGCGATTACGGCCGATGCCATCCGCGGCTTCCATGCGCCGAGCGAACTCGTCAAGCGGATGCGGGCCAGCTTCCTGGTGATGGGCCCGCTCCTGGCCCGCTTCGGTGAAGCCGCTTCCTGCGCGCCCGGTGGCGATGTGATCGGTCAGCTCCCGATCGATGTGCACCTGGTCGGCTTCGGCGCGCTCGGCGCGGAGATCCGCTTCGACGGCGAGGTCTATTGGACCCGTGCGCGTCGCCTGAAGGGGTGCACCATCTTCATGGACTACCCCAGCCACATCGGCACCGAGAACCTGCTGATGGCCGCGACCCTCGCCGAGGGAACGACGATCATCCGCAACGCCTCGGCGGAGCCAGAGGTGGTCGATCTGGCACGGATGCTGGTGGCGATGGGAGCGCGGATCAAAGGGGCGGGCACCTCGACGATCGTGGTCGAAGGCGTGCCCCGGCTCCAGGGGGTACGCTACGCTGTGATCCCCGACCGGATCGAGGCGGGAACGTTCGCTCTGGCAACCGCCGTCACCGGCGGAGCGATCTGGATCGAGAATGTCCGGCCGCGGCACCTAGATGCCCTGCTCTGGAAGCTCGGCGAGATGGGCGTCGCCGTCGAGGAGCGGGAGACGGCCCTCTGGGTGAACGCGCGTGGGCGGCGGCTACGCTCGACCAACGTCCAGTGCCTGCCCTATCCCGGCTACCCGACCGACCTCCAGGCGACGATCGGCGCCGTCCTGACCCAGGCAGAGGGGATGAGTGTCATCCACGAGCGGGTCTACGACAACCGCCTGTTGCACGTTGCCGAGCTGCGGCGGCTCGGGGCCGAGATCGAAGTCAGCGGCCAGACGGCGGTGATCCGCGGACCGGTGGCGCTCGCGGGGACGACGGTGCGGGCGCTCGATATCCGCTCGGGGGCGGCGTTGGTGCTCGCGGGCCTGGCGGCCTACGGGCGCACCGAGGTGCTCGAGATCGCCCACCTGGACCGTGGCTACGAGCGGATTGACGAGAAGCTTCGCCAGCTCGGTGCCCGGATCGAACGCCGGAACGACAGCAGCTGCCTCCCTCCGGCGGGCGGTGGCGCTAGCCTCTCGCCGCGCTAGGGGATCCAGGGGCGGTAGCGGAGCAGCTGGGCGTCGCGGAGGCTCCACAGCCGCGCCGGGTCGTGGTCGACATTGACCGGCTGGCTGTTCCAGAGGTTTACCGCGTAGGTGTTGGCGCCAATGGCGTGAATGGCCACGCTGACCAGTAGCAGGCCGGCGATCGCAGTGCCCGCCAGCAGCCGCCACCCACCCCCTCCTCGGCGGATTGCCTCGAAGCCATCGGCCAGAAACACCATCAGTAGGGGGAGCAGGTCAGTCAGCAGGCGTGGCCCAAAGCTGTGCCCTCCCCACCAGTTGGTGAACGAGGCTAGCATCAGCAGGGTGAGCCCCACGCTGAGGGCGAGGGCGGCTTCCAGACGGCCGAACTGCCCCGCGCGCCAGCGCGCAGCGGCACCGACCAGCGCAACAAGCAGGATGGGCGAGTAGATAACCAGCCCCCGCGAGGGGCTGACCAGCAGCCCGGTCAGGGCAAGCAACGGGTCGGATGCGGTCAGGAGCTGGCCTGGGGAGCTGTAGGGGGAGAAGGGCCGCCCGTAGAGCCAGTAGTGATAGGCCAGCACCGGAAGCAGGGGAAGCGCAAGGGCGCCAAGCAGCCAGGGGAGCTGCCGGCGGTAGCCGAGCGCCACGTACCCGCTGAGGGCGAGGGCGATCGGCCAGGTCTGGGGACGGACGGCTAACGCCAGGCCAAGGGGCAGGCCGACCCAGCCGAGGAGGGCCGGCCGGGCCGGGGCCTGAAGCACTAGCCAGACTGCCACGGCGAGGGCGAGCAGGGCGGGCGCATGGCCCCAGAGCCCACGGCTGGCGGTCGACCAGGCCGTCGTGCCAAAGGCGAAGGTCTGGCCGGTCAGAAGGGCGAGCGGGAAGGTGGTGCGCTGGCAGGCTGCCAGGGTCACGAACACCGTGGCGAGCGCCACCCAGGCCGAAGCGATGAGCGATTCGATCGTCCAGGCCTTGACGAGCAGGGGGTCGCCCCGCTCGGCCAGCAGCCGTGCCGGTAAGGGAAGGAGCGTGCCGACCAGTGGGTCGAGCAGGGCCACGAAGGGGAGCGCCAGCACCGAGATCGCGATCGGGTAGCCGGAGACGAAGTGGTCATCGATCCGCTCGACCGAGAGGAACTGCTGGCGCGCGAGTTGGGGCGTGAACTCATCCAGATAAGGATCATGGTCGGAGAGGAGGCTCCAGGCGACGAAGACGGTCCAGCGCGAATCGGCGCCGGAGCGGATCTCACTGGGCGCCTGGACGGCGAACACCAGCGCCGCCAGAACCCCAAGCAGCAGGCGCGCCGGCCAACGGTGCGAGAGCGGCACGGCGGGCATTGTAGGGGAGGGGCGAGAACTCTTCACGATCCTCCCACATCCTCGGGGCGGGGATTCACACGGTGTTCACCGTCGGGAGGCTACGCTTCACTGTGCTGGCGGTGGCGTCTGCCATCCCGGTCGACAACTCAATACCACGCACCCCCACTTGCAGCCTTGAGCCCGCCCACAGTCACGTTGGCGGGCTCAGGTGCTTGGCGGGCTGTTCGCTGGTGGGCGCGTACGGTAGAATGCGGACGAGAGCAGACACGTTCAGGAGCGCCGGTGTTCGGAAAGTGGATCGGCATCGACCTGGGGACCGCTAACTGCCTGGTGTACGTCAAGGGCAAGGGGATCGTCCTGAACGAGCCTTCGGTGGTGGCGCTGTCGGTCAACGACAACCGGATCGTCGCGATCGGGAACCAGGCGGCGGCAATGCTTGGGCGGACGCCGGGGACGATCCAGGTCGTCCGCCCGCTGCGCGATGGGGTCATCGCCGACTACATGATCACCGAAGCGATGCTCCGCTACTTCATGCAGAAGGTGACGGGTGGCTTCCGGCTGATCAAACCGCAGGTGATGATCTGCGTGCCTGCGGGGGTGACGAGTGTCGAGCAATGGGCAGTGCGCGATGCTGCCGAGCAGGCGGGAGCGCGGAAGCCGGCCCATCTCATCCCCGAGCCGCTGGCCGCGGCGATCGGGGCACGCATCCCGATCGCGTCGCCGACGGGCAACCTGGTCGTGGATATCGGCGGCGGGACCACTGAAGCTGCCGTGATCTCGATGTACGGTATCGTCGTCTCGCAATCGGTGCGGGTGGCCGGTAACAAGATGGACGACGCCATCGCCGCTTACATC
>JAILZB010000058.1 GCA_023512725.1 Chloroflexota bacterium | reverse complement strand
CCATGGGAAACCAGCCTTTCCGGGTCGCCGCGGGATGGACGGCCGCACCAACCCGGTTGGCGACCTCATAAGCGGCAACCACCGCGGTCAGGAGTTCCTTTCCGCTCGCACGCCGGTGCTCGGCGAGCGCGACGAGGGTGGGCAAGGTATGCGAGGGATGAAAGCCACCAAAGCGGTAGCCATCCTGGTGCTCCAGCGCATCAGCCACTGCTCCCATCGCGAAGGCCGCAGTCGGGAGGGAGGTCTTGAAGTCCTGACCAAGCACCGTGGCCTGGGGCGTCCCCCCCCAAGGCGCGCACGTAGGCGAGGAGTGGTTTCGTCTCGGCGAGGACGTTCCCCCCAAAGGTATTCCCGACGAAGTCGAGGAGGACGAGCGTGGCTTTCTGCACCACTTCTGGTGGGAGGTCTTCAAAGCGCAGGGTCGCGGCAAATGCTGCGAGCGTCCGGGTCGCCTCCATGGTCTTGTTCCCTCCTCTGCTTGGCCCAGCACCCTGCCACCGGGGCCTGGAACAACGGGAGCACGCTCCTCTCTGCCCGCTTCAGCCGGTGAGGCTGTCCCTGCCTACCCCATCCACATCCCCCCATTGATGTCGATCACGGCCCCGGTGATGGACGCTGCCTGGTCGGAAAGGAGAAAGGCGATCGCTTCCGCGATCTCTTCCGGCGCTGCCACCCGGCGGAGCGGGATCGTTTCCCGGAGGGCGCGCAGTTCCAGCTCGCTCAGCCGCGCGAGCATCGGCGTTTCCACGGGGCCAGGCGCGAGAGCATTGACGCGGACCCCAACTGGGGCGAGGTCACGGGCGAGGTGACGGGTCAAGCCGATGATGGCAGCTTTTGCAGCAGCGTAGGCCGGTCCAGAGAGGCGGTTGCCGCCCGTCCGGCCGTTGACCGAACTCATCAGCACGATGGCACCTCGCCGCTGCTCCTGCAGCTGGGGGATGACCGCTTGGCAGACGACGAACGCCGTCGTGAGGTTGTCGTCAAGGACGCGTCGCCACTCCGCCACCGAGTGGTCTTCGATCCCACCCGTGCCGACCGTCCCCGCGAGGTGGACCAGCGCGTCGACGGGAGGAGCCTGCTGGAGAAACGTCGCTACGGCCTGCGGGTCAGCTGCTTCAACGTCGTGGGCACGGTCGAGGACCACGACCTCCCTTCCCGCTGCCTTCAGGCGGGCCACGGTGGCAGAACCAATCCCTCCTGCTCCACCTACAACCAGGACGGCCATCACTCCACCCGCGTGCGGAAGTCCGCCCGGCCAAAGGTAGGGCTTTCTGGCAGGCGCCCATCCCGCAGCGCCTGGAGCCAGAGGTCCGTCGCCCAGAGGAGGGTGTTCGCCCCCACGGGGAGCAAGAGGTAGCTGAGCGCTTCGGCAATCTGGATCTCGGGGACCCCAGCATCCAGGAGCTGGCGCAGATGGTGGACGAACGGCTCCTCACGCCGCCGCGCACCCTGAACCACCAGCACGATGAGGGTGGCAGTCCCGGGTTCGATCGGCCCGCGCCCGCCCTCGAGCAGCGCTCCATAGAGCTGCGCAACTTCGGCGTGGATGAACTGCTGCCAGCGCTGGGCCCCGAAGGCAAGGCTCGGCCAGGCATCCGCTACGCCTGCGAGCGTTACTGCGGCAGCCAGCTCCTCTGCCGTGACGCCCGCAGCCACTGCGCGCTCAAGGTGCAGGGAGCCAACGTGCTCATGGATGGCGGTGAGCAGGCCCGTCCAGACCAGTTCGCGCTGGCGAGGGGTGAGAAAGCGTGGCCGAAGGGTAAAGGCGCGATAGAGGTCTGCGTACTCCTGCAGGAACTCTGGCTCCAGGCGACCGTACACCTCATGGTAGGAGAGAAGATAGCCGCGCTCCGCGCGCAGCTGCTCCAGGAGAGCCGAAGGCTTCATGGCGTTATCCCACCATCCTCCGCTGGGAGAGCTGTTCTTGAAAAGAGAACAGCGTTCCAATAAACGTATAGTGCGTCACCTGTCCCCTCCTGTCAATGCCGAATGCCGCTCTGCTGCAGCGCTCCCGCTCATCAGGGCGTGGCAACCGGGCTGCCCCCTCCGGCTGCTTTTGGGTGCCCGCACCGGAGCACAGGTCAGGCCGGCACCGACCACCCTCGCCCTGCGAAGCCCTTGCCCCCAGCGCTGCCGCCCGACGGCAGAGAGCGCTGCTGCCGGCACCACTCGTGCCCTCCCACGATACCACGAGCCGCAGAGCAAAACGCCGTTGCTACGGCCCTCGCGTCGAGGTTGCTCCCCGGGGCTCGCCCCGCGCGAGGGGAGCGGCTCTGCCCCACGGCAGGCGGACCCCCGCGCGCAGAGCTCCGGCCTGCCGCGGGAGGGAGATGCCAGCCGAGAAAGCGTGATGGCTGCACGGCTGCACCGTGCGAAGCCCACCTATCCCCACGGAGCATGCCTGCTCGCGAGAAGGAGCCTCGGAGGCTTTCTTCGCTTCCCCGGTAGCCTGCTCGTCGGTAGTAGACTTGCCTTCTCCCCCACCCGACGAAACGAGGACCGGAAGCTTTTCGCTTCCGGGGAAAAGCCGCTCAACGGCAGGATGACCTTCCCTCCTTCTCCCAGGAGTACCCCGCGCGGAGTCGGCATGAGCGACGGGCGCTTGTCAGTCCCACCAAAGGAGAAGGGGGAATGCTATTTGCGCGGGCGATGGTAGGAACGATATGCTACTCTGCTGCGCCAGGAGATCCAGCCCGATTTCGGCAAAGCCAGCACCAGCACAGGAGAGTCCTTGGTGTCCCGCTATTCCGCTGCCCGCCGCGTGGCCGAAGTCTTAGGCGCGTTCCTGGACGGCAAGCCCGACCACGGGGTCAGTGAACTGAGCCGCCAGCTCGGCTGGCCAAAGAGTGTGGTGCACCGCGTGTTGAGCACCCTCCAGGAGAGTGGCTTCATCGCTCTTGACCCCGCCACGCGGCGCTATCGCCTCGGCCCCAAGGCCCTCCGGCTTGGACTTGCCGCTATGGCCCAGATCGACGTCTGTCGCCTCGCCCTGCCGCACCTGCGCGCGCTACGCGACCGGACGGGGGAGACGGCCGTCCTCAGCCTCCTCAGCGGGAACGAGACCATCGAGGTGGAGCAGGTGGAAGGCCTCCACAGTGTCCGGCAGACGGTCCAGATGGGGGAACGCTCGCCACTCTATCTCGGGGCGAGTAACAAAGCCATGCTGGCCTACCTCCCCCCCGAGCACCAGGAGCAGGTGCTTGCTGAGGCCGAGGGAGCCATTCGGGTCGATGGAACGCCGGTAGATGTCGCGGCGCTTCGCAAAGAGCTGCCAGCGATCCGCCGCCAGGGGTATGCTGTCTCCCAGTCGGAGCGCATTCCGGGTGCTGCTTCGGTGGCTGCGCCGGTCTTCAACCATCGGGGTGAGGTGGTCGGCTCACTCAGCGTCGCGGGGGTCACCCTCCGGCAAGACCTGGCCGCCCTCCACGCCCTTGGCCCGCTGGTGAGAGAGGCAGCCCAGGCGCTTTCCACCGAACTCGGGTGGGTGCCAGCCGAGAGCACCCGGGCAGGAGAGTCTCTTCCCGCCTAGCGGGGCTCGGCCGGCTTGACTGCCCCCGCCGCTCGGCCGGGCGAGTGCGCCACGAGGCGCACCGGTCAGCGCTCGCGAGCGCCCCGCGGGGGGATTCCCCCGTCCAAGGCGGGCGACCTCCTACCCCTCCCGCTTCCTGCGTCCGTCGGGGGTTCTCCCCTGCGACCAGCCCCCTGCTCGTCGCCTAGAATAGCGCCCACTCGGGAGGCTCCCGGCCATCCCAGTGGGAGGAGATCATGCGTTTGCTCCAGCGTTTTGTGCTCGTCGCTCTTGGCATGCTGGCCAGCCTGGCCGGATTGAGCGCCCCTTCCCCTTCGCAGGCCCAGCAGCCACCGTCCTGGCTCGACCAACAGCCGCTCAGCAACTGGAACCGCCCCGGGATGGCTATCCCCACTCCCGCTCCGCTCGCGCTGGGTGGCTTGGGTCCCTCCCCAGCCGACTGGCCGCCGCAGTGCTTTGGCCTCCTGCGCCATGCCGAGACCGACGAAGACCGGCAGCTGAACGCCCAGGGCTGGTTCCTCGCCCAGCCATACCAGGCTGGCTATGGCATCAAGGTCATTCCTGCCCAGGCGAGCTTTGATGGCATGTGCCGGCCCTGGGGCTACAATACCTTTGTCTTCGTCAACGGGGTGTTCGCTGGCACGATCGCTCCCGCCCAGATGCATGCGCGCACCGATGGCTCCGCGGGCACGGTCCAGTTCCTGGGAGGGCCAGGGAACCAGCTCGTCGTCACCTTCCAGCGCTACACTCCGAACGACCCCCTCTGCTGCCCCTCGGCACGGACGACCGTGCAGTACGAAGTCCAGCTCTCGCCCCCGCTCCTTATCCCGCAGAATACGAGGACGGAGCAGAACCCGCGGAACTGAAGCTCCCGCTAGCGCGCCCGCTCGATCCGTCCCGCCTTCACGCGGAGGATCGTCGCATGGTCGAGAAAGGTGGGCTCGAAGTCGTCGAGGTCGGTGGTGGTGATCACCACCTGTTGCTCACTGCGGATGGCTGCCAGCACCTGGCGCCGCCGGCGTGCATCCAGCTCCGACATGACATCATCCAGCAGCAAGACTGGCTGGTCTCCTGCCCGACGGCGGATGAACTCGGCCTCGGCGAGCTTCAGGGCGAGGGCAGCCGTCCGCTGCTGCCCCCGTGAACCGAAGGCGGTGAGATCGGTGCCATCAGTCGTCAGCTGGAAGTCGTCCCGGTGGGGCCCGACCAGCGACGCCCCTTGCGCGACCTCGCGGGGTCGGAGCGCCTGGACGGCCGCGAGGATGGTCGCCGAGAGCTCTGCCAGCGGAGGCAGCGGTTCCACGGGGAGGTCGTTGCCCAGGTTTGGCCGGTAGGTCACGACGAGGCGCTCACGGTCCGCCGTGAGCGCCGGGTGGATCTCAGCGATCAGCTCGTTCAACAGCTGGAGCGCCTCGCGCCGGCGGTCGATCACATAGGCGCCATGCTCGGCGAGCTGCTTATCCCAGTAGTCGAGCTGGTCGGACCGGGCCTGGCGGTCACGGACTAGGCGGAGGAGCGAGTTCCGCTGAAGGAGAACCCGTTCGTAGAGCTGGAGGGCGCGCAGGTACTTCGGATCCACCTGGGCGTTCATGATGTTCAGGTAGCGTCGGCGCTGGGCCGGACCACCCGCAACCAGGTCGATATCCTGCGGGCTAAAGAGCACCACCTTCACCTGGCCCACCACGTCCACCGCTCGCCGGAGGGCGCCGTTGATCTTCATCCGCTTGGTCACGCCGGTGCCGTTCTCGCCCACTGCCGCCACCACTTCGACCAGGACCGTACTGTTGGCGCGCCGCACCCGGGCGCCGATCCGGGCAAAGGGCAGGGGCTCTTCGAAGGCCAACCAGTGGATCCAGTCACGCTCGGGCGCTCCGCGCGAGGAGCGGGTGGTCGCCACAATGTGGAGGGCTTCGAGGAGATTGGTCTTCCCCTGGGCGTTCTCGCCCTGCAGCACAATCACCCCGGCGGGCAGGTCAAGCTCAAGCCGAGCGTAGTTGCGGAAATTCCGGAGCTCGAGATGTTCGCAGCGCACCATTGACCCGGGAGCAGGACTGTTCGAACACTACCACGTTGTTCCTCACCTCGCCAGCAGTCGACCGTCGCCAGACTAGTGCTCCCGGGCGGAACCTTCGCTCAGCGGGGGGGCAGGTCGAGCTTGAGGGCCCGCAGCGCGTTCTGGCGCAGGAACTTTGTGTAGACCTCGGGGCGAATTTCACGCCGCTTCCCACCCCACATAAACCCCTCTCGCACGAGCGCATCGAAGTCGTCCAACCAGACGTTTGGGTCGATCGCAGGATAATCGGAGCCAAAGACGAACTTATCCTGCAAGACCGTGTTCAGATACTGGAAGACTGTCGGTTCGGTCCAGTAGATATAGCGTGGCAGCCAGCCTGAGAGGTCGATGTAGACGTGCTCGTGCCGCCAGGCCACTGCCAGCGCTTCAGCCGTCCAGGGCCAGCCCATGTGCCCCATGATGATACGCAAGGTGGGGAAGTCGGTCGCGATGTCATCGATCGCGACTGGCTGGCAGGTACGGATCTTGCAGCGGGTCATCCGGGTCGTGCCGGTATGGATCAGCACGCAGAGGTCGAGGGCCTGGCATGCCTCCAGGATGGGGTACATCCGCTTGCGGTCGTTAGGAAAGCACTCCTGGTAGGCCGGGTGGAACTTCAGGCCGATCAGCCCCAGCTCCTGCTTGCAGCGCTCGGTCTCCCGTACCGCAGCACGGGCATCGAGGTGCGGGTCCACGCTCCCAAACCCCAGGAACAGGTCCGGGTAGGCGCGGCAGTAGCGGGCAAGGTAGTCATTCGGGAGCGCGCGGCCCCAGGCGTGGTAGGAGACCATGTTCAGCAGCACAACGCGCTCACAGTTCGCACGGCGGAACGTCTCGGCCGTCTCGTGGATCGAGAGGTACTGACGACCATGGTGGGGGGCATCGGGCTGACGACCAAAGAAGTCGTAGTGAGCCTCCGTGTAGGAAGGGCCATGGCCGAGACAGGTCTCTTCCGTGAAGGGGTGCGCATGGACGTCGATCGGCTTCAGGTCGGCAGGTGGCACCGGCTCCTCCTGGGCAAACGTGGGGCGCGCAACCAGCCGGTGGCTGGCTGTGGGTGCGCGCGGACGCTCCCCCCTTCCCCGTGGGCAAAGCGCCCGCTCGGGGCAGCAGGCGCCCGGCAGACAATTCGTGGGCTCACCTCAGACAAGTGCCCGCTCGTCAGGGGGACCAGCCGGCTCCGCCAGCTCGGCCGCGATCGCCTGGCCGAGACGCCGGATGCCTTCCTCGATCGCGGGTGGCGGGCAGGAAGCAAAGCAGAGCCGGACTTCTTCCCTCCCACCCCCATCGGGATAGAAGAGTGGTCCGGCCGCGATCAGCACGCCCATCGCCAGGCCCCGCGTCAGCAGCCGGCTCGCATCCAGCCCTGGCCCAAGGCGGCACCAGAGAAAGATCCCGCCCTCCGGGGGGCGAAAGCGTAGCGCTCCCCGGGGAACGTCCCGCGCGATCGCTCGGACCATTGTCTCCAGCCGCTCGCGATGCACCGACCGGAGGCGCCGCACGTGCCAGTCGAGGGCACCAGTACGCAGCAGCTCAGCAAGCGCCAGTTGGAGGACATTCGACGTGTGAAGGTCGCTCCGCAGCCGGAGCTGCGCCAGTTGGCGGACCAGCGCAGGCGCGGCAACCACCCAGCCGACCCGTAAGCCTGGCCCGAGCAGCTTGGAAAACGTCCCCAGGCTCACCACGATCCCCCAGTCGTCCAGTGCACGGAGCGAGGGCGGTGGGCTGCCCAGCAGCCCAAGCTCGCGGTAGGCATCGTCCTCGATCACGGGCAGTTGGTAGCGCACTGCGAGCGCCAGGAGCTCCTTTCGCTGCGCGAGCGAGAGCGACTGCCCCGTTGGGTTCTGGTAGGTGGGGTTGGTGTAAAGCAGCTTGGGACGGTAGCGCAGGATCAGGTCCTCCAGCTGCTCGCTATCAGCCCGAGGGAAGTCCCAGCCGACCAGGCGTGCGCCCGCGGCAGCGAAGACCTGGAGCGCCACCCGATTGACGGGTCGCTCCACTAGCACGCTCTCCCCCCGCTCGACCAAGCAGCGGCAGAGCAGGTCGAGCCCCTGGCTCGCACCCGAGACGACCATCACCTCCTCAGCGCGCACCCGTAGGCGCGCTGCGAGCGCCTGCCGGAGCACTGGCTGGCCTTCGGCTGGACCGTGCCAGCGTGCCGCGGGATCACGCGCGAGGGCGTCCGCCAGCAACTCAGGCAACCGGTGTGGGACCTCCTCCAGCGCGGGCGCTCCGAGGGCAAAGGAGACCATCGCGGGCTGGCTCGCCACCTGCAGGAGCCCGCCAAGCAGTGGGTCGGCAGGGTGCTGAACCGCCCAGGCCAGCTTTGCCTGCCAGGCAAGCGGCGCCGCACCGGGTCCAGGCACGGCGCAGACGTAGGTCCCTCGCCCCACCTGCCCGCGGATGTAGCCCCGCGCTTCGAGCTCACGGTAGGCGTTGATCACGGTCGTCCGGCTGACCCCCAGCTGGGCAGCCAGCTGGCGTTCGGGGGTGAGCCTAGTCCCCGGCAGCAGCTCACCCCGCCGGATCGAAGCGGCCAACGCCTCACTCAGCTGCTGGTAGAGTGCCGCCCGCCGGGAGTGTGTGCGCCCATCCCTCGCCACGCCCCCGATTGTAGGATGCCCCGCCCGATCAGCAAGCGCCAGCGCGAGATTGGTCCTTTTGTATCCAGACGTCATCCACCACAATGCAACCGCAGCACGGGGGGATAACCATGCCACTCCGCACCAGACGGCGTCGCGATAGCCAACAATGGATCTTGGACTGGATGACCAAGACGACCGGGCGGGTGCAGAACTTCGCCTACGACTGGCGCCAGCTCCCGCCGGAAGTAAAGTCATACCGCATGATCCCGCGCGTACTCGAGCGCTCTGCCCGTCACTTTGAGACCATCGCGCGGGCGGCGGAGGCAGCTGGCCACCGTGAGACTGCCCGTGCCCACTACTGGAAGGCGGCCGATACCTACCGGGATGCCCAGCACGCCATCTTCGAGGACGATAACCGCGAGAAGATCTACCTTCACGGCAAGCTGCTCGAGTGCTACGGCAAGGTGATCGCCCTCTCCGATTACCCGATCGAGCGGGTTGAGATCCCCTGGGAAGGGGTCTCACTGCAAGCGCTCTTTCATCAGACGGGCGACCGCCGGGCGCCGACGGTCCTCTACGCCCCAGGGATGGACCAGACTAAAGAAACTTACCCCGACCCGCTTGATAATGCATACGTCCGGCGGGGGATGAACGTCCTCTGCCTGGATGGACCGGGGCAGGGAACGAGCCTCCTCCGCAAGATCCGGGTGACGGCCGACAACTGGGAGCGGGCTGCGAGTGCCGCGATCGACTGGCTGGTCCAGCGCCCGGAGGTCGACCCCGATCGGATTGGGATGGTCGGCATCTCTTTCGGCTCGTTCTGGGCGATGCGCACCGCGGCACGTGACCCCCGCGTGCGGGCCCTCGCTACCGCCTCGGCCTGCTTCGCCTCCAAACGCGCCATCTTCGAGGAAGACTCTCCGCGCTTCAAGCAGGTCTTTCTGTACATGGCGGGCTACGAGAACGAAGATGCCTTCGATGCCATGGCCGCCACGATGACCATGGAAGGCTACGCTCACCTCATTCGCTGCCCCTCGCTTACCTGCATTGGCGAATATGACCCCCTCTGCCACCTGGACGAGGCACTGCCGATCTGGGAACAGATCCAGGGACCGAAAGAGCTCTGGGTCTTGGAAGACGACTTCCATTCGCCGCCCCGGATCGAGGGGCTCGGTGGGTTGGACGTCTACTACTACCTGGCTGACTGGATCCGCGATGCCCTCAACGGCAAGCACGACCAGCTCGGCCAGGTGATCCGGATCGTGCCCAAGAAGACCGGCGCGGGCGCCTACACCCCACCCACGACTGGCATCTTTCTCCCGGAGCGGATTGGTGCACCCATGCCTGCTGAGGCGATGAGCGCTGGCAGCAACAGTCGCAGCGAGGCTACGTGCTAGGGGGGCCCTGCTCCGTTCCTCGTTCTGGAGGTCCCCTATGGCCCAGCCAACCACCCGACGAACCGTCGCCCCAGCCGACATCCCACGGCCTCCCTTCCCTGCCTCACCCGCGCTGGTAGCGGGAGACTGGGTCTTCCTCGGCGGCACCCTCGCAACCGACTGGAAGAATGGCATCGCTCCACCGTGGCGGGGACCGGCTGACTTTCCCTACGACGTGCCCGCCTTAGCCCGCCAGACTGAAGGTATCTACGAGACGTTCCGCACCCTCCTCCGTGCTGCGGGCAGCGAGCTGGCCCACCTGGTGCGGCTCGACCAGTTCACGACCGCCCACGACCAGTTCCGCCACTATCTTCCCGTCCGTGACCGCTACCTCGTACGCGACCGGCCTGCGAGCACTGCCGTGGCTATTCGTGAACTCCTCATCCCCGATGCGCTCATCCAGGTCGATGGCATCGCCATTCTCCCCCGGGAAGGGTTCTATAACGTCGGCATCAACACCTCGGCTGCCCCACAGCCACGCGCGGGCTACTCGATGGCGGTGCGGGCAGGCGACTGGATCTGGTGTTCGGGCGCTTCGCCGACTGACTTCACAAGCCGGGCGGCCTACCCAGGCGGGCCTGGCCACGCCCAGCCCGAGGAGATCATCGTCGACCCGAACTTCTGGTACGGTTCCGAGATCCAGAACCAGGCCCGCTACGACCTCAAGAAGCTCGCTCTCTACCTCGAATCGGCTGGCTCCGACCTCCACCACGCCCTCAAAGCGCAGGTCTACCTTACCGATGCCCGTGACCTGGGTAGCCTGATCACGGTTTGGCGCGAGTGCTTCGGCGACGATCCACCCGCCACCTCGGTCCAGGTGATCGACCAGATGGGCATTGCTGGCTCGCGCGTCGAGATCAACCTGATCGCTCTCGCGCGGGGCTCCGCGCTTGGACGCGAGGTCATCCGCACGAGTGCAGCGCCGCCACCCCACCTCCCCGTTCCTCAGGCGATCAAGGCGGGGCCGTTTCTCTTCCTCTCTGGCCAGGAAGCAGTCACTGCCGAGGGTATCGACCCACGCGCACAGCCACGGGGCGGCTCACCTTACCTCGGCTCGCGCGGTCGCGACGAGATGCAGGTGATCCTGGAGCACCTCGATGCCATCTGCCGTGCGGCTGGTGGCTCCCTAGCCGACATCGTCCGGATGCAACTATTTACTCCCGACCTCCGCGAGGTCGGCCCCGCGCTCGGCCCCTGGGCTGATGCCTTTGGACCCGATGGTCCTACCCTGACGGTCGTGGGGGTGAGCGGCCCGCTGCCGGTGCCCGCTCTTGCCCTCACGGTCGATACCATCGCCTATCTGCCCTAAACTCAGCCGATACTCCCGTCGAGATAGGCAGCGGCAGCCTCCTCCTCCGACAGGCCGAGCAATTCAGTAAGCAGCCAATCGTTATCCTCTCCCAGGAGGGGCAAGCGGGCGTTGGTGCTTGGGGTCGCCGTCAGGGTGAAGGCGTGACGGTCCCATAGGCGCGCGCCAGCCTCTGGGTGGTCAAGGCGACGGAAGTGGCCGCGGTAGGCTAGCTTGGGGGTCATGCTCGATCAGGTCGTCGGCGGTGGCGACCACCGCCGCAGCTACCCCGGCGGCTTGAAGCTGCTCAGTGAGTACCTCGCCCTCGTGGTGGACGGTCCAGCTGGCAACCAACGCGTCGAGCTCATCCTCGTGCGCTTTGCGCAGGGCGTGGGTACCGAAACGCGCCGGGTCGAACTCTGCTCCCGTCACCACTACGAAGGCCGGCCAACTCTCCTCATCAACCGCGATCGCAAGCCAGCGGTCGTCGCCCTGGGTCGGGTAGACGCTGTGGGGTGCCCAGTCCGGGTTGGGATTGCCCGCCGGGATCGGTACCCGACCGTTGGCAGTGTAGTCGAGGATGGCTGGTCCCAGCCAGGTGGCCGTACTCTCGACCCGCGAGAGGTCGATATAGGCGCCTTCAGCCGTCCGCCGCCGGTGTTCTAGCGCCACCAGGACCGCCACCAGCAGGTGGTAGAGGTTCGAAGAGTAGGCCGGGAAGGTTGGCCCCATCCCGCTGGGGGCTCATCGGGTTCGCTCATCAGGGCATTCCGCTGAGCAGTCCGGAGCGAACGTAGACCGAGGAGCGGGCCAACCCCGAAGTCATCGATGACGACGTCGCTCAGCTGGACAAGGTGGCGGACGAACGCGCGTGCTCGCGGCTGGTTCAGGTCGAGAGTAACGCTGCGCTTGCTGGCATTGACCAGGTTCCAGAACGCGCCAACGTTCGGACTGCTCGTACCCGGCGGGCGGGGGAAAGAACCGCAGGGGGTCCAGCCGCGCTCCCCATTCGACCTTGATCACCTCGGCACCGTGCTCGGCCAACAGGCGAGCCACAAATGGCACGGTCACCGCAAGGCTAAACTCGAGGACCCGTTCCCCAGAGGGGCGAGGAACGCGGCTGGACCGGGCGAGGCGCGATCTCCCGAGCGGATGCGCCAGCCGGAGGAGGAGCGACCCCTTGCGACGGGGCGCCCCAGTTGGCGAGGACCGTGGCTGGCACGCTGGGATGCGCTGGGGGATGCCGCAGCTGCCAGAAATCGTGGCTGGAGAGGAAGGGAGCTCCAGGGTAGGTCAGGATAGCATCGCGGTCGGGATGCCCGACCGCCCGCCAGAAGGCGCGGAAGGCAAGCTGGCGGTCCTCGAGCAGCTCGGGAAAGAGTGCGGATCGGCTGGAAGGGAAGGCGCTGCTGCACGGTGTGGGCCGCCAGCTCAGCCCGCGTGGTCTCTACCAAACAGATCGGCCATCAGGGCGCCAACGAGTTCCGGATGCGCCTCGCGGTAGGCACGGTCGGCTAGTCGCGGGTCGTGGTAGCGGGCATCGGCAGGTCGCACGTCGCTCGCCCAGCGCCGGACCTCGTCCCAGCGGCCGCCAGGCACCCCGACGACCCAGCCATCGCGGCAGCGATAGCCACTCTGGAGCCCAGTGAACATCTTGTCCTCGAGCCGCTTGCGGACCTCACCCCGCACATCCCAGTAGCCCACGGCATTCTCACGAGTGGTTGCTACCGCGGCCTGAAGCGCCACTTCGACCAGTTGGCCCCGGCCCGAGCGTGCTCGCTCGAGTAAGGCGAGCAGGGCGCCCGCAGCAGCGGTAGCACCAGCGAGGTGGTACGCCCGGTGGAGTGATGGCCGCCAGGGCGGACGGTCGGGAAAGCCATTGAGCGCCAGGAGCCCTCCCACTGCGAGGGCAACGAGGTCGTTCGCCCGCCAGTGGGCACGCGGTCCCTGCAGGCCGAAGGGGGTAATGCTCACTCAGTTCAGGGCGGGGTGGTCGTGGGCAAGGCGCGCGCAGTCGAAGTGGGTCCGCTCCGGCGCGCGCACGGGCCCGGTCTCGACCACGATATCGGCCTGGCGGATCAGCTGCGTAACGTCTCCTGCCTGGCACTGGTCGTCAGACTGAGGGGGAGGCTGCGCTTCCCCGTATTGTAGAAGGCGAAGGTCAGGCTCTGGCCGGGCTGGTCACGGAAGAAGGGGCCGCGGCGACGGAGGGGGTCGCCAGATGGCGGCCCAATGCGCACCACGTCAGCACCAAGGTCGGCCAGGTCGACCACCCGTACCCCGCTCAGCCTACCGGTTGGGAGCTGGCCCATGCTGCTCGGTGTACCCTAGCCCGCGGGCGGGGGAAGTTCGCCCGCTCACCGCCCGAGCTCCTGGAGCGCTTCCTCGCCGATTGCGAGCACCTGGTCGATCACCGCATCCTCATGGGCCGTCGAGAGGAAGATCGCCTCGAACGGTGAGGGGGCAAGGAAGACGCCACGATCGAGGAGAGCACGGTGAAAGCGGGCAAACTGCACCCGGTCAGTCGCGCGGGCCGCCGCCACCGTCGTCACCGGCTCCGCGGTGAAGAAGAGGCTGCCGAGGGAGCCGACTGCGGTGGGGGTGACTGGGACGCCGGCTGCCCGGGCTGCCGCCTGCCAACCGGTGAGTAAGCGCGTAAGGCGCTGCTCGAGCACCGCATAAGGTTGGGTCTCCTGGAGGACGCGCAGCGTTGCGAGACCAGCCTGGATGGCAAGCGGGTTTCCGGCCAGGGTCCCTGCCTGATAGACTGGCCCGGCCGGGGCAACGAGTTCCATGAGGTCGCGTGCCCCCCCGTAGGCACCAACCGGCAGGCCGCCACCGATGACCTTGCCGAGGCAGGTCAGGTCTGCCCTGACCCCGAAGCGCTCCTGGGCACCGCCGAAGGCCAGTCGAAAGCCAGTGACTACTTCGTCGAAGATCAACACCGCCCCGGTGGCATCAGCCAGCGCACGCAACTGGGCTAGCCACCCCGCTGGTGGCGGAATAACCCCCAGGTTCGCTGCGACCGGTTCGACAATAATGGCTGCAAGCTCGCTCCCGTGCTCACGCCGGACAGTCTCCAACGCCGCGTAGTCACCGGGCGGGAGGACGAGGGTATCGGCAGCCGTCCCAGGGGGAACGCCAGGCGAGGATGGCTGGTTGGCCGTGGCCAGGCCGGAGCCTGCTGCCACCAGAAACGGGTCGGCATGACCGTGGTAGTGCCCCTCGAACTTCACGATCAGCCGCCGGCCAGTTGCCGCTCGCGCAAGGCGCACGGCGCTCATGGTCGCCTCGGTGCCCGAGCAGACAAAGCGGACCATCTCGATGGAAGGAAAGGCGCTCTGGATCAGTTCCGCCAGCGCCACCTCGTCGGCAGTGGTGGCCCCGAACGCCGTCCCCCGTTCGAGCGCGGCGGTGATCGCCGCGATCACGGCGGGATGACGATGGCCGAGGATATGAGGCCCATAGGCCAACACGAGGTCGATATAGCGATTGCCATCGACATCGTAAAGGTATGGCCCTTCAGCGCGGTCGATGAAAGGGGGGAGGCCACCAACCGCCTGGAATGCCCGCACCGGGCTACTCACTCCTCCGGGCATCCGCTTCACCGCCGCGGCGAAGAGCGCGGCCGAGCGGGAGCGTGACCGCATCATCGGGCGATCCAGCGCGCGACCTGGGCCGCAGCGTAGGTGATGATGGCATCCGCACCCGCGCGCCGGATGGCCGTGAGCACCTCGAGCAGCGCGGCCTGCTCGTCGAGCCAGCCCTGTTGGGCGGCAGCACGCACCATCGCGTACTCCCCGGAGACGTGATAGGCGAGCAGCGGCACCGTAAAGTGATCGCGGGCTTGGCGGAGGATGTCGAGCGCCGTCAGGGCCGGCTTGACCATGACCAGGTCAGCTCCCTCGGCAAGGTCGAGGGCGATTTCGTGGAGCGCCTGGCGGGCATTGCGTGGGTCGAGCTGGTACCCACGCCGGTCACCGAACTGGGGAGCGGAGGCAGCTGCCTCGCGGAAGGGCCCGTACAACGCCGAAGCATATTTCGCTGCGTAGCTCAGGACCGGCGTGTTTACCTGCCCGGCGGCATCAAGGGCTCGTCGGATGGCAGCAACCTGCCCATCCAGCATTGCCGATGGTGCGACGAGGTCGGCACCAGCGGCCGCCTGAGAGACTGCTACAGCAGCCAGCCGTTCCAGCGATTCATCGTTCTGGAGTTCTCCCCTCGGCCCGATGATGCCGCAGTGGCCATGGTCGGTGTAGGCGCAGAGGCAGGTATCCACGATGAGGAGAAGGTCGGGTCGGGCGTCCTTGAGCTGGCGCAGGGCACGCTGAATGATGCCATCGGGGTCATCGGCACCACTGCCCCGCCTATCCTTGCGGGCCGGCACGCCGAAGAGGATCACCCCCCCGAGCCCAAGGGCGCTTACCTCTGCCGCAATCGCAGGCAATCGGTCGACGCTGTAACGCCAGACCCCCGGAAGAGCAGGGATGGGTTCCTGGCAGCCCCGGCCTTCCTGCACGAAGAGCGGCAGGATCAAGCGCTCAGGGAGGAGCGTACTCTCAGCCACCAGCGAACGCAGCCCAGCTCCCTGACGCAATCGGCGAAGGCGCACCTGTGGGAACCCAGCGAGAACCTTCATGGTCTCTCCTCCAACGCTGCGAGGAGGCCAGCCTCGCTCGCCTCACGAGCAACTCGGTGCACGGGGAGGCCGGCTCGGCGCGCTGCTGCTGCCGTCACCGGGCCAAGGCAGATGACCCGGCTGACGAGTGGGGACCCAGCGAGCCCAGCGGCGAGGGCGCGAGCGGCGGTGCCACTGGTGAGGACCACGTCGGTGATCTCACCTCGCCGCAGCGCCACCTGCAGCGGAGCGGGCAATGGCTGCGGGACCACGCGGTAAGCCTCGACGGCGGTAACAAGCGCTCCCTGCTGTCGCAGCCCCTCGGCGAGGACTGGCCGCGCGTTTGCCGCACTCGGTAGCAGCACCCGCCCGGTGCATTCGCCGAGCGCTGCTAGGAGCCCCTCACTCCGAGCGAGGGTGGGCAGCAGCGCTGGCACGATCCCGCCGGCTTGGAGGGCAGCAGCCGTAGCCGGGCCGATCGCGGCAAAGCGCACTCGTTCTGGCACCGGCACGGGTCCACCCTCGGCAAGCGCACTCATCAGGGCGGCGGCACCGTTCGCACTGGTGACCACCACCCAGTCGTATTGGTCGAGTTGGCGGGCAGCGCGCAGCAACGGCCTGCGGTCTGCCGGGGGTTCAATCGCGAGTGCCGCCCAGAGGATGGGGGTGGCAGCCCGGGCTCGAAGCTGGCAGGCTAGAGCGGCAGCCTGATGCGCAGGTCGCGTCACGAGCACACGCCGACCGACGAGGCTTGTCACGGGCATCTCTCCGCCAGGAGGTCGCGCGCGCCGGCAGCGAGCAGCTGGTCAGCGAGACGGTCTCCAATCGTCACGGCCTCTCCGACCAGTGCCCCACGGAAAGCGCATCGGCCATCTGGCGAGAAGACCGCGCCCCGGAGCCGCACCTGCGCTCCCGCCACTTCCGCCAGGGCTCCGGCCGGTAGGCGACAGCCACCACCGAGCCGTCGCAGAAAGGCACGTTCAGTCTCCACCGCTCGGCGGACCTGGGGCGCATCGAGCGCGCGCACGAGCGCGAGGCGTGGTTGGTCATCCTGGCGCGCTTCCACGCCGACCGCACCCTGCGCTGCCGCGGGAAGCATCTCCGCCGCGGTGAGCGGAACGACCGGCCAGTCACGCCGGCCAAGACGCAGCAGGCCAGCCAGCGCCAGCACGATGGCATCGCAGCGCTCCCTCAGCGCCGCCAGGCGAGTATCCAGATTTCCCCGCAGCGGCTCGACCCGCAGGTCCGGGCGCGCGGCACGGAGTTGGGCCGCCCGGCGGAGGCTGGAAGTGCCCACCCGCGCTCCCGCAGGCAGGGTAGCCAGGCGTAACCCGGTCCGTGAGACCAGCGCATCCCGGGGGTCATGCCGGAATGGGGTGGCAGCCAGGACCAGCCCAGGCGGCAAGGTTGTGGGGAGGTCTTTGAGACTATGCACCGCCAGGTCGATCGTGCCGTCCAGCAACGCTTCTTCCAGCTGGCGCGTAAAGATGCCATCCTGATCGATCCGCGCGAGGGGGGTGTGGCGGTCGCGGTCGCCCGCCGTGGTAACGAAGACCATTTCGACCACTGCGCCCTGCGCTCGCAGCCGCTCGGCCACGGCATTCGCTTGCCAAGCAGCGAGGGGAGAGCGCCGTGTGCCCAGCCGGACCTTCATCGTTCAGCTACTCCGAACGCGCGCGCGATCAAGGTGGCTTCCGGGGAGTGCTCGGCCAGCGCCCGCAAACGGACACTCGGTGGATGAAGCACTTTCTGGACGAGGCGATGGACTAGCTGAGTGATGACCTGACGCTGCCGCTCGTCCGGCGCTGGGTGGACGAGATCGTGACCGTCAGCGAGGAGGAGCTGGCCAACGCCATCCTGCTGCTGCTGGAGATCGAGAAGACCGTGGCCGAGGGGGCCGGGGCCGCCCCGCTGGCGGCACTCCTCAACCGGCCGCTCGGGCTCCGGGGAGCCCGGGTGATCCTCGTCCTCTCAGGCGGCAACATCGACGTGACGATGCTCTCGCGCATCATCGAGCGGGGCCTGGTCAAGGACGGGCGCCTGGTACGCGTCAACGTCGTGCTCCGGGACCGCCCGGGGGAGCTGGCCCGGCTCACCAGCCTGATCGCCGAGGACCGGGCCAACATCGTGCACATCCAGCACCATCGGGCTTTCTCGGCCACGGCCATCGGCGACACCGAGGTGGAGCTGACCCTCGAGACCTCCGGACGTGACCAGATCGACCGCCTGCTCGCCCGGCTGACCGCCGGCGGCTACCGCGTCCAGGAGCAGCTGCGCTGAGCGGCCGCCGTCGCCGCCGCTCCGGCGACGATCGCGCGGACCTGCTCGGCCAGCTTGCGGGCCGCCTCGCGGGGCGGTAGCGCCGGGTCCGGCATCACCGGGGGGTGGTAGATGATGGTCATCCTCCCGCGACGGGGCAGCGCCCGGCCGGGCGTCCAGCATTCGTGACCGCCGAGGATCGTCACCGGCAGGACGGGGACCCGGAGCGAGGCCGCCAGCCGGAACGCCCCGGGCTTGAACGGACCGACGGCGCCGTCACGGCTGCGCCCGCCTTCGGGGAAGATCATCAGCACGTGGCCCGCCCTGAGCAGGCGAACGGCCTCCCGGGTCGCGCGGGGGTCGGAGGCTTCCACCGACACCGGAAACGCCCGCAACCGCCGGATGAGCCAGCCGAGCCCCGGGACGTCGAACAGCCGGTTCCAGGCCATGTAGTAGACCCGCCGGCGGATCGGGATCGTGACCAGGGGCGGATCGGCGTAGGTCTGGTGATTCGGCGTGACGATGAGGGGTCCGGCAGCGGGAATGTTCTCGGTGCCGCGGAGCTCGAGCCCGAACCAAAATCGCGCCAGGGCTCGGACCAGGGGCCGGACGAGGTCGAGGACCGGCGTGCGCACGGCCCCAGGGTATACAAAAATGCGGGGCCGGCTCGCCCCAGCCCAGGGGAGTTTGAGGGGGGACCGCCTCGGGTCCCCCCTCATCATGGTCGATGCAGTGGCGGCACCAGCGTCCGGTCAGCCGGAAGTTTAGGGGGGACCGCCTCGGGTCCCCCCTCATCATGGTCGATGCAGTGGCGGCACCAGCGTCCGGTCGCTCAGTCCTCCTCCTCCTCGCTCGCCGCCACCTCGGCCGCGACCGCCTCCTGCCGGCGGCCCAGCCGCTCGATCCGGTCCTGGCAGCGCACGCAGGTCAGCACCTCCGGCATGGCGCGCAGGCGGGCCGGAGCGATGGGCTCGCCGCACTCCACGCAGGTGCCGTACTCGCCGTCACGGAGCCGGTCGAGCGCCGCC
>JAILZB010000057.1 GCA_023512725.1 Chloroflexota bacterium | reverse complement strand
CTCGACAGCTCCCTCTTCCTCGCCTGGGTCATCGCGGGGTCGTCAGCAGCGCCTCTGCCCGCCAGTGCGGCCAACTTCGAGGTGACATTCACCTGCTGCACATATTCCCCTGCCAACCTCATCATCAACGTCAACGACACGGTCACCTGGAAGGGGAGCTTCAGTGCCCATCCGCTCGTCAGCCAGGATGGTCTCTGGCCGACCCAAAACTCGGGCAGCGAGTTCACCTTCCAGTTCACCACCCCCGGTCAGTACTTCTTCTACTGCCAGATCCACGGTGGACCGAACGGGGCAGGGATGGCCGGTAAGGTGATGGTCCAGGGCGCGAGCAGCACCCCGACCCCCACCCCAACGCCTGGGGTGCCCCCGGGGCCAGTGGGGGCGAACGCCTCCACGCGCGTCGCTGCCCTCCTGCTCGGTGCCAACGAGGTCCCCAGCACTACTAGCCCGGCAACCGGGTACGCCCTCTTCGAAGTGGCAAGTGACCTCAGCCAGCTGACCTTTGTGCTCTCCACGACCGTTACGAGCACGACAGCAGCCCACATCCACCGTGGCCGCTTCGGTGAGAACGGCCCGGTGCTGATCACCTTGGCCGCTACTGCCGGTTTCACTGAGGTGCGGGGCACCATCCCCATCGGGCCGGAGGTTGCGGCCGCCCTTTTCAGCGGTGACCTCTACGTCAACGTGCATTCGACCCTCTTCCCGGGCGGAGAGGTTCGCGGTCAGATCGTCGGCCTGCCCAGCTTTGCCGCCACCCTCAGCGGGGCTCAAGAGGTGCCGCCAGTCCCCTCGACCGCGAGCGGACGCTTTCAGCTCTGGCTCTGGCCGGACCTTTCACGCTTCGACTACGTGCTGACCCACACCATCGCAGCAGCAACCGGCGCCCACATCCACCGCGGTGAGCCCGGTGCTGCGGGTCCCGTGGTTATCCCGCTGCCAACGGGGACGTCAGTCTCCGGGACAGTGACGATCACGCCAGGTGGGGTCTTCGACCTGCTGGCCGGGAACTGGTACGTCAACATCCACTCGGCAGCCTATCCGGACGGGGAGATCCGCGCCCAGCTCCAGCTCGTGCGCAACTTCCAGGCTGTCCTGAGCGGGGGTGCGGAAGTCCCGCCGACCCCTAGCACGGCGAGCGGGGTTGCCTCCTTCCTTTTCGACCGCCCGACCGGCCTGCTCAGCTACGCCCTCGCCACCGGCGGGATCACCCCGACCGCCGCCCACCTGCACGTCGGCCCAGTCGGAACGAACGGGTCAATTCTCGCCCCCCTGATCCCGAGTCCAGGCGTCACCACCGCGCGGGGCGTGATCACACTCAGTCCGGCGCAGGCCCTGCTCCTCGAGACCAGCGGGCTGTACGTCAACGTCCACTCCGCGGCGTACCCCGGTGGTGAGATCCGGGGCCAGGTCCAGGGCCCGACGCTCTACCGGGCGCGCCTGAGCGGAGCGCAGGAAGTGCCTCCTGCCGCGAATTCGTTCAGCGGGCTTGCGCTCGTGCTCCTGAACGATGGCCAGAACGGCTTCTTCTACGCCTACAGTAGCGACGTCCCCAGCCCGACGGCAGCCCATATCCACCGCGGTGCGATCGGGGTCGCGGGGCCAATCGTCTTCTCGCTGGCTGCAGGTCCCCAAGCGGCCGGCAGCTCCGCAATTGGGCCGGGAGACGTGCACGACCTCGCGACCGGCAACCTGTACGTCAATATCCATAACGCTCAGTTCCCGGGCGGTGCCGTGCGCGGGCAGTTGCTTGCTGGGCAGCCGCTCTACTTGAGCGTCGCCTTCAAAGGGAGCCCTAGTGGCTAGCACCCTGCTGCTGCACCATTCGGTACACTCTGCCCGGGCAGCGGAGGGAACGAATGGTGATCACCGCTCTGCGCGAGATCGGCATCGGGGTGGCGGACCTGGAGCGACGAGCCCGCTGGTACTGCGAAACGTTCGGCCTGAGCGAGTTCCGGCGGGGAACGCTCGCGGCTGAGCTTGCTCAAGCGCTCTACGGATTGACGGAGCCGGTCCCCTTCGCGGTGCTGGGGCGGCCGGATGTCCGCCGGGGCGTGCGGCTCCGCCTGCTCCAGTTGAACGGTGGAGAAGGACGGCCGGAGCGCGACCTCCGCTTGCCGGGCCCGGTGGGGATCGGCTTCACCACGACCGACATCAGCGAGGCCTACCAACGGCTGCTGAAGGCGGGGGTCCAGTTCCTCTCCCCCCCAGTCAAGCTCACTCCCGGTGCCCAGCCAACCGACCCCTTCCGCTTCGAGGTGTTCGGACGGGCCGAAGACGGTGAGTACCTTGTGCTGATCGAGCGCGGCAACGCCCCCACCCCTACGGCACCATCGTGCCGGAGACGGGGCTGAGTGAACCGCTTCATACCTCCCATAGCGTGCCCGACCTCGCGGAGGGTCGGCGCTTCCTGGAGCAGGCGCTGGGGCAGGTGGTGCTCTTCCATGAGCACTGCGCTGGGCCCCTCTTCGAGCAGCTGATGGGGCTCCCTGCCGGTCAGCAGTTCGACTTCGACATGCTGGGGACGCCTGGCTTCGCGACCGGTCGGATAGTGCTAATGGACTTTGCCAGCGTGGATGGCGAGCCAGCGACAGTCCAGCCCCCCGGCGTGGGATCTGCACGCTCCGCTACGACACGAGCGACCTAGCGGCGCTCTTGCCGCGGCTGGAGCCAGCCGGGGGACGGCTCCTGCGGGGACCGCTGCGGGTGAACGACTCCGTTTTCGGTTGTGGGCAGGTGGTTACGGTCATGCCACCTCTTGGGGTCCTCATCGAGCTGTGGGAGCCTGACCTGGACGACAACCCGAGCGGTGGGTTCCAGGCGCCAGCCAGCTAACGCACAGGCGAGCGCTCGCTTAGCTCGGCTGTGCAGGTGAGAGCGGAAGGTTTCTGGTCGCGTGCTGGACACACCTGCTGGCACCAGGTTAAGGAGAAGCTGGCCGGGTGGGCCAGGCGGGAGCTGGTTGGGCGGCGAACGCCGCGGGTGCCAGCGAAATGGGCCCCTGGGGGCTCCCTGCCCTGGCAGGGCAGCGGCATTTCAACCAGACCACCGAGCGTGTCACCGGGCGCGTCAGTCCGGCGGAAGGCTAGCAGGGAGTGCCCGCTGCATCGAACTCACTGATGGTGACCTGCATCCGGTCGCCCCGCTGAATGGCGTTCACCACGTCCATTCCTTCCACCACCCGCCCAAACAGGTTGTAGCGCTTGGGGAGCGGGGTGTCACGCTTGAGGATGAAGAACTGGCTGCCGTTGGTATTTGGCCCGGCGTTCGCCATCGCCATCACTCCGGCCAGGTACTCACCCCGCACCGGCTCGTCTTGCCACTGATAGCCCGGACCGCCGTAGCCCCGGCCGAAGGGGTCACCCCCCTGGATGACCCAGTCCTCGACCCGGTGAAAGGTGAGGCCATCGTAGAAGCCCTCGCGCGCCAGGAAGACAAAGTTGTTCACGCTGAGCGGGGCATCCTGCGGCAGGAGCTGAATGACGATCGGACCACGGTTCGTCTCGAGGGTGGCGGTATACGCCCGGGTCGGATCGATGGTCAGCGCTGGAGCCGCGGTGTAGGTCGGGCGTGGGCGCACGGTCGGCGAGGGCGTGGCCGTGGCAGTGGGGGACGCTGCCGCCTCGGGCGGCACCCCGGCGAGGGCAGTCGCATCAGCCCGCGCGGTGGCCGTGACAGCAGTTTCAGCAGTTGCGGTGGCGTTCGGCGTCGAGGTTGGAAAGAGGGTCCAGGTCGGCGTCGGCTCGCTGATCATCAACTGCTGGGCGTTGAACAGGTAGACCAGCCCGGCGACAACCGTGGCGCTCACGAGGAGAAAGCCGATCTGCTGGAAACGCGGGTCGCGGTACCAGGCGCGAGTGGAGCGGGAGCGCAGGACCTTCCGGACCGCCCGCGGCTCGGCGCTGGGGGCTTGGGGGGCAGGCGCGGAAGCCACGGGGTGCGAACGGTCGCCCGCCCGGCGACGAGCACTCTCACGCCGAGCACGACGCGAACGGGCCATCGGTGCTCCTTATGGAAAAGGCCGAGCGTCTGCTCGGCCGGCCGTAGTACCCCGAGACGGACTCGAACCGCCGCTCCCGGCTCCGGAGGCCGGTGCTCTATCCTCTGAGCTATCGGGGCAACCGGCTTAATTATAGCGCGGAGCGGAGGCAGTTTCAGCGGCTTTGACGCCCCGAGGGAGCAGTGTTAGACTGGCCGGCGATGCCCGACCGAGCCCTGGCAGGAATCCGCGTCCTCGATTTTGGTTGGCACATCGCCGGCCCCTTCGCAAGTAAGCTGCTTGCCGATTTCGGTGCCGAGGTGGTCAATGTCGAGCGCCCGGGTGGCGACCCGAGCCTGCAGCTCGGCCCCTTCCCCCCCGATGCCCCCTCCCCCGAGCATTCGGCAACCTTTCTCTCCCTCAACGCGAACAAGCGGAGCATCGTTCTCGACCTGAAGCACCCGGCGGGTCGCGAGGTCGCCTTACGGCTTGCCGCCTACGCCGATATCGTCGTCGAGAACTTTCGCCCGGGGGTGATGGCCCGCCTCGGGCTCGACCACCCGCAGCTGCAAGCCGTCAATCCCGACATCATTACCGTTTCGATCTCGAACTTTGGCCAGACCGGCCCCTACGCAGAGTACCTCGGCACCGACCTCACCCTCTGGGGCATGGGGGAAGTCCCCTATATCACCGGGCGCAGCGACCGACCGCCGCTCAAGACTGCTGGCGCCCAGGCCTCGCTCCACGCCGGGATCAACGGCGCTATCGGCGCGCTAGCTGCCTACTGGCAGCGGGAGCTGGTCGGCGAGGCGCAGTGGGTGGACGTCTCGGTCCTCGAGGCGGTGGTTAACCTGATCGAGTTCTCACTGGGGCTGTACCAGTGCCTGGGGTTAGTCCATCGCCGCCGCAATGCCACGGTCGCTGGCTTTCACCCCGCCGGGCGGCAGGCCACTGCCAGGGGCGAGCTGTTCTTGATGTTCGGCAGCCGGAGCGGGGAGCAGGTGGCGGTGGCGCTCGGCCTGCCCGCGCTCGCCGATCCGAAATTTGCCACCAACGTCTCGCGCTATCAGCACCGCGAGGAGTTCGACGCCATCTTCCTGCCCTGGCTGCGACGGCATACGGCCTCGGAAGCGTTCCGCATCCTCCAGGGAGAGGCGAAGCTGCCGGTCTCCAAGGTGATGACCCTGCGCGACCTGTTTGAAGACGAGCAGTACCGCACCCGGGAATACTTCGTGGATATCGAACACCAGTTCGCCGGACTGCTGCGCTACGCCGGGCCGCCCTTCAAGATGAGTGAAACCCCCGCTGCCTACCGGCGGCCCGCGCCGCGGCTGGGCGAGCACACCCGCGAGGTCCTGCGTGAACTTGGGTACGCTGAAGGCGAGATCGAGCGGCTGATTGCCAGTGGCGCTGCCCATGCCTTGACCGAAGCGGCCTAACTCTGTATACTCCAGCTGGATCGCGGGGTAGAGCAGTGGCAGCTCGTCGGGCTCATAACCCGGAGGTCGTAGGTTCGAATCCTACCCCCGCAACCAGGAAAGCGAGCGTGTCCGTCAGGAGGTGCCGCTCGCGGACGATGCCACACCCGGTTGCTCTCGCTGTCCAACGAGCCCTCGCCGAGGGGGTCCTTCCGCGTGACCAGCTGCTCCTGGTTGCTCTCTCGGGCGGGCCGGATTCGGTGGCGCTCACCCTGGCGCTTGCTGCTGAGCAGCTCCCCCTGGTTGTCGCCCACTTCAACCATCGCCTCCGTGGCTCAGCTTCCGATGAGGATGCCGCCTGGGTGGAAACATTTGCGGCTGCGCGGGGCCTCCGGCTCGTCACCGGGCGCGACGATCTTCCTCCCCCAACCCGGAACTGGGAAGCCGTCGCCCGCCAGCGTCGGTACCGCTTTCTGGGAGCAGTCGCACGGATGGAAGGTGCCAGCGCGATCGTGGTCGCCCACACGCGGGACGACCAGCTAGAAACGTTCTTGCTGCGCTTACTGCGGGGCGCCGGCCCTGCCGGCCTCGCAGGGATGGCGCCCGTCAGCCGGCTCGACCAGTTGACAGGCGTCGCAGTTCCGGTCGTTCGCCCCTTGCTCGCGACACCACGCGCGGCCACCCTCGACTACTGCCGCCAGGCCGGAGTGATCCCTCGCCACGACCGCTCCAACGACTCTCCGCGCTTTCTCCGGAACCGGCTGCGCCACCACGTCCTGCCGCTCCTGCAACGCGAAAACCCTCGCCTCGCCGAGGAAGTCGCCACCCTGACTACCCTCCTGCGGGACCAGCAACAGGTCATCCGCGAGGAAGTCCAGCGCCGCTGGAACGAGGTGGCGCTGCCGGGCGAAGTCGCCTTGCGGCGCGAGGTTCTCCGGTGCTGGCCACGTGCACTTGCGAGCGAAGCCGTGCGGCGCGCGGTGGCCCTGCTCCTTGCTTCGCCTAGCCCGCTCACCTCCCGCCACCTCCAAGCGGTGCTGGCTCTGGTCGCGCAGGAGCGTCCCGGCCGCCTCCAGCTCCCCGCTGGGTTGGAGGCAGTAACCGACCAAGAAGCCCTGCGCCTGCAGCGTCGAGGGGTGCCCCAGGTGCCCTTGCCGGTCACCCTGACGGTGCCCGGGGAGGTCGAGTTTGGAGACTGGCGACTGCGGGCAGAACGGCGAGTGGCCACTGCCGTGCGGGAGACGAGCAGCCCCACCAGCGTCTGGCTGCACAGCGAGGGGCCGTTTCTGGTCCGCTCGCGGGCACCCGGAGACTGCTATCGCCCCCTCGGGCGCAGCGGGAGCGTGACCCTGCAGGATGAGTTCGTGAACCGGAAGGTCCCACGCGAGGAGCGGCCGCGCGTGCCCGTGGTGACGGTCGGCGGGCGGATCGCCTGGGTAGTGGGGAGCCGGATTGCGGAAAGCGAGCGGGTGGGCGAGGGCGAGATGGCAACCTGGCTGCAGGCGGAGCGCCTTCCCTCCTGCTGCCAACGGGCTGATTTGCTACAGTCTTGGTAACGAAGCCGGAGGGAGGCCCCAGGTGGAGGCAGCGCTCGGCGCAACCTTGATCGATGCCGAGGCGATCCAGCGCCGAGTCCGCGAGCTGGGGGCGGCCATCAGCCGCGACTATCGCGGCCGTGAGCTGCTGCTGGTCGGGGTGCTGAAAGGAGCGGCGGTCTTCCTGGTGGACCTCGCCCGAGCGATCGAGCTGCCGGTGACGCTGGATTTCCTCGCTGTCAGCAGCTACGGCGCCAGCACCAAAACGAGCGGGATCGTGCGGATCCTAAAGGACCTCGATGCCAGCATCGAGGGGCGCGATGTCCTGGTGGTCGAGGATATCGTCGATAGCGGGCTGACCTTGCGCTATATCCTCGACTACCTTCACGCCCGGGGGCCCGCCAGTGTGCGCGTCTGCACCCTGCTCGATAAACAAGCTACCCGACGCGCCGAGGTGGTGATCGACTACACCGGCTTTGTCATTCCGAACTGCTTCGTCGTCGGCTACGGCCTCGACTACGCCGAGCTCTACCGCAATCTTCCCTTCGTGGCCGAGCTGCGACTGGCAAGCAACGAGGCAAGCGAGGGGGCGGGTGCCCTTTGATATACTTTCCCTACGGCGCGCCTGCCTCGCTTCGCCGGAAGAAAGGCCAGCATGGACTCTCGGTGGCTCCGGAATAGCTTCATCTACCTCCTGATCCTGGTCGCGGTGATCGCGGTCTTCTTCACCGTCTTTCCGCCCTCACAACCGAGCCAGAGCATCGACATGGCCACCCTGCTCGACATGGCGCGGAAGGGCCAGGTCTCCAAGATCGAGGTGCAGGGCGACACCCTCACGGTCTACCAGGCGAACAACCGCGACCGCTTTACCTCGCGCAAGGAGCCGAATACCAGCCTCGTCCAATTGCTGGACAAAGAGGGCATCCCGCTCGGCCAGAATGGGGTGCAAGTTATCGTCAAGGAGCCGAGTCAGTTCGGCAGCTGGCTCTCGGTGTTGATCAACTTCCTGCCCTTGCTGTTCTTCGGCGCGGTTCTGCTCTTTATGATGCGCCAGGCGCAAGGCACCAATAGCCAGGCGCTCAACTTCGGCCGGAGCCGCGCCCGGATGTTCACCGCCAATCGCCCGACCGTTACCTTCGCGGATGTGGCCGGCGCGAACGAAGCGAAGCAGGAACTCCAGGAGGTGGTCGAGTTCCTTAAGTACCCCGAGCGCTTCGCCGCCCTCGGCGCCCGCATCCCCCGCGGCGTCCTCCTCGTCGGGCCACCCGGCACCGGCAAGACGCTCCTAAGCCGGGCAGTAGCGGGCGAAGCAGGGGTGCCGTTCTTCTCCATCTCGGGCTCCGAGTTCGTCGAGATGTTCGTCGGCGTTGGCGCGAGCCGCGTGCGCGACCTCTTCGACCAGGCCAAGCGGAATGCCCCCTGCATCGTCTTCGTCGACGAGATCGATGCCGTCGGGCGTCAGCGCGGCGCCGGGCTGGGCGGCAGCCACGATGAGCGGGAACAGACGCTGAACCAGATCCTGGTCGAGATGGACGGCTTCGATACCAACACCAACGTCATCGTGATCGCCGCCACCAACCGGCCCGACATTCTGGACCCGGCGCTGCTCCGGCCGGGGCGGTTCGACCGCCAGGTGGTGCTGGACCGGCCGGACATCAACGGGCGGCGGCAGATCCTGGAAGTGCACGCGCGGGGGAAGCCGTTCGACCGGACGGTGAACCTGGAGGTGATTGCGAAGCAGACGCCGGGGTTCAGTGGGGCGGACCTGGCGAACCTGCTGAACGAAGCGGCGATCCTGGCGGCGCGGCGGAACAAAAAGCTGATCGGGATGGATGAGCTGGAAGAGGCGATCGACCGGGTGATTGCGGGCCCAGAGCGCAAGAGCCGCGTCATCACCGAGCGCGAGCGGCTGGTGACCGCCTACCACGAGGCTGGCCACGCGGTCGTCGCTCATGCGATGCCCCTCGTTGACCCGGTGCACAAGATCTCGGTGATCGCGCGCGGGATGACCGGCGGCTATACCCGCATCCTACCGACCGAGGACCGCTATCTCTACACCCGCTCCCAGTTCAAGGAGATGCTCGCCTGGGCGCTCGGTGGCCACTGCGCAGAGAAGCTCCGTTTCGGTGAGGTGACCACGGGCGCCGAGAACGACCTCGAACGAGCAACGACCATCGCCCGGCGGATGGTGATGGAATTTGGCATGAGCGACCAGCTCGGCCCCCGCGCCTACGGCCGACGGGAGGAATTGGTCTTCCTCGGTCGCGAGATCACCGAGACGCGTAACTACAGTGAAAAGGTCGCCGAGCAGATCGATAACGAAATCCACGCCCTCATCAGCGAAGCGTACCAGCGGGCCACCCAGGTCCTGACAGAACGTCGCGCTATCCTCGACAATCTCGCCCAGGCGCTCATGACCCGCGAGACCATCGAGGGGGAAGATCTTCGCGCCTTGCTCGAAGGTGAGACAGCGCAGCCGGTCACTGCTGCCCCAGCGCCCACGGTCTAACCCACCACAAACACCGCCGATGAGGAGGCCGGCATGGCGTTCGATGAGGTGGCACCCGCCGTGCCAGCGGTCCAGGATATCCTCGACTCGATCGACCACGCGGTGATGGCCCTGAACGCAGAGCTGGTGGTCGTCTACGCCAACAGCCCGGCAGCCCAGCTCGTGAACGACCTGATCGGTGAACCCCGTCCGCCGGTCGGGAACTATATCGGCGACTTACTGGCCGAACCGGTTGCCGCCCAGGTGGTCAACGGGTTTCGACGGGTGGTCGCCGGGGTGCTCCCGCGCTACGCCTGCCGCTTGACCGTCGGCCAGAGCGACCGGACGGTCGAACTCTTGTGCAACCCCATTCGCAACAGCCCCAACGGTGCAGTGCTGCTGGTAGAGGATGTGACCGACTTCGTCCGCACCCTCCGGCGGTTGGAAGGGCTGCGCCGGATCACGCGCGCACTGGCTCGCGCCGACGCTCCTACTGAGGCCGTGCAGGCCATTATCACCGAGGCGCCACGGCTGACTGGTGCGGACCTCGGTGCGCTCTACCTGCTCGATGAGCAGGACCACCTGCGCGCGGTGGGTGGCTGGGGGATCGATACCCACACCCTCACGGCGATCGAACTGATGGACGAGCAGAGCAGCTCCCTGGCACTCTGGGCGATCCGCAATCGCGAGCCAGTGGCTATCCCCGACCTGGCCACCATTCCGGGAGTCGATGCTGGCCTCGCCGAGCAAGCGAACGTGCGTGCTGCCATCGCCGTGCCGCTCTTCGCGCGCGGCCGGCCACGCGGTGTCCTCATCCTGGCCTTTTCCCAGCCTGTGGAGCTCTTCACGCCCGACCAGATCGCGACCGTCGAGGCGATCGGCGATGAGCTCGCAGCGTCCTTCGAACGCGCCGAACTGCTCGCCCGGCTGGAGCGCGAAGCGCTGACCGACCCCCTCACTTGTCTGGCCAACCGGCGTGCCTTCGAAGATGCCCTTCGGCGCCACCATGCCCGTTCCCAGCGGCTGCGGAGCCTCTACGGCCTGCTGATGGTCGATCTTGATGGGATGAAGGCGATCAACGACCGCTACGGGCACGCAGCGGGCGACGCTGCCCTCAAGCTGGTGGCGCGCACCCTGATCGTCGCAACCCGCTCGGCAGACCTGGTGGCCCGGATCGGAGGTGACGAGTTCGCCATTCTGCTGCCCGATGCCGACCCTGCTGGCATGGGGCAGGTAGTCGAACGGCTGGTCTCCCTTCCTCCGCTCGAGCTGACCTGGAGAGGGAGCCGCCTTACGGTGAGCTTCTCTGTGGGCGGCGCCTGCTGGCCAGACCACGGTGGGAGTGCCGAGGAAGTCCTCCAGCAGGCTGATACTGAACTCTACCGCGCCAAGCACCAGCGGAGGGGGAATGGAACCGGTTGAGGTCGTCGTTGAGATCCCAGCGGGCAGCCGCAACAAATACGAGTTCGACCACGAGCGCCACCTCTTCCGTCTCGACCGGGTGCTCTACTCCTCGGTCCACTACCCCGCCGACTATGGCTTCGTCCCCGAAACGCTCGAGCCCGACGGCGACCCGCTCGACGCGCTTGTCCTCGTCTACGAGCCGACCTTTCCCGGCTGTCACGTCCTCGCCCTGCCGATCGGCTGCCTGGACATGGTCGATGAGAAGGGTGAGGACCGCAAGCTGATCACCCTCCCCTGCGGCGACCCGCGCTTTGCCCACATCACCAGCCTGGAAGAGCTGGGGACCCACTGGCTGCGGGAGATCGAGAACTTCTTCCAGACCTACAAGAACCTGGAAGAGAAGTGGAGCGAGATCGTCGGCTGGCGCGATGCGACCTTTGCGGCCCAGGTGATCGCGCAGGCACGGGCGCGCTACCAGGCGCACCAGCGCCCTACGGGCCGGCGAGCAGCTCGTCGTCGAGGCGGATAACCTCCTGGGGTGGCAGCTCGCCCGTCCCGTCGTCGAAGAGGGCCGCGTTGGCCCGGGCCGTCACCACCACCCAGCGCCCGCGAGCCCGTTCCAGGCCGACGGCAAGAATGGGAAAGTCCTGGGTCGCCTGGTCGGGGAGGGCAACGCGGCCGACCACGTAGCGCCGCGTCGGCGGAATGGGCGGTGGTACGGCGGAGGGCGGCGCCTCCAGAGCACGCAGACGACCGAACCAGCGGGCGAGCTCGGCCTCAGCAAAGCGGGCAGCCAGTTCGCGAGTCATCGCGATGCCTGGCCCAGCGCTCAGCCGGAGCGCCGCTTCGCGAGCGCCGCTCAGCAGGGCCTGGGTATAGCGGACCGCCGTCTCATCCGGCCCAAGGGGCGAACACCCGAAGGTGGCAAGCAACCGTTCCCACCAGCGCATGGTCACCCCCCCGCCAGCAGCAGCCGATCGACCGGCCGGCCCCGGCCGCCCTTGATAGCCGCGATCAGGTCACGCAGGCTCCGCAGCGGCTCGTCGAACACGGTTGCCTGATGGCCAAGGCTATTGGCAGAATGGGAATCGCTCCCCCCCGTGACGGGCAGGCCGAGATAGCGGGCGACTTCCAAGGCGAAGGCGTTCTCTTCCTCCGCGGTGCCGCCATTGGCGACCTCGATCGCGTCGACCAGGCGGAAGACGGGATGCGCCGCTGCCTCGGCGACCGTGGGGTGATGGAGCTTGAGCAGGTTGTGGACGTGCGGTCCCTTCTCAAACGCTCGCCGGAAGGGATGGGCCGCGATCAGCACCGCACCGCAGCGGTCTGCCACCTCACGCAGCACGGCGGCCTTATGGATGCCAGCGAGATAGCCTTCGATGCCATAAGCGAGAATATGCCCGCAATCGGTCGAGACTTCAATCCCGTGGAAGATGAGCAGACCCTGCTGGGCAGCGTAGGCATCCCAGGTGGGGTCATGCCAGAGCGTGTTGTGCTCCGTGATCCCGACCCCATCCAGCCCAGCGCGCCGCGCCTGGAGGACTAGCTCTTCCAGGGTCAGGGCGCTATCGGAGCTGCCACGGACGGTATGGACGTGGAGGTCAAGGCGCACGCCGGACTCCTAGCCTGACTATGGCGGGAAGATACGACGGCCACGGGGAAACAGCAAGCCAGACTATACTGCCACCAATCGGAGGAGACCGCCGTGAGCCAGCGCTTGCTCCGCCTGATCCCGCTTGGAGGCCTGGGCGAGATCGGCAAAAACATGATGGTCATCGATACTGGCCGCGACCTTATCGCGGTCGATTGTGGGGTCCAGTTTCCTGAAGAGGAGATGCTCGGGATCGACCTCGTCATCCCGGATATCAGCTATCTGGTTACCCACCGCGATCGCCTGCGCGCCATTCTGATCACCCACGGCCACGAAGACCACATCGGAGCATTGCCCTACGTCCTTCCGAAGCTGAGAGGCGTGCCCATCTGGGCCACTCGGCTGGCCCTGGGGCTGATCCGGGTCCGGCTGCGGGAGCATCGGCTGCTCGAGGAGGCCAATCTCGCTGAGTACCGGCCGGGGGACCGCATTCGCCTGGGGGAGCTAGAGGTCGAGCCGTTCCGCGTCAACCACAGCATCCCCGACTCGGTCGGCCTCGCCATCCGGACCCCGCTTGGGACGGTTATCCACACGGGCGACTTCAAGTTCGACCACACGCCGGTCGATGGGGTTCCCGCCGATTTCGCGCGCCTCGCCCGCTTCGGCGACGAAGGGGTGCTTGCCCTGCTCTCGGATTCCACCTACGCCGAACGGCCCGGCTACACCCCTTCGGAGCAACGCGTCTCGGCCGCCCTCCTGAACATCTTCCACGAAGCCCCCGGCCGGGTGATCATCGCGACCTTTGCTTCCCTAATCGCACGGATCCAGCAGGTGATCGACGCTGCCGTCCGGACGAACCGGAAGGTGGCCATCATCGGCCGGAGCATGGAGCAGAACGCGCAGATTGCGCTGGAACTCGGCTATCTCTCGGCCCCACCCGGCGTGCTCATCCGGCCCGAGGAGGTGAACCGCTATTCCGGCCGCGAGATCGCTATCCTCACCACTGGCAGCCAGGGAGAGCCGATGTCGTCGCTCGCGCGGATGGCCAGTGGGGAGCATCGCCTGCTGAGCGTTGTCCCGGGCGATACTATCATCCTCTCGGCCACACCCATCCCCGGGAACGAGACGCTGATCAACCGGACCATCGATAACCTCTTCAAGCAAGGGGCCGAGGTTCTCTATAGTCGGGTGAGTGAGGTGCACATCCAGGGGCACGCCAGTCAGGAGGAGCTGAAGATGATGCTCAACCTGACCCGGCCTCGCTACTTCGTGCCGATCCATGGCGAGTACCGGATGCTGGTCCAGCATGCCAAGCTCGGTCAGGCCGTTGGCCTCCCCGACGAACAGATCTTCATCCTGGAAGATGGCGAAGTACTCGAGATCACCGAGCATGGCGCTACCGTCGTCGACCGGGTGCCAGTGAGCGAGGTCTACGTCGATGGCCTCGGCGTGGGCGATGTCACGAGTGTCATCCTGCGTGACCGCCGCCAGCTTGCCTCCGATGGGATCGTGGTGGTCGTCTTCCAGGTCGACCATCGGACCGCCCAGCTGGTGGACGAACCGGATATCTTCACCCGCGGTTTCGTCTACTCGGGGAACCTACCCGTGCTGATCGAGCGGGCACGCCATGCCATCGTCGAGGAACTCCGGCACGAGTACGCTCCTCACCTGGCGGAATGGAAGGTAGTGACCGACCAGGTACGTGAAGCGCTCGCCCGCTTCATCTGGGACCAGACTCGCCAGCGTCCGATGATCCTGCCGATTGTGGTCGAGGTCTGACCAGCGAGGGAGGGAACGATCGCGAGACGGAAGGCGCGGCGGAGTAGTGGGCGGTCTCCTCGTCCTCGGCTCCGTTTGGGATCGCTGCGCCAATGGCTGAGCGGGCTGCTGGTGCTGGGCGCGGGCGCGGCCCTGTTCTTTTTTAGTAGTGCCCTGCCGGACCTCGGCAGCAGGATGCAGCGCTTTCTGTTTGCTGCCTTTGGGCTGGGGGTGCCGCTCGTGATCGCGTTGCTGGTGGGTGGCGCCATCGCCCTCTGGCGGGGTCGTCTCTGGCCAGCGGGAGTGCCAGGCCGGCTGGCGCTGGTGCTCGCTGCCCTCTGGCTGGCCGCCTACGTTGCGCTCGGGATGACCTACCCGGTTCTCCAGCTGGGCGAGGTCCACCTGGATCAGCTGAGCGGTGGGGGGCAGCTGGGACGCTGGCTCGCCGGCGGTTCGACCGGCGAGGGGTTCCCCCGGCTCGGGGTGCTGGTGCTCCTCGCCTGGGCGGCAAGCTGGCCGGAACGGGCACGAGCGTTCCTTCGCCACGCGGGTGCTGCAGCTGGGCACGCGCTCGCTCGGCTCCCTGCTCTGGCCCGGCGGGCGGCTGCTACTCGCCCACGGGTGACCCTTCCCGCGCTGCCTCGCCTCCCGCGCCGGCGACAGGCTACCCCACCCCTCTCACCGGAGCCCGTCGCCTCCTCCATGCCAGCACCGAACCCGCCGGCCGAGATGTCCAGGCGAGCGCGGAAGGAACCGGTGCCTGGCGCTGGAGCCCTTCCCCCGCTGGACCTGCTCGAGCTGCCAGCGCCAGCGGAGTACAGCCCGGTCGACCTTGAAGGCCGGGTGAAGCAGATCGAGGCGAAGCTGGCCGAATACGGGGTCGATGCGCGGGTAGTCGAGGTGAACCAGGGGCCGACCGTCACCCAATTTGCCATCGAGCCCGGCTGGGAAGTCCGCACGCGGGAGGTCCGCGAGCGCGACGCCGACGGTCGACCGCTCTACGACAAGAATGGCAACCCCCGGGTTCGGATCGAAGAGGTCTCGCGCGTGCGGGTCAAGGTGAGCCGCATTCTTGCCCTCTCGAACGACCTCGCCCTCGCGCTTGCCGTGCCGAGCGTCCGGATCGAAGCGCCGGTGCCAGGGAAGCCGTTCGTTGGCCTAGAAGTGCCAAACGTCGCTTCGACCCTCGTCTCCCTCCGGCGCGTGATCGAGACCCCCCAGTTCCAGCGCCTGCGCCTGAAGACCAAGCTCGCCCTCGCCCTGGGGCAGGATGTCGCGGGCAACCCGGTGGTGGCAGACTTGGCCCGCATGCCCCACTGCCTGATCGCGGGTGCGACCGGGAGCGGTAAGTCGGTCTGCGTGAATGCCATCATCGCCTCCCTCTTGATGCATGCCACGCCGGAAGAAGTGCGTCTGCTGATGGTCGACCCGAAGCGGGTCGAGATGGTCGGGTACAACGACATTCCCCATCTGCTCGCACCAGTGATCGTCGAGCCGGCCAAAGTCGTTGCCGCCCTCCGCTGGGTGGTTGGCGAAATGGAAGCGCGCTACAAGACCTTCGCCGAGGTCGGGGCGCGCAACCTCGAGAGCTATAACCAGCGCCGCCAGCGCGAGGGCTTGCCGCTCCTTCCCTTCCTCGTCGTCATTATTGACGAGCTGGCCGACCTGATGATGGTGGCCTCGGAAGAAGTCGAGCGGATCATCGTTCGCCTGGCCCAGTTGGCGCGCGCGACTGGCATCCACTTGATCATTGCGACCCAACGCCCCTCGGTCGATGTGGTCACTGGCTTGATCAAGGCGAACATCCCCACCCGGATCGCTTTCGCCGTCTCCTCCTCCGTCGATTCCCGCACCATCCTGGACCAGGTCGGGGCAGAGAAGCTGCTCGGCCGGGGCGACATGCTCTACGCGCCAACCGACGCCCTCAAACCGGTACGTCTGCAGGGGGTCTACGTCTCCGACGCCGAAGTCGAGCGGATCGTGAACTGGTGGAAAGCCGCCCGGCCACCCCAGTACGTGGAGGAACTGGTCAATCTCCCCGACGAACCGCTCGACGGCGGGCCTGGCGACCCCTTACTGGAGGAGGCGCGGCGCCTGCTCGAGGAGCACGGACGCCTTTCGGTCTCGTTCCTGCAGCGCAAGCTGCGGGTGGGCTATGCCCGAGCTGCCCGCTTGCTGGACGTCCTGGAAGCTGAGGGCCTGCTCGACCCCCCTGACAGTCGTCGTGCCGCTTCCGCCGGGCTGTCACTCTACGACTGAAGCGCCGCCTTCACCACTGCCAGCAGCTGCGCCTCCTGCCCAGACACCACCGTCCGCGGGTCGAGCACGACGCGCTCCTCGACCACCCGCGCAATGACCGGCGGTCGACCTGCCCGCAGGCGGGCCGCGAGCTGATCAGCGGGCAGCCGCGGGGGAAGCGCTACTAGGACGGTCGGCAAAGTCTGCCCAGGCAGGCTTCCACCCCCGATCGTCGACACCCCCTCGCGCAATTCGCCTCCCAGCGCGGCTGCCCAGCGCTCGGCGCGAGTGGCGAGGCTCTCGCGGCGAGCGGCGATCATCTGCCAGATGGGAAGCGCCTGCTCGGCATCGCCCCGCTGGTAGTGGCGTAAGGTCGCCAGCAGGGCCGCCAGCGTCACTTTATCGATGCGCAGGGCCCGAGCGAGCGGGTGACGACGCAGCGGTTCCACCCAGCGACGTTTCCCTACGATCAGCCCTGCCTGGGGACCACCGAGCAGCTTATCGCCGGAAAAGCAGACTAGCCCGGCACCGGCCGCGACGCTCTCTTGCACCAGTGGTTCGGGGGCGAGGCCAAAGCGACGGGTATCGATCAGGCAGCCGCTGCCGAGGTCATCCAGCAGGCAGAGCCCGTGCCGTTCGGCCAGAGCGGCCAGATCGGCGAGCGCAACTTCGTGGGTGAAGCCGAGCAGGGCGAAGTTGCTCCGGTGGACCCGCAGCAGCAAGGCCGTCTCGGGTGTGATCGCTGCTTGGTAGTCTGAGAGATAGGTGCGGTTGGTCGTGCCCACCTCGACCAGGCGGACCCCGCTCTGGCGCATCACATCGGGAATGCGGAAGCCGCCACCGATCTCGACCGCTTGCCCCCGCGAGATAATCCCCTCTCGCCCCGCGCCGAGCGCCGAGAGCGCGAGCAGGAGCGCAGCAGCGTTGTTATTCACGGCCAAGCCCGCTTCTGCGCCCGTCACCTGGCAGAGCAGGGGTTCGAGGTGATGGTCGCGCGCGCCGCGTTGGCCCCGCTCGAGGTCGTATTCAAGGGTGCTGTAGCCGCTGGCGACCTCCCGGGCCGCCTGGAGGGCATCCTCGGCCAGGGGTGCCCGCCCAAGGTTGGTATGGAGCAGGACACCGGTGGCATTGATGACCGGGACCAGTGACCCGGCAGCAAGCCGCTCGCCACGCTCCCGCGCCCGCTGGAGCAGTTCCTCCTCGCGCGGAGGAGGAGCACCGGCAGCGACGGCACGGCGGGCTTCCGCGAGCAGCTCCCGCAGCAGGTCGGCGAGGGCTGAGGGGCCAAGCTCGGTGCGCAGCGGAGCGAGCACCGGTGCCTGAAGCAACCGGTCGACGCTCGGTAGCTGGCGCAGGGCGCCAGCCGGTTCAGGCTCGCCTATCGTGGTACCTCGCGGCGGAGGATCGCTTCGATGGCCCGGATGCTATCCTGGAAGGCATCGACCACCCGGCTATCGAACTGGCTTGCTCGCCCGCGCTCAGCCTCCGCCCGGGCTTGCTCGAGACTCAGCGCTGGCCGGTAGGGGCGGGTGGAGGTCATCGCGTCGAAGGCATCGGCAACCGCCAGGATCCGCGCGCCGAGCGGGATCGCTTCGGCCTGGAGCCCATCAGGGTAGCCACGACCATCCCAGCGCTCGTGGTGGCAGCGAATGAACAGCGCGGCCTCAGCTAGGAACTTGAGGCCAGCGATCATCTGCTCCCCAATCACCGGGTGACGCTTCATCGTGGCCCATTCTTCCGGGGTAAGGGGGCCCGGCTTGAGCAAGGTCGCATCGGGCACGCCGATTTTGCCGATATCGTGGAGCAGGGCTGCCCGGCGCAAGGTCTCGATCGCGGTGCTCTCGAGCCCGAGCGCCCGCGCGATCTCGACGGCGTAAGCCGCTACTCGCTGGGAGTGACCATAGGTATAGTGGTCACGCGCGTCGATGGCGGCAGCGAGCGCCTGTAGCGTCGAGAAATAGGTCGCTTGCAGTTCGCGGTAGGCCTGGTTCAGCTCCTCGGCGTAGATCAACAGCTGGCTCTGCGAGCGTTCGAGCTCGGCGGCCTTCTCCTCGAGCGTGGGGCTGCCAGGTGTGGCCGGCCGCGCGAGGCCATGGATCGTCTCGCGAGCGAACTCAAGGGGAGAGAACTGCTGTTGGCTGGACGGATCAGGCGAGCGCGGGTGGTACTCCGCCTGGTTGAGCAACTCCCGCACCGTCTTGAGCAGGTAGAGCGGACTAAACGGCTTGACGATATAGCCATCGGCGCCCGCAGCGAGCCCGGCAACCCGGTCTTCCTCACGGTCCATGCCGGAGAGGAAGACCACTTTGATATCTTCGGTCGCTGAGCGCTGCTTGAGGGTCCGGCAGACGGTGAAGCCGTCCAGCACGGGCATGCCGACATCGAGCAGGACGAGGTCGGGGTGTTGACTCTCAGCCAGGGCCAATGCCTGCCGGCCATCGGCGGCAAAGCCCAGCTCATACTGCTCGCCGCCGAGCGTGGCGGCAACGAGCTGGCGGATGCTCTCCTCGTCATCAGCCAGCAGAATACGATGGCGAGCGCGCGGTGTGTCCACCCGGGCTGACATCGCTCCCCCCTAGGTCGTTAACCGACGGTAAAGTGTGGGAAGCCGCTTTGGCAACATCGCCACTTCCGAGACCACCTCATAGCCGATGTCGCCGCACATCGCCTTCAGGTAGTCGTGGCCCTGCTTATCCACCGAGATGCAGAACGGCGTGATGCCCTTGGTACGCGCTTCGTTGAGCGCCGCCTTGGTGTCATGGACGGCGTACTCCTTCTCGTCCAGCATCAGCGCCTCGC
>JAILZB010000056.1 GCA_023512725.1 Chloroflexota bacterium | reverse complement strand
GGGTCGTAGAGCCCGGCCAGCAGGCGGTACTCCCCCGGCGGCAGGGACAGGGTCAGCTGGTGGCGGTCAGCAACTACCTCGCCTGCCAGCCAGCTTGGGAGCGGGCGGCGACCGCCATCCGGTGGACCGTCGCTCTGGGCGACGAGTCGCCCCTCTGCATTCACCAGGTGCAGAAAAACGCTCAGGTTGGCGAGGAGGGGTCGTTCGGCCCGCCAGAAGAGGGTGAGGTCCAGGCGGCACGGGGTGCCACAGCGTGGCTCCGCGGGTACGCTCCCTTCCAGACGGACCCCTTCGCCCAGCTGGGCACCCACCGCCCGCGCCCCCGCCGGCAAGGCCCACAGTCGCGCCGGCGAGGCATCCCAGACCGTGCGGCCATCCGACTGGAACGTCGCAAGGCGGAGCACGTCGTCGCGCCCGCTGGCGAGCGTCGGCCCACCCTCGACCTGGACGGGCAGCCGGTCAGCCGGGTTCATCGGCGTGCCGCCAGTCGTCGCCACTAACCCGACCCGCAGGTCACCAGGCTTGCCCTTCCGCCCCCACCGCATCGTCTCAACGAGATAGGTCGTGCCGGGCGTCCAGCGGCTGGGGGGGAACCAGATCGGCGCGACTAGCTCAGCCTCGCTGCCGGGGAGTGGCCGGTCAGAGTCATCCAGGAGTACGCTGAACAAGCGCACTTCTCCCACCGACTGCTCGACCTGCAGGGCAAGCTGCAACGCCACGGTCGAGCGTGCCTCGGAGAGCGGGTCGTAGCCGAGCAGGGTGACCGGCCCGAGGCGAGCGCGGAGCGGGACGGTCGGCTGATAGCCTGGTGGGGCGGGACGCCGGAAGGCCGCCTCCGGTTGTTGCTGGTCGGGCTGCCCGCGCGCGAGCACCAGAAAGCCATCTTCGGCCGCCACCACTCCGAACCCATGCTGGCGGAGCTGCTGAATATGGTCGTAGCGGTCTCGGTTGATCACCGGCGCGATCGAGGGCGCAAAGTCCAGAAACAGCCAGGTCGCATCCTCCACCCGAGGGTAGACGTAGAGCGTCTGGCGGCCCGCGAGGTGGGCATTCAGTGCTCCCGTCGCCGAGACGGCAGCCTCCGGGGGAGCGAGTGCCACCAGCCGGTCAGCGAGCTCATAGCGGGCAGTGCGCTCCTTTAGGCCGAACGCCGCCGCCAGTGGGGTCGCGCCACGCTCACGGTGGTAGGCGAGGGTAAACCCGAGCACCACCAGCGCAACGAGGCTTCCCCAGCGTGCTGCCGGCCAGCCGGTCCACCGCGTGAGCCGTCGGGTCAACCAGGCCGCACCGAAGACCGCGCTGATGACCACCACCGGCACCAGGGGCGCAGGGTAATGTTCCAACTCCAGGGTGTTCTGCAGCACGCTACTGGAGAGCAAGATCAGGAGCAGTGTCGGAGTGAGGATAGCGAGGCAGAGGGGGGCAAGCAGGGAGAGAAAGGCGACGGGGGTCAGCAGGTCACGCACGTAGGCGAGCTTGCTCGGCTGATAAAGATAGCCGAGCCAGTACGGGGGATTGAACAAGAGCGTCGCCAGGATCTCAGGCAGGGTGCTCCCGAGGTGGCCGTAGCGAGTATCGAGATAGGGCGACTGCCGCTCGGGGTTGAAGTGGGGGATGATGACCAGAACGGCAACCACGAACCAGAGGGCGGCCAGGGCCGCGGTCGCCAACCCGACCCGCCGCCAGCCCCGGACGAACGCGACCCAGAGGCCGAAGACGAAGACCAGGAGGGGGAGGTCCTCCTTACAGCCGAGCACGAGCAGCACTGTCGCCCAATAGCCCACCACCTGGCGCCGCTCGGCGAACCAGAATGCGAACGGCAACAGCCCGGCCGTGAGAGTGAGGGCGTGGAAGTCGTACAGGTTGGCCGCTTCCAACGCCGGGAAAAGCAGGTAGGCCAGCGCGAAGATGAGCGCGGCCAGCTGCGAACGGAGGTGGGCCCGGGCGAGCCAGCTCACCGGTAGCGCACCCAGCGCCACCACCACACTCTGGACGACGAGCAGCGTCTCTGGCCGGGGAACGAGCGCGTAGAGAGGCGCCAGCAGGAGCAGGGTCGGCTCGACGTGGGCACCGAGCCGGTTGGTCAGCCCTTCGAAATTGGTAAAGGCGAGCGGCCGGCCGTGCACGGTGTTCCAGAGCGCCTGCTCCATGTTGGCGAGGTCGAAGGCATCGGTCTCGTAGACCCGGTGGCGGTGGATCGCGAGGAAGGAGAAGAGGAGGGCGTAAGCCAGCACGGCGGCCAGCACCGCTTTTGGGGGCAGCTGGTCGGCAAGCGCCGAGGTCAGACCGGCGAACGGTCGTTCCGCCGTCGCGGGCTGGGCGCGCAGCTGCACCAGGGTCCGTCCTCCGGTGAGGGCCACTCCCTTCGGGGAGGGTCACGACGCGCGGGTCGGGCAGGGCGCGCCGCGGCCGGATTATAGCGAGGGGGCAGCCACCCTGCCCGGTGCTCGGGAGCGCGCCCAGACCGCGGCAGCACAGCTGAGCTGCTCCCAGAGCGTCGGTACTTGCTCGGGGAGAAGGGTGAGGGTCGCGCCCGGCGCTGCTCCCGCGCAGGCCCGGCGGTAGTCGCGGCCAGCCATCTGGAGGACCCAGCGCTCGTAAGCTGCCATCCAGTTCAACAACTCGGCCAGGAGCGCCAGGGTCTGCTGGCTGACCAGCGTGGGCGGGTCGAGCGGAGGCAATCCCTCCGGGCTCCAGCAAGGAGCTGCCAGGCTGCCGTGTACCCCCTGGGGAGCGAACTGGCGGCGGGGGAGGAAAACGCCCATACCCGCTCGGCTCCAGAGCACGCCCCAGCCCCAGAGCAAGACTTCCCCCCCGGTGAGCGACAAACGATAACAACTACTACCCAGGACGCCCACCGGAGGGCGGAGGCGCCGGAAGCCGAAGGCGAGCAAAAGGTTCCCGGCCGGCTGCCGGATATCCTGCCCCCAGCACCAGAACTGCTGGTTCAGCAGGACATTCGCCATCCGCCGGTCAAGGCGAGTAGCGAGCAGGGATTCGACACTCATCACCAGAGATGATACTGAGTATCATCTCTGGTGGGCAACTGCCAAGGACTACTTCTTCTGAAGCCGCGCGGCTTCCTCCTCGCCGAGGATCCTGAACAGCTTGACGCCACCTACGGTCGCCTGGGCAGCCACCCGGCCGTTCTTCATGGTGACCACCGTTACCTGCGAATCGGGCACCTCGACGGCCTGTCGGGTCTTGACGTTATAGAATTTCACGCTGCGCTCCTCCTCTGGCGCCTCGTGGGCGCCCGTGTCGCAGGGGAATCTAGGCATCATTGCGCACGCTGTCAATGGTGCGCAGCGCCTTAGGTACCGGCTGGGTGAGTATGCGGGGGCAGGTCGTCGTGCGCGTGCTGAGTGATAGCGTGGTGGTGCACGCCGGCCGCACTGGGTGGGTCGACGTGGATGGTGGCATCCGCCAGGTAGGGGAGGTGGTGCTGGAGCGTGTGACGGGCTGCTACCGCGAGGGCGTGGGCCTCTTCGATCGAGGAGCCCGCGGGAGCGGTCACATTCGCCTCAACGAAGAGGCGATGCCCGACCCAGCGCGCCCGGACCTCGTTCACCGCCTGGACGCCTGGCGTCTCCTCCAGGGCATGGCGGATCGCCGCTACCTCATGCGGGTCCACCCCATCGAGCGCCCGCTGGACAACCGCCCGGGCCGCCTCCCAGACCAGCCGCAGGATGACGAGCGTGATCCCCAACCCCACGAGCGGGTCTGCGAGGGGGAAGCCGAGCGCTGTCCCGACGACCCCAAGGAGCACCGCCAGGCTGATAAAGCCGTCGGCCCGCGCGTGGTAGCCATCTGCCACCAGGGCAGCACTTTGGATCTGGCGCCCCACGCGGATGCGGAAGACGGCGACGGCCTCGTTCCCGAGAAACCCGACCACGGCAGCGAGCGCCACCGCCCAGAGATGGTCTACCGGCTGAGGAGCAAGTAGGCGCATGACCGCTTCCCAACCCGCGATAAGGGCGCTGAGGGCAATGATCGCGACGATGGCGAGCCCCGCCAGGTCCTCGACTCGCCCGAAGCCGTAGGGAAAGCGAGTGGTCGCCACCCGGCGGGCGAGGGCAAAGGCGAGCCAGAGCGGGAGGGCGGTCGCGGCATCCGCCACATTGTGGATCGTATCGGCGAGCAACGCCACCGACCCGGAGAGCACCGCGATCACTAGTTGGACCAGAGCAGTCGCGACTAGAGCGAGGAACGAGAGCTGGACCGCCCGGATGCCACGCTCAGTGGCGAGGTGGTGGGGGTCGACCACGCCGTGATGGTGGCCGTGGTGGTGCGCGGAGTGCGGAGCAGAATGAGCAGCCATGGGGTGTTCTCCGTCCTCGCCGCTTTGTAGCTGCAAAGCAGCTGCAACTGTAAGGGGAGCGTGACCGCCTTGGCAAGCGGGCCCCCGCGCCAGCTCGGCAGCCTGGCGCCGACGTGCTAGGATGCGCTTCCGGGGGAGGACCGATGTCGGACGATAAGCTGATGCCGATGCGCGAAGCGATCGCGCGTTACGTCCACGATGGCGATACCGTCTATTTCGCGGGGCTCTCGCACCTGGTGCCGTTTGCCGCCGGTCACGAGATCATCCGTCAACGGAAGCGTGAGTTGGTCTTCTGCCGGCCCACGCCGGACCTTTTGCTCGAGCAGATGCTCGCCGTGGGGCTCGTGCGGAAGGTGGTGTTCTGCTGGGCGGGCAACCCTGGGATCGGGAACCTGCGGGTCTTCCGCCGCGCGGTCGAGCGGGGCGAGCCACGGCCGATCGAGCTGGAGGAGTACACCATGTTCGGGCTCACCGCGCGGCTGCTGGCGGGAGCCATGGACCTCCCCTTCCTGCCGGTCCGCACCAATGTCGGCTCCGACCTGCTCGCCCACAACCCCCAGATCAAGCTGATTGAGGACCCCTACAGTGGCAAGACCATCTCCGTGGTCCCTGCCCTCCAGCCCGATGTCGCCATCCTCCACGTCCAGCGGGCCGACCGCGCCGGGAATGCTCAGGTCTGGGGCATCACGACGGACCACCGCGACGCGGCTTTTGCCGCCCGGCGCGTGATCCTCTCGGCCGAAACGATCGTGGAAGAAGAAGTCATCCGCCGGGACCCAAACCGAACGATCGTGCCGGACTTCCTCGTGAGCGCGGTGGTCCACGCGCCGTTCGGCGCCCATCCCTCCTACGCCCAGGGGTTGTACGACCGCGACAATGCCTTCTATCAGGAGTGGGACCAGCTCTCGGCCGACCCGGCGGCGGTGGCAGCCTACATTGCTGAATGGATCGATGGGGTGCCCGATCGGGCAGCCTATCTCGCCAAGCTCGACCCGGCCGTCCGCGCCCGCTTGCAGGTGGAGCCTGCCTGGAGTGGCGAGGTCAGCTACGGAGTGTACCGATGACCGAGTTCACCCGCACCGAACTGATGGTGGTGGCAGCCGCCCGCGAACTGCGGGACGGCGAGGTGGTCTTCGTTGGCGTCGGGATCCCGACCCTGGCGACTATCCTGGCCAAGCGGACCCACGCGCCGAACCTCTGCTTCCTCACCGAATCGGGCGTGGTCGGTGGTCGCCCTTCGCGGCTGCCTCTCTCGATCGCTGACCCGTGCCTGGTTACGGGTGCTCAGGCGATCTGCAGCACAGTCGAGCTGTTTGCCCTCTACCTCCAGCGCGGCCACGTCGACGTCGGCTTCCTTGGCGGCGCCCAAGTCGACAAGTACGGCAACCTGAATTCCACCGTCATCGGCCCCTACGCGCGGCCCCAGGTCCGCTTTCCGGGCAGCGGCGGCGCCTGCGAGATCGCCTCGCTCGCTCAGCGCACCCTGATCATCATGCCTCAGGGGCGGCGCCGCTTCGTCGAGAAGGTGGACTTTATTACCAGCCCTGGCTTTCTAAGCGGCGGGAATGCACGCGCCAAAGTCGGCCTCCCCGGCGGCGGGCCCAGCGCGGTGGTCAGCGACCTCGGCCTCTTCCGCTTCGACCCGCTCGACCGCGAGATGTACCTCGCCAGCATCCATCCCGGCGTCACCGTCGAGCAGGTTCGAGCCCAGACCGGCTGGGATCTGCGCGTTGCTGAGGACCTCCCGGTGACACCACCCCCAACTGAGGAGGAGCTGCGGATCGTCCGCGAACTGGACCCGACGGCGCATTTCCTCAGCCGCGAGGGCTAGCGCCGGGGAGGGAAAAGGTGGCAATGATAGGGTCACCCCGTGGCGCAAGCCCTTCGACCGTCAGGCGCAGCCGGTACTCGCCAGCTGGCAGGGGGGACAACCCTATCTCCCATTCATCTTCGATCCGCTCTCCCACCCGCCAGAGGCCTGTCCGGTAGAGGCCATCGCCCGGCTGACCGCGCGCGCTTGCCACGAGCCGCCCATCCGGCGCGAGCACCTCGAGCTGGAGGGTGCGGTCCGGCCCGGGCGCGAGCGCGGTCCAGAAGAGCAGCACTTTGAGCGCAGCGGGTGAGCCCCCATTCCAGCCCACGGGTGCCAGGCAGAGCCCCGCAAGCTGGAGCTGGTCGCCGAAGGCGAGGGACCGGGGCAGTGCTCCCGTCGGGGGCCAGGCAAACGGCCAGCCCAGTCGTAACGGTCCGAAGACCACCCACTCCCCCGGGGAGGCTCCGCTCGGGTCACGCGCGGGCAGGAGATGCTCGGGCGCAGCGGGCAGGGCGGCGGCGAGCTCGCCCAGGAGGTAGTCCGGCGGGCGGACGCGCGTGTAGTCCAGGGGCAGCCGCCAGTGGAGCTGAGCCTCCCGCCAGCTGGCCGCGGGTGGCAGAGCGTGCTGCTCACTCAGGACGATGCCGCCACTCCGCTCGCGCAGGCGGAGGAAAAGCACGGCGCCACGGGGGGCACGGTACCAGACCCGCAGCAACGTCCTAGCACCCGGCTCGACCTGGTCGGGGGTAAACAGCGCTCCGGCAACCTCGATCTGCTCGCCGAAACGCACCCGGAGGTTCGGCGTGATGGCTTCCGGCTCGGCGAGGGTGAGACGGGATGGAGGCGCAATGGCAGCGAGCGCCTGCCAGAGTTCCGGGTGGTGACGGGCGAAGTGACCGAAGCTCCCACTCATGCCAAGCACCACCCCCGCCCCAGCGGTCAGCCCAGCGAGGCCGAGCGCCAGCCCATTCCCGAGCCAGCGGTAGGATGCTGTCAACCCGGCTGCCGCTGCGCTCGCCGCCAGCACCAGCAGCAGCGCGAAGTCCGCCTCGTAGCGAGTCGTTACCCAGCGCTGCAACAGCACGGGGAGCGCTGCCAGCGCCGCCGCCGTGCCGAAGAGCAGGCTCGCCCAGCCGGCCCGCCGGGCCACGCCGCAGCCACGCCAGGCAAGCCAGGGCCCCAGCCCAGCCAGCAGGCAGAATGGTGCCAGCGGGAACAGCCCAATGGTGGGACCGAAGATCCGGGCTCCGGGCGCGCCCGAGCAGAGGGTGGCGTTCCACGGTTCGAAGGGAACCCAGCTCAGGAAGGGGAACTCCGGCACGAGCCGCGGTGGCTGGAGCAAGAAATACCCCAGGTTGGGCAGCACATGGGTAGGAGTAGCGAAGGCGGCATACTCCCGGAGCAGGGGATAGGACGTCAGCTGGTAGCGGTGCCCAGTCTCGAAGGGCGTGCCGAAGCGCGCCCAGTTGTACCACCCGAGGAGCAGCAGGCCGAGCGCGAGGGGCAGCACAAGCGCGAGCAGAGCACCGCCACGGGCGCCACGCTCCCGTTCCCAGCGCCAGGCCAGGCCCGCCCCAGCCAGCGCGAGACCAACGACCGCCGGTGCGAGGGCAAGCCGCGAACCCAGGGCAAGGGCACCCCCGCTCCCGGCGAGCGCCCAGAGTATCCAGCGCCCGCGGTGGGTGCTGGTCAAGGCGAGCACTCCACTGAGCACCCCCAGGAGCAGAGTCGCCTGGCCAGCAGCGGTCGCCGCCTCGTGGACGGCGGGGCTGGAGAGGAGAAGGAGGAGTGGACCGTTCAGGCCGAGCGCGAGGACCGCCGCGAGCAGCACGGGGAGGGGGATGGGAAAAAGACGCGCCTGCAGACGCAGGAGGATGAAGGTGCCAGCAAGAGTGACTGCCAGCACGCTGAGCAGAGTGATGACGCTATCGGCAACCGGCTGGCCGGTTAGCTGCTGTGGCAGGAGAATGGCCAGCGCTGGCACCGGGCCGAAGTAGAGCCAGTAGCGGCCCGCAAAGTAGGATAGGTCGCTGGCGGCGTGGAACGGCTCGCGGGCAGCCGGGTCGTAGGGGTCGGGCAGGTGGGCGAGTTCCGCCGGGGGGGCGAGGCGAAGGTGGAGCTGGCCGGCCGCGAACGCCTCCGCCTGCCAGGCATAGATGGTGGTGGTGTAGCGGAAGGGCAGGTCCTCGATGGCGAGCGACCAGCGCCCGGCGGTCGCAATCCATCCCTGGAGGAGGAGCACTCCCCCCAGCACACTGCTCACCAGCCAGACTCGCCTGCTGACCATCGCGCGGGAGTTGTAGCAGAGGATGCTGCCGCGTCTACCAGGCGAGCGCGCCACCCGCGCCGCGCGGGTCGCTCCCCGCGCTGAAGAGGTCGCGCTCCTGGTCGCGCGCAATCAGCTGGACCGCCGCACCGATCCGCCCAGGGTCCCACGGCGCGACCTGCCGCACGGGATGCCCCCGGGCAGCGAGCGCAGCGGCGATGCGCGGTGGATAGCGGCCGTCCAGGTCGAGGCGCGGCGGATCCGCGAGGGTGTGGGGGTCAGTAGCGGGGAAGATGAGCCAGCGTGGCCACTCGCTCGCTTCCTGGACGTTCATCCCGAAATCGAGCAGCAGGGAAAGCACCTGAACGTTCCACTGTGGCTGGCCATCGCCGCCGGGTGTCCCGCCGAGGTAGCACCAGCGCCCGTTTCGGTGGACCTGATAGCAGGTGAGGGTGTGCATCGTCCGCTTGCCAGGCGCGAGCTCGTTCGGATGGCCGGGTTCGAGGGTGAAGCCACGGCCGAGGCGGTTATTGAGCAGGATACCGGCCGCGAGCACCCCCGCGCCCCCCAGGGCGGAGATGCTGTGGATAAAGGAGACCCCCCATCCAGCCCGATCGGCGATCACGAAGGAGGTCGTCTCACCCTCGAAGTCGAAGGGGCCAGCCGGTGCCGCTGCTCCCGCGCGCTCGGGATCGATCGCCCGGCGCCGGCGGACCAGAAAGGCCTCGCTGAAGAGGGTCTCGACTGGGAAGGCGACAACCCGCGGGTCTCCTAGCCAGCGGCGACGGTCGGCGAAGGCGAGGCGCAGCGCTTCGACCTGGAGGTGGATCGTGCCCGGGTCGAGGGGGTCGCGCAGCTCGAAGCCCTCCAGCAGGCCGAGTGCTTCGAGCATCACCACCCCGGGCGAGACGGGCCGGGTCGTCACGACCTCATAGCCGCGGTAGGAGTGCCGGAGGGGCGGGTACCACTCCACCTGGTGGGCAGCGAAGTCCTCCCGGGTGTAGCGCGAGCCACCAGCCTGGAGGGCAGCGACCAGCCGTTCGGCCACGGGCCCCCGATAGAACGCTGCCGGGCCGCCCGCAGCGACTTCCCGCAGGACACGCGCCAGTTCGGGCTGGGCCAGGCGGTCGCCCGGCCGAGGCGGCCGCCCCCCGGGAAGGAACACCGCTCGTGCCGCCGGGTCGAACTCGTCGGCGAGGCTGGCGATGATGGCCGCCTGGCGCTGGTCGAGTGGCACCCCGGCTTCGGCAAACGCGATTGCGGGCGCCAGCAAACGCTCCCAAGGCATGCTCCCGAACTCGGCGTGGAGCCGGCCCCAGGCGGCGACTTCCCCCGGCAGAGCAGCGGACTCCATCCCCCGGAAGGGCAGGAGGGTCCGCCCGCGCTGCCGTTCCTCCTCAGCTGAGCTGGCCAGGGGTGCTGCCCCGCTACTATTGAGGGCGAACGTCCGGCCATCTGGCGCCTGGACGAGGGCGAACGCTTCCCCACCGACCCCGCAGTACATCGGGAGGGCGACGCACTCAACGGCCGCGATCGCGATTGCTGCATCGACAGCGTTTCCCCCTTCCTGGAGAACGTGCGCCCCCGCCAGGTTCGCCAGCCAGGACTGGCCTGCGATGGCCGCCTGGCGACCGAATGCCAGAGCGCGATGCTGCTGGTGGGGGTGGTACGGGGTGGCAGGGAGCTCGCTCATCGGTTCCTCCGCGGGCATGGTAGCGGAGCAGGTACAATTGCGCTGACGAGCGAGAGGATGCCCCATGCCCCAGCCCCCACAACCCGGTGAGACCGCGCCCGATTTTCGCCTCCCCTCGACCGTTGGCGAGGTCGTGGGCAGCGACCTGTGGGCGAGCGGACCGGTCGTCCTTGCCTTCTACACCGAAGACGGCACTCCTGCTTGCCAGAGCCTGGTCCGTGCTCTGGCGGAGGACCTGCCGCTCCTGAGCGAGTTCGGGGCCTGCGTCATCGCCATCAGCGCGGATAGCCTGGAATCCCACCGGCGCTTCCTCGAACGGCTCGGCGACCTCCCCTATCCCCTGGCGAGCGACCCCGACCTGACGGTGGCACGCGCCTACGGTGTGGCGGACGAAGAGCAGAAGCGGAGCCAGCGGGCGGTTTTCGTCATCGGAGCGGGTGGCCGGATCCTCCACGCGAATCCCTGGTTTTCCGCCGCCAGCCCAGAGCAGCGCTTAGCGGTTCTCGAAGCACTCAGCGGCGCGGGCTAGCCGCCCCTTCCGGCGCCAGTGCCGCGAGCGCCTGCGCGACCCCCTCGCGGTCGGCGACCCAGGCCTCGCAGACGCGCTCAGCGAGATCCCGACTGCTTGCCAGCACCCGCACGCGCTGGACTGAGCGGGCAAGCCGGTCGAGATCGGCAGCGGTCAGGCCGGAGACGGCTTCCCAAGGCACGGGGTTGTGGTACCCCGGCGGCGGCGATTTGCAGATCACCCCCTCCACGGGACGGAAGGTACGGCTCTGGGGCAGGTCAAGCCAGATGCCATCGGGAGGAACGGGGCAGCCGGTTGCCTGGCGAGCCCAGTCTACCAGCGCTTCTTCGGCCGCCCGGCGGCCACCGGCCTGGTGCTGGAGGTGGATCAGGGCGTCGAATAGAGGGTCGGTCGGCCGCAGCTCGATCGCCCGTTTGTAGAGGTCGCGCCGCTCGATCCGGTCCACCAGGCGATAGGCAACGCTGTCCGGCGGGGCAACCCGCAAGCGGTCCATCAGGGTCGCATCATCCAACTGGACCAGTTCAGCCGCCTGGAGCGCTCCCCGACTGAGGGCGTCTTCGACCGCCCGCACGATCATCCGGGTGATGATGCGGCTGGTATGGTGCCAGTAGACGTTGCCGTACATCAAGAAGCGCCCGAAGATGAGCGATTGGAGAGGCCCAATCCCTTTCTCATCGAGGTAGAGCCGGACCTGCCCTCCCTCGGGCCAGACCCGCAGGGAAGCGAGGATCCGCTGGACGTCGACGATGCCGTAGGGAACGTTGGCGAAGAGGGCATCGCGGCGCAGAAAGTCGAGCCGGTCCACATCCACTGCCCCGCTCACGACCTGGAGCCAGAGGCCATCGATGCCCGCGAGGGCGGCGGGTTCCCCGTGCCCGGTGCTAGCGACCAGGGCGGCCACCCGCTCCGGATCGATCCGCCAGTGGTGGCGCAGGATGGGGGCCAGCGGGCCGCGCACCAGCGCTGCGCCTACTTCCGCATGGTCCGGCAGGGGAAATGGTCGCTCGACGTCTTCCAGCGCGTGCGAGAAGGGGTAGTGGCCGATATCGTGCAGCAGCGCGGCCGCAACGAGGACGCGGAGGTCCGCGACGTGCGTGGGCGGAAAGCTCTCCTGGCGCCGGAGCTGGAGCACGAGCAGTCGGGTGAGGTGGAGCACCCCCAGGGCATGCTCGAAGCGCGAGTGGTTCGCCCCCGGAAAGACCCACATCAGCGGCCCGAGCTGGCGGATGCGGCGCAGGCGCTGGAAGACCGGGGTATCGATGAGGGCCAGCTCCTGGCGGTAGAGCGGGATATCCCCCCAGACCGCATCGCGGATCCAGGTGGCAGGCTCGCCCGGCCAGATAGCGCTGAAGTCGGAAAACACGCTTCGAGTATACTGCTGCCCTTCTCGCTCCCTCTCTCCTCCCGCCACGCGCCAGCCAGGAGGACGCACGCCGCTCCTCCTGGCGGAGCGGGGAGTGATCCCCTACAGTTGGAGCAACTTCCTCCGGGAGGACCACGTGCGGATCCTGGTCCTGGCGCTCCTTGGCGCCGCCTTCGGCTTTCTGGGTGCCCTCCTCGTGAACCTGCTGCTCGCTGGCAGCACTCGCCCGGAGGACGCGCTGCTGTATCTCGCGATCGGTGCTGTCGTTGGCGCCGTGGTCGCCCTTGCCGACCGGCGGCGCCTGCGCTGAGACGCCCCCACCAGCGCGGCGGTAAGGGCGCTCGCTTTAGCTGCGGTCGCGCGGCCAGCCACACTCGACGGTCAGGCACGCGAGTGGGCGCTCCTCGCGATGGACGCGCGGGTCGGCATTCAGCTTGCAGTCCGGGCGGGTGCACCAGCAGCCCCGTGCCTCTTCCGGTACCAGCTCAGGGTAGCCCTGCTCGCGCAGGGTCTCAGCGAGACAGAAGAGGAGGTACGGCCGGATCGCCGGGTGGGGCAACAGCGGCTTCGGGTTATAGGCATAGCTGCCTGCCGGGAGCCGGAACAGGCCCGCCGGCAGCTTCTCCTGGTTGAAGTAGGTGTCTTCGAGCATGGTGGTGGTCGCGACGATCCGCTTGCCGGTGCGCGCCCGCACCTCTCGGCAGACCTGCTCGGTCGTCGGCTCCGGGTAGAAGGTGGACCAGGTCACGTCGGCGAAGAGCCCACGCCGCCGGATCAGCCGGGCCAGCTCCTCAGCCTTCTGCTCGTGCAACCAGTGTGAGGGGTAGCGCTGGTCGCCGTGGATGATGAAATGGGCGACCTCGTTCGGAGGGTCGCTCGCCACTTCCAGCAAGCGGTCGACCAGGATATCGGCGAGCAGGGGATGGGTTCCTAAGGTCCGCCCGAGCAGGATGCGGGCCGAGGTCGTGACCGGATTGAAGGGGAACGACCAGTCGGTGGGGGGGTCGGCGAAGCCGAGTTCGGCACGGGGATTCTGGATCTCGCGATTGGTCGAGGTGGGGTAGAGGAAGACCACCACCACCAGGTCCACCCCCTGGGCGGTCAGCTGGTCGATCGCCGGTTGTAACCGCCCCGGGATCTGGCAGTAGTCATGGACGTGGGGGACCGGCAGGCTAAGCTCTTCGAGATAGCCTTTGACGAAGACATTGACGGGGTGCTCCATTGCGCGCGGCCCTGCCGGTAGCCCGTGCGAAACCGTCAGGAGCCCAACCTGTGCCATATCCTCCTCCTGGGCGAGGGATGAGGAGAGGATACACGAGGGTGGCTCAGGAGGAGGTCCGGGGCGGTGGAAGCAGCGGCGCTGGCTCTTTCCCTTCGGGGAACAGTTCGCTCGCCACCCGCACGAAGGCATCGATCAGGTAGCTCGCCTGGGTCCGCCGGCGGTAGACCAGACAGATCGGCGTGCTCCGCGGGTCTCCCTTGAGCGGAATGGCCTTGAGGAGACCTTGCTCCAGTTCGGCGCGCATGGCGCACAGGGGGAGGATCGACACGCCCAGCCCCCGCGCGACCATCTGCTTGGCACCTTCGATCTCGTCCAGCTCCATGAAGATGTCCGGGGTGATCCCCGCATCGCGGCAGAGGCTGAGGATCAGGCTGTAGTAACTGGAGTCGGGTTCGTAGAGGATCAGCGGCTCGCGCACGAGCGAGCGGAGCGGCATCTCCTCGACACTCGCCAGGAGGTCATCGGGGTGGACCGCAAGGTAGACCGGGTCTTCCGCCAGCTTGACCGTAACGATCTCGTCGTGGTCGATATAGCGGGTGAGCCCGAGATCGATCTCTCCTGCCAGCAGCAGCTCCAGCATCTGGGCCGAGCGCGCCGTCCGCACCGAGAGGCTCACCCCCGGATGCCGCTGCTTGAAAACGTGTAAGATGTCGGGCAGGAGGTAGGTGCCGAACACGCGCGAGGCACCCAGCCGCAGCCGCCCGCCCTGAGCCTGGCGGAGGCTATCGAGGGCAGTACGCCCTTCCCGGTACACCTCGAGCGCCCGCTTCGCATAGGGGAGGAAGGTCTGCCCTGCCTCGGTCAGACGGACTGAGCGGCTCGAGCGCTCAAAGAGCAATTCACCGAGTTCGCGCTCAAGCGCGTGGATGCGCGCGCTGATGGTCGGCTGGGTCAGAAAGAGGGCCTCCGCCGCCCGGCTAAAGCTACTGTGCTCGGCAACCTGGAGAAACGCTTCAAGCTGTCCGAGGTCGATCATCCCACTAGAGTATAGGTCGGGGGCAGACACTGCTGTCACCAGTTGGTGCGGCCCGGTGGCAGCCAAAAAGGAGGAGCAGTGGCGCTGAGCAAGCTGGTCAGTATCCTCTTCACTCCCGGCATTCGGCCGCCGATGTTCGAGAAGGCGAAAGCTGCTCCGGCCGATGCCGTTTGCCTTGACCTGGAAGATTCGGTGCCCTTCGGCGATAAAGCCAAAGCGCGCACCCTGGTGGCCGGCGCCATCCGGGAGCTTGCCCCCGCGGTCGCGACCTTGCTGGTGCGGGTTAACGGGCTGGATACTGGCCTGCTCGAAGACGACCTCGCAGCGGTCGTCCAGCCTGGGGTGGCCGGGATCTCACTGCCAAAGGCGCACGCGCCTGAGGTGGTGCGCCAGGTGGACCACTATCTGACGCTGCTGGAGCACCTGCGCGGGCTGCCCCGGGGAACGATCGCGCTCTTGCCCTGGATTGAGAGTGCGCAGGCCGTGCTGGACTGCGCAGCGATTGTGCGGGCCTCGCCGCGGGTGGTGGCGGCAGCGTTTGGCGCTGAAGATTTCACGGCCGACCTGGGCATTGTGCGGGAGCGCGAGCATCCCCAGCTGACGGCGGCACGCATCCAGGTGGTGCTGGCCTGCAAAGCGGCTGGGGTTATCCCGCTCGACACGCCCGACCCGGAGTACCGCGACCTGGAGTGGCTCGCGACCGATACGCGCCGCTCGCGTGACCTTGGCTTCGAGGGACGCTACTGCATCCATCCCGCCCAGCTGCCGATCGTCAATGCGGGCTACCGCCCCACGGAGGAGGAGATCGCCCGCGCCCGCCAGATCGTAGCGGCGTACGAGGAAGCGGAGCGCCGTGGGCTGGGAGCGGTTGGGTTGGAGGGGGTGATGATCGACCAGCCGGTGGTCACCCGGGCGCGGCGGTTGCTCGCCCGCGCTGGGGAGGCTTTCTCCTCCTGAGCCGCCAGGTCCGGCGCGCGGAGCTGGAGCTGCCACCGTTGCCTACCGGGCGTCCGGTCCGGCTCTCCCCCGGCGATCGTGCACTGCGGCACGCGAGGAGCACTCCCCGCTGAACTCCCACCCCTGCGCTCCTCTGCTGCTTGGCTGTGGGAGCTCTCGCGCTTTGCCCTCCAGCGCGGAAGAATCTGTTCAGGTGGGTACCACCACGCCGGCCGCAACGGAGGGCACGCCCCAGGCGGCAACGCAGGACGGTGGGGCGCGACTTCCAGTGGACCGCCCGGAGTTACCCGGGAGCCGCGCGGTCGAGCGAGGAAGCGTACCCGGAGGCCACGGTGGGGGCTCGCGGCTGCTTCGCCCTGGCGCTTGCTGCGTTTGCGTTCGCCCTCACGGTGCCGGCAGTGGGTGGGCAGCCAGCGCACCGGCAGTTCATTCCGCTGGCGCTGAATGGCCAGCGGAGCGCCCCTCCCGACATCCACCTCGACGCCTACCCCGACACCCCTCCGCACGCTGACCCCCACTCCGACGCCGATCCAATCGTCACGGCTGAATTGCCATCCGAGCTATCCCGGCTTCTGCATTCCACCGCCACCACCCGATCTGGACTGCACCTCACCCGCGCTGCGCGCGCTCCCTGGCTACCGGGCACCATTCCGGGTGCTGCACACGTGCCCGACCCAGACCCCCACCGGTTCGACTGCGATAGGGACGGGCTCGGCTGCGAGCCCCCGCGGCGGTAAGGTAGCAACTTCGAGTGAGTGCGGCGGTTCGCCTCGATCGGTCTCCCCGCTTCCGCTGTCGGTAGAGGTTGCTCTGGTGCGTAGGAGCTGGGTAGTCCTTCTCACGTTCGTGCTCGTTACCTTCGCGCCACCGCGTGCGGATGCCCAAGGGGGCCGGTATGGGTGCGTGGATACCCGGAGCGCCTGACCGAGCGCTGCGTGCTCTCCGTGGCGCAATGGTCGGATGGGCGCCACCCCCTGGCGATGTGAGCCGGGCTGGGTGGTCCGGCGAGAGGGTGGCCGCGCTGGGAGCGACAGCGAGCACCCTGCCACTCGCACCCCAGGCCGGCTGGTAGCCACCGGGCAGGCTGGCGGGCCGCTGCCCCGGCGAGAATGGGCTGCTCCCGGCGGCGTGCCAGCAGGGGAAGACTTGATCTTGCCTGCGAGGAGCGGTATGATACAGTAGCCTGACCGGCGGAGATCCGCTGGTCGTTTTTGCGATCAGTGCGTGTTGCCCGCGTAGCTCAGTTGGCAGAGCACGTTCTTGGTAAGAACGGGGTCACCGGTTCAAATCCGGTCGTGGGCTCCGCAGCCGGTGTCATGCTCGAGCGGACGTGCGGCGACCACGCTCCGCTCGCCTGGGATGGATCGAGCCACAACTAGCGGAGGAAAGACCCTTGGCGCGCAAGAAGTTTGAGCGAAGCAAGCCGCACATCAACGTCGGGACGATCGGCCACATCGACCACGGGAAGACCACCCTCACCGCTGCCATCACCAAGGTGCTTGCCCTGAAGGGCGAGGCCGAGTTCCGGCCGTTCGAGTCGATCGATAATGCGCCGGAAGAGCGAGCCCGTGGCATTACGATCGCCATCGCCCACGTCGAGTATGAGACCGATAAGCGCCACTATGCCCACGTCGACTGCCCTGGCCACGCCGACTACATCAAGAACATGATCACGGGCGCGGCCCAGATGGACGGGGCCATTCTGGTCGTCGCCGCCCCGGAGGGGCCGATGCCGCAGACGCGCGAGCATATCCTGCTCGCTCGCCAGGTGGAGGTCCCCTATATCGTCGTCTTCCTGAACAAGGTGGACGAGATGGACGACCCCGAGCTGCTCGACCTGGTCGAGCTGGAAGTGCGCGAGCTGTTGAGCAAGTACGGCTACCCTGGCGACACCGTGCCGGTGATCCGCGGCTCGGCGCGTAACGCCCTCGAGAGCACCTCGACCGACCCGAACGCGCCCGAATACCGCTGCATCTTCGAGCTGCTGGATGCCATCGACAGCTACATCCCGACGCCCGAGCGCGCGATCGACAAGCCCTTCCTGATGCCGATCGAAGACGTTTTCGGGATCAAGGGCCGTGGCACGGTGGTGACCGGCCGGATCGAGCGGGGCAAGGTCCGGGTGGGTGATGAAGTCGAGATCGTCGGCTTCGGGGAGACGCGCCGAACGGTGGTCACCGGGGTGGAAATGTTCAAGAAGACGCTCGACGAGGGCCAGGCTGGCGATAACGTGGGCTGTCTGCTCCGCGGGGTCGAGCGCGACGAGGTCGAGCGCGGTCAGGTACTCGCCAAGCCGGGCAGCATCAAGCCCCACACCAAGTTCAAGGCCGAGGTCTACGTCCTCTCCAAGGAAGAGGGCGGCCGCCACACGCCGTTCTTCAGCGGCTACCGGCCCCAGTTCTATATCCGGACCACCGACGTGACGGGCACCATCCAGCTGCCGGATGGGGTCGAGATGGCGATGCCGGGTGATAACACGACCATGACGATTACCCTCATCACCCCGGTCGCCATCGAAGAGGGCCTGCGCTTCGCCATCCGCGAGGGTGGGCGGACTGTTGGCGCCGGGGTTGTTACCCAGATCCTGGAGTAAGTGCCTGGCGCGGCCGCGGCGCTTGGGCGCTGGCGGCTGCTGGAAGGTCCCGGGAAAGAGGCCAAGATGGCGAAGAAAAAGGGCGAGGCGCGCGTGCTGGTCACCCTCGCCTGCTCGGAATGCCGCCAGCGGAACTACCTGACAGAGAAGAACAAGCGGAATGACCCCGACCGCTTGACCTTGCGGAAGTATTGCCCGCGCTGCCGCGGCCACCGCGAGCACCGCGAGACGCGCTAGACTTCGCGCAGGGGAGCGCATCCGGCGCACGCCGGCAGCGAGGGGAGCGCGTTCGCGCAGGAGAGAGCGATGGCGATCAAGCAGACAGCCCGCCCAAGCCAGGTTAGTCGGCCGGCACCGCGTCCGCCGCGGCCACCGGTCGCGCGCGGGGGGAGTGCTCGCGCCCGGCTCCTCGGCCGGCTGCGCTTCAAAGCTCCCAGCTTTACCTTTGGCCGCGAGGTGATCGCGGAACTCCGCAAAGTCACCTGGCCGAGCGTGCAGCAGACGCGTGAGCTCACGATCGTCGTTATCGTGCTCTCGGCAGTCGTCGGTGCGCTGCTCGGCGGTATCGACTGGCTGTTCTCGAAGCTCGTGGAGTATTTGCTCCTCAACCCGATCTTCTAGCGCCACCGCACCAGAGGAGCGAAGGAAACGGCGATGGAACTGCAGGACAATCTGACGCCGACAGCCGACGCCAGCCCGCCGACCGCGCTGAGCGAAGCACCGGAGGAAGCACCCGAGGCCAGCCGCCCGCGCGGGGAGTGGTACGTCATCCATACCTACTCGGGACACGAGACGAAGGTCAAGCGCAACCTGGAGCACCGCATTGCGACCATGGACATGCGCGACAAGATCTTCGAGGTGGTCATCCCCACCGAAGAGGAGATCGAGGTCAAGGATGGCCAGCGGCGTCAGGTCCAGCGCAAAGTGTTCCCGGGGTACGTGCTGGTCAACATGATTATGGACGACGACAGCTGGTACGTTGTCCGTAACACCCCCGGCGTCACGGGCTTCGTTGGTCATGGCAATAAACCGGTGCCGCTCGAAGAGAGTGAGGTCAAGCAGATCCTGCGCCAGATGACAGCGGAGACCCCACGCATCAAGATCGGCTTCCAGAAGGGGCAGAGCGTGCGGATCATCGACGGTCCCTTCACCGAGTTCGTCGGTACGGTGGAAGATATCAACCACGAAAAGGGCAAGGTTCGGGTGCTGGTGTCGTTCTTCGGTCGTGAGACGCCGGTCGAACTCGACTTCTTGCAGGTTGAGAAACTGTAATGGCGAAAAAAGTTAAGGCAGTCGTCAAACTGCAGATTCCGGCCGGTAAGGCCACTCCGGCGCCCCCCGTCGGGCCAGCGTTCGGCCCGTACGGGATCAACATCATGGCCTTTGTGAAGGAGTACAACGAGCGTACTGCCTCGATGGTCGGCTCGATCGTCCCGGTCGAGGTGACCATCTACGAGGACCGCTCGTTCACCTTCATCACCAAGAGCCCTCCCGCCTCAGACCTGCTCAAGAAGGCAGCCGGCATCGAGAAGGGCAGCAAGGCGCCCAAGCGGGAGATCGTGGGACGGATCTCGCGGGAGAAGCTCCGCGAAATCGCCCAGATCAAGCAAAAGGACCTGAACACGGAGGACCTCGAGGCCGCCATGCGTAGCATCGAGGGAACCGCGCGCAGTATGGGGAT
>JAILZB010000055.1 GCA_023512725.1 Chloroflexota bacterium | reverse complement strand
CCGCCAAAACACTGCCGCTGCAGCCGCGCCAGCGCCGGCAGGTCGCGCAACGTCGCCCGCTGGATCCAGACCTGCTCCCCGGCTGTCTGATGCGTCGCGATCAATCGGATGCTGTGCCCCACCATCGGCTACGCCCTCCGCTCGCCACGGCCGGCCGGCGCCGCGCGCCGCCCCATGCCCATCTCTCGTCTGCCTCCTGCTCGCACGCTCCTGCCCCGTTCCCGCCGCTAGCCTTGCTGGTGCGCCGCCCGCCGTGCCGCCCGCCAGGCAAGCAACCCGTCGAGATCCCGCGCATTCAGCACGTGGCGCGCCTCCGCCCAGCCGCGCCGCGCCTGCCCCACGGCATAGCGCCGGTAGTCGAAGTTCCGACGACTGTGCGCGTCCGTCGTGCAGGCCACCAGCACCCCCTGGGCGATCGCTCGCCGCACCCAGACGTCTTCAATGTCGAGCCGGTCGGGCTGCCCGTTCACCTCGATCGCCACCCCGTGGGCGGCCGCAGTCGCGATCACGGCCTCGAGGTCGACGGCATAGCCATCGCGCCGCCCCAACAGCCGGCCGGTGGCATGCCCGAGCACGTCGACCATCGGGTGAGCGAGCGCCCGGCAGATGCGCTCGGTCATCGCCTCGCGCGACTGCCGGAATTGGTTATGCACCGAAACGATCACCACGTCGAGCATGGCCAGCACATCGTCAGGGTAATCGAGTCGCCCGTCCGGCAAGATGCTCACCTCGGCCCCGTGCAGCACCCGAAACGGCGCAAGTTTGGCGTTCAGCGCCGCAATCGCGCGATGCTGCTCGCGCAGCCGCTCGGCGCTCAGCCCGCCCGCGACTGCTGGCGTCGGCGAGTGGTCGGTAATCACCAGGTAGGCGTCGCCGCGGGCCCGCGCGGCCTCGACCATCTGCTCCAGCGTGTCGGCGCCGTCGCTCCAGTCAGTATGGGCGTGCAGCTCGCCGCGGATGTCAGCCACGGTCACCAGCGTCGGCAACGCGTGCGCGGCCGCCGCCTCCACCTCGCCTGCGCCCTCACGCAACTCCGGCGGCACCCAGTCCAGCCCGAGCGCGGCGTAGACCGCGGCCTCGTCCGCACCAGCACGTCGCCGTCCCCGCTCGTCGACCAGCCCGGCTGGCGTGAGCCGCCAACCGCGCGCCACGGCCCGGGCCGCCAGCTGCTCGACATGCGCCCGCGCGCCCGTCCAGAACAGCAACGCCGTGCCCCACGCGTCCGGCTCGACCAGCACGACCCGCACCGGCACCCCGGCCGCGTGCTCGAGCACCTGCCACGCGTCCTCGGCCCGCACGCGCTCGACACCGGGCAGGTTCGGCAAGGCCGCGATCACCGCATCCGGCTCGGCCGTCGCCACCAGCAGCGTCACGTCGCCAACCGTCGCCCGCCAGCGCCGCAGGCTGCCCACTGGCGAGACTGCCCGCACCGCCCGGTGCTGCGCGAGCTCGGCTGCCAGCGCCTCCGCCAGCGGCAGCACTGCGCCGAGCAATAACCGCGCCGGTCGCTCCTCCGGCGTCGCCAGCGCTGCCAGCACCTGCTGCTCCAACGCCGCCCCAAAGCCGGGGATGCCGCGCAGTTCGCCGCGTTCGGCCGCGGCCCGCAGCGCTGCCAGCGACGTAATGCCCCGCTTGATCAGCTGGCGCGCCCGCGTTGGGCCGATCCCCGGCACACGCAGCAACGCCACCGCCTCGGCCGGCACCTGTGCCCGCAGGCGTTCCAGGTAGCCCAACTGGCCAGTCGTCAGGTACTCGTGGATCTTGGCTGCCAACGCCTTGCCGACGCCCGGAATCGCATCGAGCTGGCCAGCTGCGTCCAGCTCAGCGATATCGACGGCCAGCCCGCGCACCTGCTCGGCGGCCGCGCGATAGGCCCGCACCCGAAACGGCTGCTCGTCCTGCAGCTCCAGCAAGTCCGCGATCTCCTCCAGCACGTGCGCCACCGCGTGGTTGCGCGCTGTCCCGCCCTCAGCCATCGTCCCACCTCACGCCCCTGGCCACCGGTGCCTCCTTGTCGCCAGTGTACTGCGAAGCACCCACACTGCGGCAGCGGCCAAATGACCCAGCGCATCCAGCTATACTTAGACGGCAGTGTAGGCTGCAGCGGTTCACCGCTGGCGAACGTTGCCTTCATCCCCGGCTATCGCCGGATAATTGAGGAGTCGTGTCCGTGATCTTTCGACGATTCTTTCGCCGAACTCAGCCCGAACCCCACGTCCAGGAAGGCCTGCGCAAGAGCCGGCGCGGCATCTTCCGCGAGATCGTCGCGCTCTTCGACCGCAGCGCCATCGACGATGAACTCTTCGACGACCTTGAGGCCCTCTTGATCCAGGCCGATCTCGGCGTCGAGACCACCCAGGCCTTGCTCGACCAGCTCCGCGCGCGTATCCGCCGCGAGGGAATCACCGACCCAGCGCAGGCTCGCGAGTTGCTGCGCCAGGAAATGGTCGCTCTCCTCGAGCAGGCCACCCGCAACCGCCGCGTCAAGATCTACCAGCGCGGCGTGCCGTTCGTCACCCTCGTCGTCGGCGTCAACGGCACCGGCAAGACGACGACGATCGCCAAGCTCGCCAAGTACCACCAGGACCGCGGCCGCAACGTCCTGCTCGTCGCCGGCGACACCTTCCGCGCCGCCGCGATCGACCAGCTCAAAGTCTGGGGCGAGCGCCTCGGCGTGCCAGTCATCAGCCATGCGCCCGGCGCTGACCCTGGTGCCGTCGTCTTCGACGGCCTCCAGGCCGCCTTCAACCGCAACTACGATATCCTGCTGATCGACACCGCCGGCCGGCTCCACACCAAGTACAACCTGATGGAAGAGCTCAAGAAGATTCGCCGGGTCATCCAGCGCCAGGTGCCCGACGCCCCGCAGGAAGTCCTGCTGGTCATCGATGCCACCACCGGGCAGAACGGCCTGGCGCAGGCCCGCCTCTTCACCGACGCTGCTGGCGTCACCGACATCGCCATCGCCAAGCTCGACGGCACCGCCAAAGGCGGCATCGCCTTCGCCATCGCCCGCGAACTCGGCATCCCGATCAGCTACATCGGCACCGGCGAGAAGGTGACCGACTTCGCCGAGTTTGACCCCGAAACCTACGTCGATGCCCTCTTCTTCGACGATGAGGAGGCCGCCTGATGTTTGAAACGCTGACCGACCGCCTCACCGCCGCCTTCCAGCGCATCGGCCGCAAGGGCCGCCTGACCGAGGAAGATGTCGACGAAGCCCTGCGTGAAGTCCGCCGCGCCCTCCTCGAGGCCGACGTCCACTACCGCGTCGTCCGCGACTTCGTCGCCACAGTGCGCGAGCGGGCCATCGGCGAGGAAGTCCTGCGCTCGCTCACCCCAGCCCAGCAGGTCATCGCGATCGTCCACCAGGAACTGGTTCGCCTGCTCGGCGAGGAGCGCGTGCCGCTGCAATGGGCGCCGCAGCCGCCGAGCGTCTTCCTCCTCGTCGGCCTGCAGGGCTCCGGCAAAACGACCCACGTTGCCAAGCTCGGCGCCCTGCTCAAGAAGGAAGGCCGCCGCCCGCTCCTCGTCGCCGCCGACGTCTACCGCCCAGCGGCCATCGCGCAACTGCAAACCCTCGGCCAGCAGAACGACCTGCCCGTCTACGCTGAGGGCCCAAACGCCGACCCGGTCGACATCGCCCGGCGCGCCGTCGCTCACGCGCGCCAGTACGGCTACAACCCGGTCATCATCGACACCGCTGGCCGCCTCCAGATCGACGAGCGCATGATGCAGGAGGTCGAGCGCATCAAGGCCGCCGTCAACCCGGTCGAAATCCTCCTCGTCGCCGACGCCATGACCGGCCAGGAGGCCGTCCGCGTCGCCGAGGAGTTCCATCGTCGCCTCACGCTCACCGGCCTCATCCTCACCAAGATGGACGGCGATGCCCGCGGCGGCGCTGCGCTCTCGATCCGCGCCGTCGTCGGCGTCCCGATCAAGTTCATCGGCACGGGCGAGCGCGTGGATGCCATCGAGCCCTTCTACCCCGACCGCCTCGCCACCCGCATCCTCGGCATGGGCGACGTCATCTCGCTCATCGAGAAGGCGCAACAGCAGACGTCCGAGGAAGAGCGCCAGAAGCTGCAGGAGAAAGTCCTGACCGGCTCCTTCAACCTCGAAGACTTCCTCCACCAGCTCCAGCAGCTCAAGCGGATGGGCCCGCTCACCCAGCTCCTCGAGATGATCCCCGGCGTCGGCCAGCTCATCCGCCAGCAGCAGGTGCAGATCAGCGACGACGAGTACAAGCACATTGAGGCCATCATCCTTTCGATGACGCCCGAGGAGCGCCGTAACCCTGACATCATTACCTACAGCCGGCGCCGTCGCATTGCCCGCGGCAGCGGCACGACGATGGCCGAGGTCAGCCAGCTCCTCAGCCAGTTCAAGCAGATGCAGCGGATGATGGCCGAGCTTGGCCAGGCGGCCATGGGCGGCGGCCGTCGCGGTGCGCTCCGCGGCCTGCTCGGCGGTGGGGGCAACCCCCTGGCCGCCCTCGGCAACGGCGGCCTCGATGGTCTCATGGGCGGCTTGCCCACCAACCTGCCCAGCGGCAGCCTGCCCCGCCGCCCACCTCAGCCACCGCCCAAGGCCGGCAAGCACGCCAAGAACAAGAAGAAGCACAAGAAGCGCCACTAGGGGGCGCCGCGCGGCCCGAACGGCTGCGCACGCCCCCACGAAACGGCACGGTGACCAGCCATGAGCATCCAGTTGCAGCGATGGATGGAACGCCTCCGTACTCTCCCTATCTTCTACAAAGTCTTGATCGCCAACACGACCATCGTCGTCGCCGGCGCCGTCGTCGGCACGACGCTCACCCTGCTCTCAACCGGCAGCACCGAGCACATTGTTGAACTCGTCATCCTCTTCGGCACCACCGGCACACTCCTCAGCGCCATGATCAACTGGGTTGTCCTGCGCGCCGCCTTCCAGCCCATCCGCGCCCTCGAATACACCGCCGACCAGGTGCGCCAGGGCAAGTTCGACGTCCGCGCGCCTACCGTCCCCTTCAGCGACCCGAACCTCGACGCCCTCACCGCCACCTTCAACGCTATGCTCGACACCATGGTCACCTACCAGAGCCGCCTCCGCGAGCTTTCCCAGCGCGTCCTGAGCGCGCAAGAGGCTGAGCGCCAGCGCATCGCCCGCGAACTCCACGACGACACCGCCCAGACCCTCACCGCCCTGCTCCTGCGCCTCAAGATGCTCGAATCCGCCAACGGCGCGACCGACCGTGCTACCCTCCGCGAACTCGTCAGCCTCACCGCCGCCGCGCTCGAGTCCATCCGCGCCATCGCCCAGGAGCTGCGTCCACCCGTCCTCGACGACTTCGGCCTGCCGACCGCCCTGCAGAGCCTCGCCGACCAGCAGCGCCAGCGCTTCGGCCTGCCCGTCAGCGTCGTCGTCCAGGGCCAGGCCCGCCGCCTACCGCCCGACGTCGAACTCGCCCTCTACCGCATCGCTCAGGAGGCCCTCACCAACGCCGCCAAGCACGCCGACGCTCGCCACGCCGTCGTCACTCTCAGCTTCGGCGACCACGCCGTCACCCTCTCCATCCACGACGACGGCCGCGGCTTCAACCTCCACGACCTCTCACTCGACCACGGCGAACTCGGCCTCTTCGGTATGCGTGAGCGCGCCGAACTCGCCGGCGGCACCTTCGCGATCCACTCCGCCCCCGGCGCCGGTACCACCGTCCAGATCACCGTGCCGCACAACGGCAAGCTCGCCAGTGCCTCCGCCGCGCTGGCCACCGAACCAGAAAGGAGCACCCCGTGAGCCGCACGCAACAGCCGATCCGCGTCGTCCTCGCCGACGACCACCCGATCGTTCGCGCCGGGCTCCGCGCCCTCCTCGAGTCGCAGCCGGACATGGTCGTCGTCGGCGAAGCCGGCACGGCCAGCGAAGCTGTCGACCTCGTCCGCCAGACCACGCCCGACGTCGCCGTCCTCGACATCTCGATGCCCGGCGGTGGGCTCGAAGCCCTCCGCGAGATCGCTGCGCTCAAACTCCCGACCCGCGTCCTCATCCTCACCGTGCACGCCGAAGAACGCTACCTGCTCCCTGTCCTCCAGGCCGGCGGCTCCGGCTACGTGCGCAAGGCCAGCCTCCACACCGACCTGCTCGACGCCATCCGCACCGTTGCCGCCGGCGAAGTCTTCGTCGACCCCGACGCCGCTCGCATGCTCCTCCAGGGCTACCTCGACCAGGTCAAGCGCGGCGAAGTCCAGGACCCCGCCCAACTGCTCTCCGAACGCGAGCGTGAGGTGCTGCGCCTCACCGCTGCCGGCTACACCGCCCAGGAGATCGCCGAGCAGCTCTACCTCTCCCCGAAGACCGTCGAGACCTATCGTCACCGTGTCATGCAGAAACTCGGCTTCAGCCGCCGCTCCGAGCTCGTGCGCTTCGCCCTGCAGATCGGCTTGCTCGACCCCGACGCGTCCTAACCGGTGACAACGCGGCGGCGTGGCTGCCGGCACTGCGCCCCAGCAACCCCCGACGCGCTGAAAAGCGTGACAGCCTGCCAGGTTACCCCGACAGGCTGCCACGCCCTCCCCAACCGCGCTACATTGGAAAACGCTGCTAGGACGAAATCCGATAGTTGGGTGCTTCTTTCGTGATCACGACGTCGTGCGGGTGGCTCTCCCGCAGCCCGGCCATCGTCATCTGCACGAAGCGCGCGCGCTCCTGCAGTTCGCGAATCGTCGCCGCGCCACAGTAGCCCATCGCCGCCCGCAGCCCACCGACGAGCTGGTAGACCACGTTCGCCAGCGGCCCCTTGTAGGGCACGCGCCCTTCGATGCCCTCCGGCACCAGCTTGGCGATGCTGTCAACATCGTCCTGGAAGTAGCGGTCTTTGCTGTAGGAGCGGGCCTTCATCGCCCCGATCGAGCCCATCCCGCGGTATTCCTTGAATCGTTCGCCCTGGTAGAGGATCACCTCACCTGGGCTCTCGTCGACGCCTGCCAGCAGGCTGCCCAGCATCACCGTGTCGGCGCCGGCCGCGATCGCCTTGGCAATATCGCCTGAGTACTGGATGCCGCCGTCAGCGACCACTGGCACGCCAGCTGCCCGCGCCACCCGCGCCACATCCAAAATCGCCGTAATCTGCGGCACACCGACGCCCGCGACCACCCGCGTGGTGCAGATCGAGCCTGGCCCAACCCCGACCTTCACCGCGTCCGCCCCGGCAGCAATCAGCGCCTCAGCCGCCTCCGCCGTCGCGATGTTCCCCGCGATGACGTCAACATCCCAGCGGGACTTGATCGCCTCGACCATCTCCACCACCGAGCGGGCGTGCCCGTGGGCCGTGTCGACGACGAGCACGTCGACGCCGGCCTCGACCAGCGCCTCCGCCCGGGCCAGCGCGTCAGCACCCACGCCAACTGCCGCGCCGACGCGCAGCCGCCCTTGGGCATCCTTCGTCGCGTTCGGATACTGGATCCGTTTCTGGATGTCCTTGACCGTAATCAGCCCCTTGAGACGCCCCTGTTCATCGACGACCGGCAGCTTCTCGATCTTGTAGCGGTGGAGAATCTCCCGTGCCTCGTCCAGCGTCGTCCCGACCGGGGCCGTGATCAGGCCTTCTTTCGTCATCAGCCGCTCGATCGGCTGGTCAAGGTCGTCTTCAAAGCGCAAGTCGCGGTTCGTCAAAATGCCGACGAGCTTCCCCTGGTCGTCGGTGATCGGCACGCCCGAGATATGGTAGCGTTCCATGACCGCCAGCGCGTCGCGCACCCGATCGGTCGGGCGCAGCGTCACCGGCTCGACGATCATCCCCGACTCGCTGCGCTTGACCTTGTCAACCTCGGCCACCTGGTCCTCGATCGAGAGATTGCGGTGGATGATCCCAATGCCGCCTTCCCGGGCGAGGGCGATCGCCATCCGCGCCTCGGTCACCGTGTCCATCGCCGCCGAGACGATCGGGATGTTGAGCTGAATGTGCCGCGTCAGCCAGGTGCGGGTATCGACATCGCGCGGCAACACCGACGACGCCGCCGGCACCAGCAGCACGTCGTCGAACGTCAGCCCAACGCCCACCACCTTCTGCGCCATCACCGCTTCGAGCGTCGGCACCGCGTGGTGCAGAGCAGGGGTTGCGTCGTCCTGGGTGATGACCATCCTGGTATGCCCTCCTTCGCTGCCTTGCTACATTGCCTGCCGTTGTCATGCCCTGCGCGGCGCTCAGCCGGCTGGACTGGCCGCCGGCGCGAGAGCCAAGCGTGCCACCAGTTCCTCGCCCAGCGCCGCATACGCCTGGGCCGCGCGCGAGCCCGGGTCATACTCAAAGATCGTCTTGCCAAAGCTCGGCGCTTCAGCCAGGCGCACCGTCCGCGGGATGATCGTGGCAAACACACGCCGGCCAAAGAAGCGGCGCACCTCCTGCACCACCTGCAGCGCCAGCCGCGTCCGCGCGTCGAACATCGTCAGCACCACGCCCAAGACGTCGAGCGCCGGGTTCAACCGGCGCTTGATCAGGTCGATCGTCGTCACAAGCTGGGCCAGCCCTTCAAGGGCCAGGTATTCGCACTGCAGGGGTAAGAGAATCGCCCTGGCGGCGACCAGGGCATTGACCGTCAACAGCCCGAGCGACGGCGGGCAATCGATCAGCACGACCTGGTAATCCTCCAGTACCGGCATCAGCACAGTGCGCAGGCGCTGCTCGCGGCGGGGCAACGCCACCAGCTCGACCTCCGCCCCGGCCAGCGCCGCATTGGCTCCGAGCACGTCGAGCCCGGGCCGCACGTCACGGCAGAGGCAGTCGGCCACTGCAGCCTCACCGAGCAAGGCCGTATAGGTTGTCTGGGGAAGCTCCTGCTTGGGCAGCCCCAAGCTGCTCGTCGCGTTTGCCTGCGGATCCATATCCACCAGCAGCACGCGCAGTCCTTGCCGGGCAAGGTAGTGCGCCAGGTTCACCGCCGTCGTCGTCTTGCCGACGCCGCCTTTCTGATTCGCCACTGCCAGCACGTGCGCCACGCTCATCTCCCGGCGCTCCGCTACTTATCGGGCTAGTCTAGCATGTCCACGGCCGCAACACAAGGTCGAACCGCCTGTTCCCGGCCATGCCATGTCGCCCCCAGCTCACTCCCCCGCTGGCTTGCCAGCTGGCGGTTGCGCGCTCGCCTGCTCAGCGGCAGCCTGCTCCACCGGCTCCCCAGCGCCCTGCGCCGTCCCCGGCACGCCCGCTTGCGCCAGCGCCCGCACGATCCGCAGCCGCAATGCCTGCTGGACCCGCCACCGATCGAGCGGCCGCGTTCGCACCGCGACCCGCACCGTCACCTGCTGCGCCGCCGGCTGCTCCACGCCCACAATCTCCCCCGGCCCCAGCAGCGCCGGCGCGTAGTCCGGATCGTCCGCGATCGCCTGCAGCGCCTGCTGGACCGTCCGCAGCACGGCCTCAAATCCCGCATCCAGCGGCACCGTCACATCCACCATCGCCCGCGCCCAGTCGCGCGTCAAGTTCGTCACCGTCCGGATATCGCCGTTTGGCACCACGGTCAGCGCCCCATCTTGCCCGCGGATCGCCGTGTAGCGCAGCGTGATCACCTCCACCGTCCCGGTGACGCTCCCCACCGTCACCACGTCCCCGACGAGGAAGTGCCCCTCGAGGATCAGGAAGAACCCGCCAATAACATCCCGGATCAACGACTGCGCCCCAAACCCAACGGCGATCCCGGCCACCCCAGCGCTCGCCAGCAGCGGCCCAATCGGCACCCCGTAGATGTTCAGCACCGTCATCCCGGCGACGACGAGCACCACGAGCCGCACCGCCGACTCCGTCACGCTTGCCAGCGTCTGCAGCCGGACGGCCACCTCCCGCGGCGCTGTCCCGCGCCGTTCGAGCACGCGCCGGATCGTCTCCCCCAGCACGCGGTGGGCCAGCCGGATGATCACCCAGGCCAGCACGACCGTCACCAGCGTTGCCGGCAACCCGCTCACCAGGCGGTCACCCAGCGCCAGCAACCGGCTCACCAACCCGCCCGACAGCGACGCCTGCTCACTTGCCACCGTTAGCCATGCACGCGGCATCGCCACCTCCCTCACACTCCGCCCCCGAGGCTAGCAGCCGCCCTCGCCAGCGGCAACCAGCCAACCACGCCGTTTGGTATGCTTAACGGCTGGCCTGTCGTCATTGCGTCGGATGACGACAGACCACCCAACTGGGAGAATGCAAAGGACATGCTGATGTCAACGAACTCTGCTTCACCGACAACGCGCGCTACCCGCCCGCGCATCGTCATTCTCGGCGGTGGCTTCGCGGGCGTCACCGTCGCGCAGGCACTCGAGCACCACCTCCGGACCGGCGAGGCCGACGTCGTGCTCGTCAGCCGCGACAATGCCTTCGTCTACTACCCGCTCCTGCCTGAGATCGTCCCGGGCCAGATCCGCATTGAAGACATCCTCTCGCCGATCCGCCTCGTCGCCCCGCACGCCCGCCTGCTGATGGGCAGCGTCCAGGCAATCGATCTCGACGCCCAGCTCGTCCACGTCCGCTACGGACTCGATCACGGCCCGACCGACGAGCTGACGCTACCCTACGACCACCTCGTCCTCGCGCTCGGCGGCATCCCGGCCACCTTCAACATCCCGGGCATCAACGAGTACACCTACCAGATCCAGCGTCTCGGCCATGCCTTCGCGCTGCGCAACCACCTCATCGACCTGCTCGAACAGGCCGAGGCCACCGACGACCGTGAACTCCGCCGTGCCCTGCTCACCGTCGTCGTCATCGGCGGCGGCGCAACCGGCGTCGAACTCGCGGCCGCGGTCGAGGAACTGCTCAGCCGCGCCCTCCACTACTACCGCGGCCTGCAGCAGAGCGATTACCGCGTCGTCCTCGTCCACGCCCTCGAGCGGCTCCTGCCCGAAGCCCCGACCGCTCTGGGCGACTACGCCGAGCGCATGCTGCACCGGCGCGGCATTGACCTGCTCCTCAACCGCCCCGTCGTCCAGGTCGAACCCGACGCCGTCATCCTCAAGGACGGCACCCGCATCGCCGCCCACACCGTCATCAGCGCGATCGGCGTCCAGCCGCACCCCCTGGCCCGGGCACTGCCGGTTGAGCACGACCGCCAGGGCCGCATCGTCGTCGAACCCACGCTCCGCGTTCCGGCCTACCCGAACGTCTGGGCGATCGGCGACCTCGCTGCTGTCCCCGACCCGAACACCGGCAGCGCCTATCCGCCGACGGCGCAGCACGCCATCGCCGAAGCCGAGACCGCGGCGCACAACATCGCCGCCACCCTCCGCGGCCGCCCGCTCCATGCCATCCAGTATCGCACCCGCGGCCAGATGGTCACCCTCGGCCACCGCACTGCCGTTGCCGCCATCGCCGGCCGTGTCATCACCGGGCACCTCGCCTGGTGGATCTGGCGCACCTACCACCTGCTGCGCCTGCCACGCTGGGAACGCCGGCTCCGTGTCGTCTTCGACTGGACCCTCGACCTGTTCTTCCCACCTGAGCTCGTCCGCCTGCCGGTCAGCCAGCTCACGCCCCGTGCCAACGCGGCCGCGCCGGTCGCCGAGCCCGTCAGCGCGCCCGCGAACCCACGCTAACTCGCCCGCCGCCGGTGCCTTGCCTGCCTCATTGTGCGGCAAGGCGGGCGGCGGCAACACGATCGTGAGGCCGCTTCCCGTTTTGCCGAGCGCTTTTGCCCGCTCCTATTCGAATACCAAGTAATGGAGGAAGACCCCAAGTTGCGCGGCATCCCGCATGCAGCGCGTCGCCCGCGCACCACGGCCCGTGCCACAGGCCCGTGCCAGAAGCCCTTCCGTGTCAGATCCCTGCCACACGCGCGCCCGTGAGCCGGCCGCAGCAGGCAGCACACTTCGCCACCCGATTGACAGCGCCGGCCAAGACGACTATCCTGAGGGAAGAACCGCGATTCAACCCAAACAGTGCGTCGCCGCAGCAAAGGAGGTGAGGGGTGTTGAAACCAGAGCCGAGTTTGCCTGACCTCCAGTACCTCGTTGCCCAGTCCGGGCTCACCCGCGAGCAACTCCTCAATGCCTACCAGCAGCTCTGCCTCATCCGCGCCTTCGAGGAGACCATCGCCGACCGCTACGCCATCGGCAAGACGCCCCAGTTCAACATGGCCGCTGGCCCGATTCGCGGCGAAATGCACCTCGCCGTCGGCCAAGAAGCGGTCGCCGTCGGCGTCGGCCTCTTCCTCACCGACGCCGATGCCGTCGTCAGCACGCACCGGCCACACCATCACGCGCTGGCCAAAGGCGTGCCCGTCGACAAGCTGGCGGCCGAGATCTTCGGCAAGGCGACCGGCCTCTGCCGGGGCAAGGGCGGGCACATGCACCTCTTCGATGCCGAGCACCGCTTCGCCTGCAGCGGCATCGTCGGCGCGTCCTTCCCCCAGGCTGCTGGCGCGGCCTTCGCGTTCAAGCACCGTGGTGAACCGCACGTCGCCGTCGCCTTCGCCGGCGAAGGCGCAGCCAACCACGGCACGTTCACCGAGACGCTCAACGCCGCCGCCCTCTGGCAACTCCCACTCGTCATCGTTATCGAGGACAACCTCTACGCCGACTCGACGCCCAAGTGGGCTGCCCTCGCCCAGCCCCACCAGTTCCAGCGGGCCCTCGGCTACAACGTCACCACCTACCTCGTCGATGGCATGGATCTCATCGATGTCGCCCGCGCCGCCCGTCAGGCCATCGCGCGCGCCCGCGCCGGCTACGGCCCCAGCGTCATCGAAGCCCTCTGCTACCGCTACCGCGGCCATTTCGAGGGCGACGGCGAAGAGTACCGCACCAGGGAAGAAGTCGAACGCTGGCGCCAGCTCGACCCCATCCCGCGCCTGGCCCGGCGCCTTACGGCCCTCGGCTGGGCCGACGACGCCGTCCTCGCTGGCCTCGCCGCCGAAGCCACCGCCCGCGTCGAGCAGGCCATCGCCTTCGCCGAGCAGAGTCCCTTGCCCGAACCCGATGAAGCACTCGTGGGGGTGTTCCGATGAGCACGACACACACCATCACCGGCATTGCACCCGCCATCGCCGAAGCCATCGACCAGGAGATGGCCCAGCGCGCCGACATTGTCGTCCTAGGCGAAGACGTCACCTACTGGGGCGCCGTCTTCGGCTTCACCATGGGCCTCTTCCAGAAATACGGCCGTGACCGCGTCATCGACACGCCCATCACCGAGCAGACGTTCATGGGGATGGCGGTCGGCGCGGCAGCCGTCGGCCTGCATCCCGTCGTCTCGCTCATGTTCGTCGACTTCCTCGGCGCCGGCTTTGATCAAATGTACAACCACATGGCCAAGAACCACTACATGTCCGGCGGCCAGTTCGCTATGCCCGTCACCGTCCTGACCGCCATCGGCGGCGGCTACGGCGACGCCGAGCAGCACTCGCAGGTGCTCTACGGCCTCTTCGCCCACGTCCCCGGCTTCAAAGTCGTCGTCCCCGCCACCGCCTACGACGCCAAGGGCCTCACCATCAGCGCCTTGCGTGACCCCAACCCCGTCATCATCTTCGGCCACAAGCTGCTCACCGGCCTGCCGTTCCTGCCCTTCGAAGGCATCGCCGACGAACCCGTGCCCGATACCCCCTACACCGTCGAGTTCGGCAAGGCCGCTGTCCGCCGCGAAGGCCGCGATGTCACCCTCGTCGCCGCTGGCCTCATGGTGCACCGCTGCCTGCGCGCCGCTGAGCAGCTCGCCCAGCAGGGCATCGACGCCGAGGTCATCGATGTCCGCACCCTCGTCCCGCTCGACACCGCCACCCTCGTCGCGTCCGCCCGCAAGACCGGCCGCGTCCTGATCGTCGACGAGGATTATCAGAGTTTCGGTATGACCGGCGAACTTGCCTTCCGCATCCAGGCCGACGCCTTTGACGCCCTCAAGGCGCCGATCCGCCGCCTCGCCGTCCCCGACGTGCCCATCCCCTTCTCCGCGCCACTCGAGCAACGGGTCATCCCCAGCGTCGAGCGGATCGTCGCTGAAGCCCAGGCACTCTTTGGCGCGCCAGCCCGCGCAACGGCGCGGTAGGAGGGATCACCAGATCTGATGCACCGGTTTCCATTCCGCCGCCTGCTGGTCGGCACGAGCACAGCCGCCCTCGCGGTTGTGCTCGTTGTCCTGCTCGCACTCCCGCTTGGCCCACTCCCTGCCCTCGGCCCCACCTTCAACCCCGTCACCGGCGTCTTTGCCGGCATCGACCGCGACCCAGCATCGACGCTCACCGTCCCCGGTGTACAGCAGCCGGTCATCATCAACGAAGACGCCTACGGCGTGCCTCACATCTTCGCCCAAACCGACCATGACCTCTTCTTCGCCGAGGGGTACATCACTGCGCGCCATCGCCTCACCGAACTCGACCTGATCCGCCGCCAGGCCGAAGGCCGCCTCGCCGAAATCGTCGGCCCGGCTGCCCTCCCCAGCGACGAACGCGAGCGCGTCCTCGGCCTCGCCCGCACGGCGCAGGCCGCAGCCGCCCGCCTCCCTCAGGTCGACCCCGAGGCCGCCGCCGAGCTCGACGCCTACGCCGCGGGCATCAACGCCTGGATCGACGAGGCCATCCGCACCCACGCCCTGCCGCCTTTCTTCCGCTTGCTCGGGTACACCCCCGAACACTGGCAGGTCGCCGACAGCCTCGCCATCCAGGGCATCATGACCCAGGAACTCGCCTTCAGCACTGCGCCCATCGACCGCGCCAACCTCGCCGACGCCCTCGGCCAAGACGCCGCCGCAACGCTCTTCCCGCAACTTCCCCAGAACCCGCAACTGCCCTACGCGCCCGGCCCCTACCCCGCCATCACGCCCGACCAGGCCGCCCTCGACGCCGCCTTGCTCCCCTATGGCAACGGCGCTGGCACCGGCGGCCGCCAGCCGTCGTCCGCTGACGCGCCGCCCCCGCCATCACGCGCCACCAGCCTCCCGCCCTCGCGCACCGTCGACCGGCTCATCCAGTCCATGCCCTGGCTCGTCGATCCGCTCGGGCTCCTCGTCCGGCCACAGCTCACCGAGGGCAACAGCAACAACTGGGCGGTCGGCGGCGGCCTCACCGACACCGGCAAGCCTTACCTCGCCGGCGACCCCCACCTTGGCCTCACGTTGCCAGCCATCTGGATCGAAGTCCACCTCGAGTCGCCGACCATCCACGTCTACGGCGTCAGCATCCCCGGCACACCCGGCATCATCATCGGCCACAACCGTACCGTCGCCTGGAGCCTGACCAACACCCAAAACGCCCAGACCGTCTTCTACCGCGAGCAGACGAGCCCTGACCACCCCGGCCAGTACTTCTACGCCGACCAGTGGCGCCCCTTCGTCGACCACGACGAAACCATCCTCGTCCGTGGCCAGCCCGCCCACCACCTCACGGTCCACTGGACCGTCCACGGCCCGGTCATCCCCGAAGGGCTTGCCGGCATCCCGCCGCTGAACGGCCGCACGCTCGCCATGGCCTGGACCGGCAACCTCTTCTCCGACGACGTCGGCGCACTCCTCCGCCTGATGCAAGCCCGCACCGCCGACGACGTCCGTGCCGCCCTCGCCCGCTGGGGCGCCCCAACCCAGAACTTCGCCTACGCCACCACTGACGGCGCTATCGGCATCATCGCCGCAGGCTACTACCCGCTCCTCGCCCACGGCCAGCTTGACACCCTGCTCGACGGCAGCGACCCGCAGCAGAACTGGCAGGGCCTCATCCCAGCCAGCGCTGTCCCCCAGGTCCAGGGCAAACCCAACCAGTTCGTCTGGTCAGCAAACCAGCGGCCGGTCAGCGCTGACTATCCTGTTGATATCGGCAGCGCCCTCGGTTTCGACGCCGGCTATCGCGCAAGCGTCATCTACGCGTTTCTCAACGACCCCGCCAACCGGCCGCTCACGCGCGATCGCCTCATGGCCCTCCAGGCCTCGCACCAGGACGCCCTCGCGCGGCGCATGCTCCCCGTCGTCGTCCAGGCTCTCGTCCAGGACACCACGCTCTCTCCACTTGCCCAGCAGGCTCTCGCCCTCCTGCGCCAGTGGGACGGCACCATGGCAGCCAACCAGGCTGCCCCCGCCATCTGGTGGCATTTCCTCCAGGCCTTCATCGTCCAGCTCTTCGGCCCCTGGTGGGCCCAGGCCGGTCTCGACCAAACCACCTACACCTTGCACAACTTCACGCCGCACCAGGACGGCTGGGACGGCAACCTCGTCGTCGCCGCCGAAGTGCTCACCACCGGCACCCCCGCCGACCGCGCCCAGGCCCTCCAGCGCTGGCTCGCCGACCCCTCCACCGGCCAGCCCCGTTCACTCCCCACCCTCTTCCATAACGCGCTCGAATCCGCGGTCAACGACCTCGCCCAGCGTCTCGGCGCCAACCCAGCCAGCTGGCAGTGGGGTGCCATCCACCGCCGCCTCATCCCATCCCTCACCCAGGCCCCGCGCCTCGCCCGCGGCCCCTACCCTACCGACGGCGACAGCTTCACCGTCGACCCCAGCGGTGGCGAGTCATCGACCGGCGGTGCCAGCTGGCGCATGATCGCTGACCTGGCTGATCTCACTCGCTCCGTCGGCGTCTTCCCCGCCGGCGAATCCGAAGACCCAACCAGCCCGCACTACGACGACCAGCTACCGCTCTGGCTCAACCACCAGGTCAAGCCGCTCTACTTCCCCGAAACCCCACAGGCCGCCCCAGGCGGCTGGGTCGTCCGCGTCTGGCAGCTTCGCCCGAAAGGAGCGTCGTGATGCGCGCCGCAGCCCGCTGGCTCCCCTGGCTGATCCTCCCCCTCGCCCTGCTCATTGCCGCAGCCATGCTGCTCATCGGCTGGTGGTGGGCGGTGCCCGTCGCCGGCCTGCTCACCGGCCTCGTCGGCCAGGTGAGCCGCCGCCGCGCCTTCAGCCATGGCTTCCTCGCTGCCCTGCTCGCCTGGCTCGCCTTGCTTGCCTGGCGCGCGCTTGCCTGGCGCGGCCTCGCCCAGCTCGCCGTCGTCGCTGCCCTGGCACGGTTGCCCACGGTGGCCGGCATCGCCTTCGCCCTCGTCCCCGCCCTGATCACGGCGCTCGCCGCGGGGCTCCTCGCCGTCGCCGCCTGGACACTCGCCCGTCTCGCCCGCTAGGCTTCGCTCAGCGCTGGCTCCTCGGACGGCCGCACCAGCAGCAATGGCACCGTGCCCTCACGCAGCAGCCGCTCGGCCACGCTCCCCAACACCAGCCGGCTCAGCCCACTGCGCCCGTGCGTCGCCATCACGACCAAGTCAGGCTGGACTTCCTGCTCCAGCGCCAGCAGCTCCGCCACCGGCAGGCCACGCTGCACCTGCGTCTTGACGACAACTCCCTGCGAACGCAGCTGTTCGGCCACCATCGACAGGTAGCTCTCAGCATCCTGCACCAGATCCTGCTCGAGCTGGTTGATAATGTCCGCGCTCGCTGGCATCTGCCCCCAGCTCTGGTAAAGCATCGCCGGCACATCGACCACCCGCGCCAGCTGGATCGTCGCTCCCGTGCGCGCCGCCAGCTCCACCGCATAGGGCAGCGCCGCCTCCGCCAGGGCCGAGCCGTCTAGCGGCACGAGCAGCGTCCGCAGCGTGTCCGGCACGGCGTGCGTCACCCCCGAGCGCAACAGCAGCACGGGCACACCAGCGTGCCGCACCACCTTGTCAGCAACACTGCCGGAGATCCAGCGCCCAACGCCGCCCCGCCCGTGCGTCGTCATCACGATCAGCGGATCGGGCTGCTCCTGCACATAGTCGATAATCTCCCCAGCTGGATCGCCATAGCGGATCTCGCCGTGCGCCGCGACGGCCAGCCGCTTTGCCACATCCTCGACGTACGCCCGAGCCTCAGCGCCCACCTCCGGCGTCGCATCCTCGGGCACCACCCGCAGCAGCCGCAGGGGCACGTCGAGCTTGCGCGCTAGCAGCACCGCGTGGGGCAGCGCCTCCTCGGCCAGCGCCGAGCCATCGAGCGGCACCACAATCACCCCGATCCGCCGTCGTTCCTGCATTGGTTCCCTCCCAATCCACCCTGACAGACGACCACTGGCATAGTACCATGCCCACGAGCGCACAACGGTTGGCGCGCCTGTTCGGCAAGCACTGCGTTATTCAGGAAAAGGGGGACTGTTGTGGGGCAGAACGAGGTTCGCGTGCCGGTCGACACGCTCCATGCTTTCGTCGTTGACGCCTTCCGCCGGGTCGGCGTCCCTGATGACGATGCCCGGATTAGCGCCGACATCTTGATCGCATCCGACGTCCGCGGCATCGAGTCGCACGGCGTTCCGCGCCTGCGCGGCTACATCACCCGCATCCGCCAGGGCGTCATCAACCTGCGGCCAACCCTCCGCGTCCTCGCCGAAACCCCCGCGACGCTCGCGCTCGACGCCGACAACGGCCTCGGCATGCCGTCGGCCTACCGCGCCATGCAGCGCTGCATCGCCAAGGCCCAGCAGACCGGCTTCTGCCTCACGACGGTCCGCAACAGCAACCACTTCGGCATTGCGGGGTACTACGCCACCATGGCGCTCGAGGCCGGCCTCTGCGGCGTCGCCATGACCAACGCCACGCCGCTCGTCGTCCCCGCTGGCGCGCGTGACCCCTATCTCAGCACCGCCCCCATCGCCGTCGCCATCCCCGCGGGCGAGGAGCCGCCCTTCGTCCTCGACATGGCCACGAGCACCGTCGCCTGGGGCAAAATCGAAATCGCCCAGCGCGAGGGAAAGCCCATCCCCCGCGGCTGGGCCTATGATGCCGACGGCGAGCTGACCACCGACCCCTTCACCGCCGTCGCCCTCACGCCGCTCGGCGCGCTGCCCGAACTCGGCGCGCACAAAGGCTACGGCCTCGGTCTCTTCATCGAAGTTCTCTGTGGCCCACTCGCCGGCGGCCCCTGGGGCTACCACGTCGCCGGCTCACGGAGCGCGCCACGCCCCTCCGGCACTGGCCACGCCTTCATGGCCTGGCGCATCGACGCCTTCCAGCCCGAGGACCAGTTCCGCGCCGCCATGGACGAGATGCTCCGCACGCTCCGCTCCGCCGCCCCACGCCCCGGCGTCGCACGCGTGCTCGTGCCCGGCGATCCCGAGCGCGAGGCCGAGGCCGACCGGCGCGCCAACGGCATCCCGCTCCATCCCAAAGTCCTCGACGACCTCCGCGCCCTGGCCGCCGAACTCGACCTGCCCGCGCCCTTCTAGCCGTCGAGCACCACCGGGCTATCAGCGCCGCACTCCCGGCACTGATAGGAGACAAATTCAACCCAGGAAACAACCTCGTCTGGCGCTGGAAAGGCGTGCCCGGCGCCAGCGTCCCAGCCTGCGTAGATCGTCCCAAGGTCGTCGGTCACGACCAGCGCCGCCACCGGCTGACCGCCCACGCCCCGCAGCCCGCACCGCCCATGCAGCGCGCCATCCTCGTCGAGCAGCACCGCCGTGCCTCGGCCCAGTCGCGTCAGCTCCCCCACCGCGATCGTCGGCCCCAAGGCAACCACCACGAGCAATTGCCCGCGCGCCGCGGCAATCGCTGGCTCGCGCTCCGCCAGCTGCTCCACGTAGGCCGCACAGCCCGGACACGGCCAGGCATGCGTGAACAGCACCACGAGGTTGCGGCGCCAGTACCACTGCCGCGTGTCCACCTCGCCGTCCAGCCCCGCGCCACGCAGCCGTGGCAGCTGCTGCCCGCGCGCCAGCCGTTCACCGGCCTGCTCCGCTGCCATCGCCGCTTCCCCCGCTACTGCGTGATGATGCCCGCCTGCACGGCCGCATCCACCATCTGCCGTGCCAGCGGCGCTGCCGTCACCGAGCCCTCGCCACCGTGCTCGATCATGACAACCCCTGCCAGCTTCGCCCCGTCCACCGGCGCAAACTCCGCGAACCAGGCGTGCGGCTGCTGCTGCCCGCTCTCGGCCGTCCCCGTCTTGCCCGCAACCGGCACCTTCTC